>NZ_JBIATA010000019.1:0-179095 GCF_042891295.1 Streptomyces sp. NPDC001902 | reverse complement strand
TGGCGTTGACTTTTGGCACGCTGTTGAGTTCTCAAGGAACGGAAGCTTCCTTCGAGACCGTTTCACCGGCCCCTCCGGGCTTTCCCTTCGTTGTCACCAGCTTATCAGACTCTTTCGGGCCCGATTCCCGCCGGCGGGGATTTCCTGCTTTTGCGTTTCTGCCTTTCGGCTTTCGCGCTCCCCGACTTTATCAGATGCTTTCCGTCGGATTTACCGCACCGCTGTGAGCACGCACGTCTCCGTGGCGTTCTCGTCGCGGGGGTTGACCCAACGTACTGGAGGCGCCCGGTCGGAGCAAATCGGGGGGTGGCGTGCGGTGGCGTGGTGTGCCGGGCCTCAAGGGGGTGGCAGACTTGAGTGGTCTGGACCACTTGCTTGGAGGCTTCCTCATGACGACTGTCTCGTCGCCCCTGACCGGGCGCGTCATCGGTCTGGCCGCGGTGCCCGACCCCGTGTTCTCCGGTGCCATGGTGGGGCCCGGCACGGCGATCGACCCCGTGCGCGAGCCGTCGGTGGCCGTGTCCCCGGTGGACGGTGTGGTCGTGTCCCTGCACGCGCACGCGTTCGTCGTGGTGGACGCGGACGGGCACGGGGTGCTGACCCATCTCGGCATCGACACGGTGCAGCTGAACGGCGAGGGCTTCGAGGTGCTCGTCAACAAGGGCGACACCGTGGTGCGCGGCCAGGAGATGGTGCGCTGGGACCCCGCGGCGGTCGAGGCCGCCGGCAAGTCCCCGGTGTGCCCGGTGGTGGCGCTTGAGGCGGCGGCCGAGGCGCTGACCGGTCTCGTCGAGGACGGAGAGGTGACCGCCGGGGCCACTCTGTTCTCCTGGACGTAGCCTTCTCGGCAAGGCCACTCCCGACGCATACACACAGGCAACGCGGTCGCGAGCGTCCGCGACGACCGGAGACGGGTGAGATGGAGACAACGCTGCGAGGCGTCGGTGTCAGCCACGGCGTGGCGATCGGCGAGGTACGGCACATGGGGACCGCGGTCCTCGAGCCTCCGGCCAAGCAGATTCCGGCTGACGAGGCCCCGCGGGAGCAGGCCCGGGCACGTCAGGCGGTCGAGGCGGTGGCCAACGACCTGATCGCGCGCGGCAACCTCGCCGGCGGCGAGGCGCAGGCGGTGCTGGAGGCCCAGGCGCTGATGGCGCAGGACCCCGAGCTGATGGCCGACGTGGAGCGCCGTATCGCGGTGGGCAGCTCGGCGGAGCGCGCGGTGTACGACGCGTTCGCCTCCTACCGTGCGCTGCTCGCCAACGCGGGCGAGTACCTGGCGGGGCGCGTCGCGGACCTCGACGACGTCCGCAACCGGATCGTGGCGCGGCTGCTCGGGGTGCCGATGCCCGGTGTCCCGGACAGCGACGAGCCGTACGTGCTGATCGCGCGGGACCTGGCGCCGGCCGACACCGCGTTGCTGGACCCGTCGCTGGTGCTCGGCTTCGTGACCGAGGAGGGCGGGCCGACCAGCCACAGCGCGATCCTCGCGCGTGCGCTGGGGGTGCCGGCCGTGGTGGCGCTGCCGGGTGCCACGGAGCTGGCCGAGGGGACGGTCATCGCCGTGGACGGCAGCACCGGCGACATCTACGTCGACCCGGACAAGGACCGGCGGGCCGAGCTGGCGAAGGCCGCGGAGGAACGCAGGGCTGCGCTCGCCGCGACCTCGGGGCCGGGTGCCACGTCGGACGGGCACAAGGTGCCTCTGCTGGCGAACGTCGGCGGTCCCGCGGACGTCGAGGCGGCCGTGAAGGCCGGCGCGGAGGGCGTGGGTCTGTTCCGCACGGAGTTCCTCTTCCTGGACGACTCCCGCAACGCGCCGTCGGAGGAGAAGCAGGTCGAGGCGTACCGGCAGGTGCTGGAGGCCTTCCCCGAGGGCCGGGTCGTGGTCCGGGTGCTGGACGCGGGTGCCGACAAGCCGCTGGAGTTCCTGACGCCCGCGGACGAGCCGAACCCGGCGCTGGGCGTGCGGGGCCTGCGGACGCTGCTCGCCCACCCCGATGTGCTGCACACGCAGCTGCGGGCGCTCGCCAGGGCCGCCGAGGGCCTGCCGGTATACCTCGAGGTCATGGCACCGATGGTGGCGGACCGCATCGACGCCAAGGCGTTCGCGGACGCGTGCCGGGAGGCCGGGCTGCACGCGAAGTTCGGCGCGATGGTGGAGATCCCGTCGGCTGCCCTGCGGGCACGGTCGATCCTGCAGGAGGTCGAGTTCCTCTCGCTGGGGACGAACGACCTGGCGCAGTACACCTTCGCGGCGGACCGGCAGGTCGGTTCGGTCTCGCGGCTGCAGGATCCGTGGCAGCCGGCGCTGCTGGACCTGGTGTCCGCGGCGGCCGAGGCCGCGCGGGCCGAGGGCAAGAGCTGCGGTGTGTGCGGTGAGGCGGCCTCCGATCCGCTGCTGGCGTGCGTGCTGACGGGTCTGGGCGTGACGAGCCTGTCGATGGGCGCGGCGTCGATCCCCTACGTGCGGGCGACGCTGGCGAAGTACACCCTGGCGCAGTGCGAGCGGGCGGCGGCGGCCGCCCGGGCGACCGACACGGCCGACGAGGCGCGGCGCGCGGCGCAGGCGGTGCTGTCCGGGGAGTGATCGCTTCCCGTCCTCCCGAGGGGCGTCCCACCGGTGGTGGGGCGCCCCTCGGCGTTCGCGGGTTGCGCCGTGCTCAGTCGTCCTCCGGCGGCGGGAGGACGAATCCCGGGCGGTGGACGACACCGGGCTCCGGGGGCACGGGGTCTCCGGACTCGGCGTCGGTGCAGTAGGCGTTGAAGACCTGTGCCTCGGTGAGGGGTTGGAGCCAGCCGTCGCGCAACGTCCAGCCGCGGACTTCGTCCGGGCGGTCGGGCGGGGGCTGGCCAGTGCCCGTGCCGCTGCGCAGGACGAGACCGCCGGGGCTGTCCTCGGCGAGCCCGGCGGCGATGACGGTGCAGCAGACCAGGGCCTCGGCCTCGACGAGGTGGACCATGCCCTGCTCGTCGCAGCGGGCGTGCAGGGCGGCGAGCAGTGTGGTGCCCTCGGCGGGCACGCTGCACACGAGGTGATGGTGGCCGGGCCCCGCGGCTTCGAGGAGGCGCATCAGGGCCTGGGAGGCGCGGTCGAAGGAGGTGCGGGCGAGGTCGTCGCCGCAGCCGGCGCAGTCCCCGGCGCGGGCCAGGATGCCGGAGGCCCGTTCCCAGGTGGCCTGGCGGCCCGCCTCGTACTCGAGCTCGGTGACGAGGTGTTCCAGGGGCTGTCCCGCGTAGGGGACGGTGGGGCCAGCCGTGGTGACGTCGGCGGCGTACCGCGTGCGGGAGCGTGAGCTGTCGGGGTCGTGGCCGGTGTCGGCGCAGTACTCGGCGTACTCGGCCGGGTCGAAGGGCCCGACGCGGACGTGGATGCCACGGGAGGCGAGCGACCGCAGCAGGCCCTCGATCTGCCGCAGGTAGCTCGCGTGGTCGTCGAAGGTGAAACTGCGGTAGCCGCGCATGGCGGCGAAGTCGGCGGGGTCGGTGAGGACGGCGACGGTGGTCGGTGACTCGCGGCGCAGCGTGCGGCGGCCGGTCCTCGCGGTGCGGCGGGCGGGGCGGCTGCTCTGCTTGCGGTGCTTGGTGTGTGCCATGACGGCTCCCCCTCGGTACGGCGGTCAACTGTCACTCACCGTAATCGCCGCCACTGACAGTGACCGTCCCGCCGGGGACGGCGTGGGCCTTCGGCGCCGCCGGCCCGGGGCGTTCGGCTGCGTCCAGCCGGTCCAGGCGGCGGCGCACGAGCGTGCGCTGGCCGACGGAGACGGCGGCGAGGCCTGCGCCGAGGCCCAGCCAGCCGAGCGGGCCCGCGGCCATGACGGCGGAGGTGAGCAGGACCGGGCCCGCCGAGCGCTGGGCCGACTGTGCGAGTCCGTGGACGCCGAGGTACGCGCCCTGGGACCGGCCGGGAGCGAGGGCGAGGGACAACTCCCAGGAGATCGCGGCGTGGACGATCTCCGCTGCGGTGAAGGCCGTGGCGGCGACGACGAGGGCGACGACCGCGGTCCCCGTCGAGTCCACGGCCGAGACGGCCATGGCGCCGCCCGCGACGAGGAAGGCGACGCCGAGCAGCGGCAGCGAGGCGGCGGCCCTGCGGGGCTCGTCCCCGAGGCGGCTGAGGCGGACCTGGAAGAGCACGACGAGGACGTTGTTGAGCACGAAGAGCAGGGCGACGAGGCTGTGCGGGGCGACGGTCGCGGTGGCGATCCACAGGGGCAGGCCGATGTTGAGCGCCGTGTCGTCGAGGAACAGCAGGGTCTCGGTGGCGGTGTAGGCGAGGTATCCGCGGTCGCGCCATGGGCTGGTGGCCGGGGTCTTCGTCCGGGGCGGTTCCCCGCCGGCGGCGGCGGGCGCGCCGGCCACCACGCGCACGGGGGACGGCGGTTCTGCGCAGCGCAGGACGAGCAGGGCGGCGCCGGCGAAGGAGAGGGCGTCCCCGATGAGCATGGTGCGGTAGGCGGTGTCGGTGCCGATGGCCAGGGCGACGGCGGCGGCGAGACCGCCGATGCCGAAGCCGATGTTGACCACGGTGCGCTGGAGGGCCTGGTAGCGGACGCGGTCCGGGCCGGCGACGCGTGCGGCGTACAGCTTGGTGAGGACCGAGGCGGCGCGGTCGCCGAGGCTGCCGAGCGCGGCGATGGGCAGCAGGAGCCAGAGGGTGCCGGTGAGCAGGATGCCGAGGGCGGCCGCGGCGCGCAGGGCGTGGACGGCCGGGAGCAGCCGGGTGAGCGGCACGCGGTCCGCGACCCGGCCCGCGACGGGGGTGCCCGCGATGCCGACGGCACCGGCGACGCCGAGCAGGAGGCCGATCTCGTGCGGGGCGAGTCCGGCGACGTAGGTGTAGTAGAGAGCCGAAGTGCCGTACCAGAGACCGGATCCGGCCTTGTCGGTGAGGCTCACCCAGAGCATGCGGCGGCCGTCGCGGCCGCCCGGTACGAGGTCCTCGATGTCGCTGCGGCTGCGAGGGAATCGCATGCACTGCCCCCTTGACCCGAAGTTTGTATTGATACATACTTGTGAATGTGGCAGCACAATATGCGATCAGCGGTACGAACGCCAAGGGCATTGCCGCGTCCGTCGAACGGGGCGTGGCCGACGGGGCGTTGTCCCCCGGGGCCGCGCTCCCGCCGGTACGGACGCTGGCCGATCGCCTGGGAGTCAGTCCCGGCACGGTGGCGACCGCCTACAAGGAGCTCCGGCAGCGCGGGATCGTCGTCACGCGCGGACGCGGCGGCACTGTCGTCGCGCAGGCGCCGGCCGTGGCGTCCAGGAGGCCGCCGAAGGTGCCCGCCGGACTGCGGGACCTGGCGGGCGGCCACCCGGACCCGGCGTTCCTGCCGGAACTGCCACCGTCGGTGCAGGTGACGCCCGGGGCGCGCTCGCACCGGTCGGCTCCGCGCCTTCCCGAGCTGGAGGAGCTGACCCGCGCGTGGTTCGACCGCGACGGCGTGCCGGCGGACGACGTGACGTTCGCGCACAGCGCGCTCGACTGCCTCGGGCGGCTGCTCTCCGTCGAACTGCGGCCCGGCGACGCGGTGGCGATGGAGGATCCGGGCTACCACCATCTGCTCGACCTGGTGCCCGCGCTGGGACTGCGCATGCTGCCGGTCGCGGTCGACGACGAGGGCATGCGGCCCGAGGCGCTGCGCGACGCGCTGCGGGCCGGGGCGCGGGCGGTGGTGTGCAGTCCGCGCTCCCAGAACCCGTACGGCGGGTGCTTCTCGCCGGAGCGGCGGGACGAGCTGCTCGGCGTGGTGCGGGAGGCGCCCGACGTCCTCGTGGTCGAGAACGACCACGCCGCGGAGATCGCGGGCGTGCCGCTGCACAGCCTGACCTCAGGGGGGCTGCCGCGCTGGGTGCAGGTGCGCACGGTCACCAAGTACCTGGGCACGGACCTGCGGTGGGCGGCCCTCGCCTGCGACCCGACGACGCTGGCGCGGCACGACGGACGGCTGCTGCTGACCTCGGGGTGGATCAGCCATCTGCTGCAGGGGATGGCCGCCCGGCTGATGACGGACGCGGCGGCGCGGCTGCTGGTGGAGGCCGCCCGGGACGCGTACGCGGAGCGGCGGGAGGCACTCGTCGGCGAGCTGGGGCGGCTCGGGATCGCGGCGCACGGGGCGAGCGGGCTGAACGTGTGGGTGCCGGTGCGCGACGAGGCGGCGGTGGTGAACGGGCTTCGGTCGCGCGGGTGGTGGGTGGCCGCGGGGGCGAGGTTCCGGCTGGCGGCCGGGCCCGGCGTGCGCATCACGACCGCGGAGCTGCGGCCCGCGGACGCGCGGGTGCTGGCCGCCGACTTCGCCGGCGTGCTCGGGGAGTTCGGCGCGACGTACGGGGGGTGAGGGGGGCCGGGGCCGCCTCACCCCCGCGGGCGCTCAGCTGCGGGTGCGGGCCAGGTCCGCGTAGAACGTGAGCAGCCCCAGGTCGTCGACGGAGCCCGGGTTGACGGCCTTGTCCAGCGGCGTGCCCTGCAGCAGCTTCTTCACCGGGACCTCGATGCGCTTGCCGGTGAGGGTGTGCGGGATGCCGGGGACTGGGATGATCTCGTCGGGGACGTGGCGGGGGGAGAGCTGCTCGCGGATGGTGCGCTTGACCTTGTCGCGGAGGGCGTCGTCGAGCACGGCGCCCTCGGCGAGCTGGACGAACAGCGGCATCCAGTAACCGCCGTCGGGCTGCTCGACGCCGATGACGAGCGACTCGCGGATCTCCGGGAGCCGTTCGACGGCCTCGTAGATGTCCGCGGAGCCCATGCGGACGCCCTGGCGGTTGAGGGTGGAGTCGGAACGGCCATGGATGACCACCGTGCCGCGCGAGGTCAGGGTGATCCAGTCGCCGTGCCGCCAGACGCCCGGGAACATCTCGAAGTAACTGTCGTGGTAGCGGCTGCCGTCGGGGTCGTTCCAGAAGTGGATGGGCATCGACGGCATGGGGTTGGTGACGACCAGCTCGCCGACCTCGTCGGTGACCGGCTTGCCGTACGGGTCCCAGGCCTGCAGGTCGGTGCCGAGGCAGGGGGCCTGCAGCTCACCGATGTACACCGGCAGGGTCGGGACGCCGCCCGCGAAGCAGCTGCACACGTCGGTGCCGCCGCTGACCGAGGCGATCCACAGGTCCTCCTTGACCTCGTCGTGGAGCCAGCGGAAGCCGTCCGGCGGGAGCGGGGAGCCGGTGGTGGCCACGCACGTGACGGCCGACAGGTCGTGGTCGCGGCCGGGGTGGACGCCGGCCTTGCGGCAGGCGATGACGTACGCGGCGGAGGTGCCGAAGACGGTGGTGCCGGTGCGCTCGGCCACGCCCCACTGGGCGCCGGTGTCGGGGAAGCCGGGGCTGCCGTCGTACAGGACGATCGTGGAGCCCGCGAGCAGGCCGCCGACGAGGAAGTTCCACATCATCCAGCCGGTGGAGGTGTACCAGAAGAACCGGTCCCGCGGCCCGAGGTCGAGGTGGAGGCCGGTCTGCTTGAGGTGCTCCAGCAGGATGCCGCCCTGGGACTGGACGATGGCCTTGGGCAGGCCGGTGGTGCCGGAGGAGTAGAGCACCCACAGCGGGTGGTCGAAGGGGACCTGCTCGTACGCCGGCTCGGGGTCGCCGGAGACCAGGGACTCCCACTCCAGGGCGCCCTCCGGGGTGGGCGTGCCCAGCAGCGGGATGTGCACGACGGCGCGCAGCGAGGGCAGCTCGGCGCGCAGCTCGGCGACGACGCCGGTGCGGTCGTGTTCCTTGCCGCCGTAGCGGTAGCCGTCGACGGTGAACAGGACGACGGGCTCGACCTGCTGGAAGCGGTCCAGCACGCTGCGGGCGCCGAAGTCCGGGGCGCAGGAGGTCCACACGCCGCCGACGGCGGCGGTGGCGAGCAGGGCGACGACGGCCTGGGGGACGTTGGGCAGGTAGCCGCTGACCCGGTCGCCGGGGCGGACGCCGAGGGCGCGCAGCTCGTGGGCGAGGGAGGCGACCTGGCGGCGCAGCTCGGCCCAGCTGGTGGAGCCGATCTCGTGCCGCTCGTCGAGGTGGAGCAGGGCGGGCTCACCGGCCCGGGCGGCGTCGCCGGCGGGACGCAGGGCGTGCTCGGCGTAGTTGAGCGTGGCCCCGGGGAACCACTTCGCGCCGGGCATGGCGGCGTCGGCGAGGACGGTCTCGTACGGGGAGGAGAAGCGCACCTCGAACCACTCGACGACGGACCGCCAGAAGGCCCCGGGCTCGCGCACCGACCAGGCGTGCAGCGCGTGGTAGCCGGCGACGGGGTCGGCGGCGTCGGGGGCGGGCGCGCCGTGGTGCTCGGCGGCCCAGGCCTGGAAGCGCGTCACCTGGGCACCGGAGACTCGGTCCGGGCCGGGCTGCCACAGCGGCTGCTCGGTCGCCGGGTCGGCGGTGGGCTCAGGTGTGGTGCTCATGGGGCGGCTCCCGGACGGTACGCGACGCTGCGTGATGTGCGGCTGGACCCCGGCCGGGCGGAATGTCCCCGGTCGCGGCTGGGCAGGACGATGCCACGTGATCGTCTCCGGCGCCAGGGCACCCCCCACACATTCGGGGGTGGAAGCATGTGCCGGGCCGCCAGGTGGAAGGTGGCCGGCCGGCGGCGGGGCGGGCGGGAACGGTGAAAGGGTGGGCCTTATGGATGCTCGGGACCTGGTGCGACAGGTACGGCAGGTCGGATCGGCGAACGGGCTGAGGGCGGTGCGCGCGGCGTGGCGCCGGCAACGCACCGACGCGCGGGACCTCCCGCGGCGGGGGCCGGAGCGGGCGCGGGTGCCGGGGTCCGCCGAGGGCGCGGATCCGCTGCCGGGCGGAGGGGTGGTCCGCTTCGCCCGGTCGACCCTGCGGGTGCGGGTCGCGGCGGGCGGCGCGGTGTTCTGCGGCTGGGACGGTGCCGAGCCGGAGCCGTCGTACGCGCTGGACGGCGGCTGCCCCGACGCCGACACCCGGGCGGTCATCGAGCCCGACAAGGACGGCTGGCGGGTGGTGTCGGAGCGCATCACGGTGCTGGTCTCCCGGCACGGCGCGGTGGAGTTCCGCACGCCGGGAGGTCTGCTGCTGCGTCGTGACCTGCCGCCGCGCTGGTGGGACCCGGTGAACGCGGCGGAGGGCACGGAACCACGCTGGGTGCAGCGCTCGGAGACGCCGGCGGACGCGGACGTGTTCGGGCTCGGCGGGCGGGCTTCGGGGCCGCGGCTGGGCGAGGGCGCGTACCGGCTGTGGAACACCGACCCCGGCGGCGCCTTCGAGCCGGAGACCGATCCGCTGTACATCACCATGCCGCTGCAGCTGGTCGTCGCGGACGCGGGCAGCCATCTGGTCTTCCACGACAACACCTGGGACGGCCGGGTGACCCTGCGTGACGGCGAGGAGGGCGCGGGATCGGGCCACGACCGCCCCGGCGGCTGTGAGACGCGGATGGACGGCGGCCCGCTGCGCTACTGGGTGATCCCCGGCACTCCCGCGCGGATCCTGGCCTCCTGGACCGCGCTGACCGGCCGGCCCGCGCTGCCGCCGCGCTGGGCGCTGGGGTACCAGCACGCGCGGTGGGGCTTCGGTACGGCGGCGGAGGTACGGCGGGTCGCGGCGGGTTACCGCGAGCGCGAACTGCCGCTGTCCGCCCTGCACCTGGACATCGACCACTACGACGGCCACCGGGTCTTCACCGTCGACCGCGAGCACTTCCCCGACCTGCCCGCGCTCGCCGAGGAGTTGCGCGGGCACGGGGTGCGCCTGGTCTCGATCGTGGACCCGGCGGTCAAGTTGGAGCCGGGCAACCCGGTCCACGACAGCGGGGCGGCGGCCGACGCCTTCGTGCGCGACGCGCAGGGGCGTCCGGTGCGCGGCGTGGTGTGGCCGGGCGACGCCGTCTTCCCCGACTTCACCGACCCGCGGGTGCGCAAGTGGTGGGGCGGGCTCTACGCGGAGCGGCTCGCCCAGGGCTTCGCCGGGGTGTGGCACGACATGAACGAACCGGTGTCCTTCGCCGCGTTCGGCGACACCACCCTCCCCCGCTCCGCCCGGCACGCCCTGGAGGGCCGCGGCGGCGACCACCGCGAGGCGCACAACGTGTACGGGCTGACCATGGCGCGCGCCGGACACGAGGGGCTGCGTGAACTGCGCCCCGGCTCCCGGCCGTTCCTGTTCTCGCGCTCCGGCTGGGCGGGCATGCAGCGGTACGGCGGCACGTGGTCGGGCGACGTGTCGACGGGGTGGCCCGGGCTGCGTTCCTCGTTGTCGCTGGTGCTGGGGCTCGGCCTGTGCGGGGTGCCGTACTCGGGGCCCGACGTGGGCGGGTTCACCGGGAGCCCGTCGCCGGAGCTGTACCTGCGCTGGTTCCAGATGGCCGCGTACTTCCCGTTCTTCCGCACGCACTCGGCGATCCACGCCGGTCACCGCGAGCCGTGGGGCTTCGGGCCGCAGGTACTGGAGGCGGCCGGGGCGGCCATGCGCGGGCGGGAGCGGCTGATGCCGTACCTGTACACGCTGGCGCACACCGCGCGGCGTTCGGGCGCACCCTATGTGCGGCCGGTGTGGTGGGGCGATCCGGAGGACCGCAAGCTGCGTGCCTGCGGGGACGCCTTCCTGCTGGGGGACGCGCTGCTGGTGGCGCCGGTGCTGGAGCAGGGGGCGACGGAACGGGCGGTGCGGCTGCCGCGGGGCCTGTGGTACGACACCGCGACCGGGGAGGCGTACCAGGGGCCCGGGCAGGTGCTGTTGCCCGCGCCGCCGGAGCGCATCCCGGTGCTGGCCAGGGCCGGTGCCGTGGTGCCGGTGGCGGAGGAGGACGGCACCGTGACGCTGGAGGTGTGGACGCCCGCGCCCGGGCGCACCGGGGGCGGGATGCTGATCACCGACGCCGGGGACGGCTGGGCCGACCCGCGGGTGGAGCGCTTCGGCTCGCGGGTGGCGGACGGCGAGGTCGTCGTGGAGCGTGAGGAGCACGACGAGGTGGGGTACCGGGTGCGGGTGCGCGGCACGGCGGTGCAGTAGCCGCCGTTCGGTGGGCGGTTCGGTGGCGGCGGTTCGGTGGCGGCGGTTCAGTAGCGGCCGTCGAACCAGTTGCGCACCGCCTCGGTGTGCAACGGGAAGGCCAGTTCCGCTGGGGCGAGGAGGAGTTCCCGGCCGTCGGTCTCGTCGGTGACGACGGCGGGCGGGAGGTCCTCGACGGCACGCTCGGGCAGGAGGCCGAAGACCAGCAGGTGCCCGGTGTCGCCGCTGAGGGCGTCGGCGAGCCGTACCTCGCCCGCGGCCGCCTTGATGCCGGTCTCCTCGTCGAGTTCGCGGACGACGGCCTCCTGCCACGTCTCGCCGAGGTCCACGAAGCCGCCGGGAAGGGCGAGCAGTCCGCGCCGCGGCTCGATCGCCCGGCGCACGAGGAGCAGACCGGTGCCCTCGGCGGTGCGCACGGGCAGCAGGGCGACGGCGACCGGGAGCGGATTGCGGTACGTGATGCCGCCGCAGGCCGCGCAGGTGCGCGGCCAGCCCGCGCCGGGGGCGAACTCCGTACCGCAGTAGGAGCAGTGGCTGTCCTTCTGACGAGTGGTCACGCGCGGACTGTAGCGGACCGCGTCCGGGGGGACCGGACGGTTCCGTACGGCTGCCCGGGCACGGGTGTCGTGTGCGGAGCCCTGTCCGTGGTGGCGGGTGAGAGGGCACACTGACGTCCGTGACACCCGAATCCCTCGGAAAAGGCGCCAATCTGCCGGTTCCCGTGCCCGCCGTGCGGGCCGTGCTCGACTGGACCGCGGGTCCCGGCGTGCCCGACGTCGACGCCTCGGCGCTACTGCTGAGCGGCGACGGGCGCGTGCGCTCGGACGCCGACTTCGTGTTCTACAACCAGCCCGCGCACGCCTCCGGCGCCGTGCGGCACGCCGGTAAGCAGGCGGGTCCCGGACCGGCCTCGGACGCGCTCGACGTGGACCTGGCCCGCGTGGAGACGGCGGTCGAGCGGATCGTGCTGTGCGCCTCCGCGGACGGCGGGACCTTCGGACAGGTCCCGGGGCTGCGGCTGCGGCTGCTCGACGCCCGCAACGGGGCCGAGATCGCGCGGTTCGACATGCTGGCGACGACCGAGACGGCGTTCCTCGGCGGTGAGCTGTACCGGCGGGGCGGGGTGTGGAAGTTCCGGGCGGTCGGGCAGGGCTACGCCTCGGGGCTGGCCGGGCTCGCCACGGACTTCGGCATCTCCGTGGACACGCCGCAGACGCCCGAGGCGCCGGTCGCACCGGCCGCCGCGCCGCCACCGCCGCAGTACCCGCGGCCCCCGCTGCCCGTGACGGTGCCCCCGCCGCCGCCCCTCCCGGCCGCGGCCGCTCCCCCGCCGCCGGCCGTCCGGCTCACCAAGGGCGAGGAGCACCTTCCTCCCGACATGCGCAAGCGGCTGAGCCTGCGCAAGGAGCAGGTGGCCGTCAGCCTGCGCAAGCACGGCGCGGCGGGCGTCGTGGCACGGGTGATCCTCGTGCTGGACGCCTCGGGCTCGATGGCCGGCCTGTACGCGCGCGGGGTCGTCGCCGACGTGGTCGAGCGCATGGCGGCGGTCGCGGCGCAACTGGACGACGACGGCGAGATGCAGGCGTGGACCTTCGCCTCGCACCCGGCGCGGCTCCCGGACCTGCGGATCGCGGAACTGCCGCTGTGGCTGCGGCTGCACGTCCGGGTGGGCGAGCTGAGCCTGTTCGGCCGGCCCAAGAAGCCCCGGCACGGACTGCAGCCGGGCCAGGTCGACATGCGGTTCGTCGGCATCCAGAACGAGGAGCAGAAGGTCATCGGCGAGGTCCGGGCGTTCGTGCGGGCGCACCCGACGGCGGCGCCGACGCTCGTGCTGTTCTTCTCCGACGGCGGTGTCTACCGCAACGCCCAGATCGAGCAGCAGTTGCGGGAGGCGGTGGAGGAGCCGGTGTTCTGGCAGTTCGTCGGCCTGGGCCGGGCCAACTACGGGGTGCTGGAGCGTTTCGACACCCTGCCGGGCCGGCGTGTGGACAACGTCGGGTTCTTCGCCGTGGACGACATCGCCACCGTGCCGGACGCGGAGCTCTACGACCGGCTCCTCTCGGAGTTCCCCTCCTGGATGGCGGCCGCGCGGCAGGCCGGGATCCTGCGCTGAACCTCCCGTTTGTCGGCGGCCGTCGGGCCGTGGGACTCCAGGACGACCGGCGCGCCGAGCGCCTCCCCCACCGCCTCCGACCAGGCGGCCGGATCGGGGCCGGGCACGTCCCAGCGTGCCGGACGCGCCGTCAGCAGCCGCTCGGTGAGGGCGGCCTGACGGCCGAGGTCCCCGGCCGGGGCGGTGGGCAGCCGCGTCTGCCCGGTGTCGTACGCGCGGACCAGCCGCAGCTGCGGGCAGCGGCGGGGCGCGTCGAGGTGGGTGACGGCGAGGGCGTCCACACCGCCGCAGACCTCGACGGCGTAGCGGTGGGCGACGGCGTCGAAGTGGCCGGTGCGGAAGGCGCCCTGCCAGGGGCCGTGGCCGTTGTGCGGTTCGGGCAGCAGCGGGGCGAGTTCGGGATCCTCGGTGACGTGCGGTCCGGGGCCGTGGCGGGTGGTGTACGTCCGTACGACGCCGAGCCGGCGGGCCTCCTGACCGGCTTCCGCCAGCAGGGCCTCGGCGCCCGCGAACGTGGTCGTGGACCAGGTGGTGTAGGGGTGGAAACCGTGCCACTCGTCCAGGAGCACGCCCTGGGCACCCTCGAGGACGACCGCGCCCTCGCGCAGGACGCGGGCGAGGTGGCCGTCGCCGGTGAGGGTGACGGCGCGGGCGAAGGCGGTGAAGGCGTCGGCGCAGTCCTCGGGCGGCGGGGCGGGCAGCCGGCGGCCGAACTCGTCGGCCAGGCGGTCGCGCAGCAGGCGCAGCTTGCGCAGCAGACGGGGGCGTGAGGCGCAGTCCCCCGCGGTGGGGGCGTCCTGCGGGTGGGCGAGGGCGTAGGCGGCGGTCTCGCCGATGCCCATGCCGCACGAACCGTGACGGGCCGCGCCTCGGGCCTGCTCCCGCAGCCGGTTGGCGGCGGCGTGGTACGGGGTGGTGAGGCGGGCCGCGCGGTCGACGCTGAGCAGGGCGTACGGCGCGGGGACGCCGAGGGCGGCGAGGTGGTCGGCCTCGGCGGCCAGCGCGAGGGGGTCCACCAGCATGAAGCGGGACAGGTGGGTGGGAACGCCCTGGAGGGTGCCGGAGCCGAACTGCGCGAAGGTGTGGTGGCGTCCGTCGGTGGTGACGACGTTGTGCGCCGCTTGGGCTCCGCCGTTGAAGCGGACGACCGCGCGGACCGACCCGCTCGCGCAGAGCCGGTCCACGACGGTGCCCTTGCCGGCGTCTCCGTAGCCGAGGTCGACGACGATGGTGTGCACGGGGTCCTCCAGGGTCCTCCGCGAGGGGCCTACAGGCGGGTGGTGCCGGTGGCAGTGCCGTCGCCGTCGCCGGTGACGTCGATCAGCGGCGTGTCCGTCACCGCGACGGCCGCGCGGTCGCGGTCGAGGGCGGCGAGGGCCTTGCCGACGGAGCCGGTGGCGGCGGAGCCCAGGTCGGCGAGGTCTTCGAGGCCCTCGGCGAGGTCGATGGCCTCCTCGCCGAGCCCGATGGTGAGGGCGATGGTCTCGCAGACGGCGTCGAGATCGTCGAGCTCGATGACGTTCTGGCCGAGGAGCCCCCGCCAGGTGCCGAGGACCTCGGTGTTGCCGACGTAGGAGGAGCCCGCCGGGAGGATGTAGTAGACGTCGAACTTGCGCCGCAGCTCGGCGACGATCCGCGTGACCGGGATGTCCTCGGCGAGGTCGTCGCCGAGGACGTCGCGCACCTCGCGGGCCTTGACCTTGCCGTAGGGCAGCTCGTCGCCGATCAGGAAGAGGTAGCCGCGGCGGCCGCGCTTGTCGTGGCAGTCGATCGAGGTGTGCCGGGCCATCGCATACATGGCGAGCTCGTAGGACTCGGTCATCTGGCCGCCGCCCCCGCCCTCCAGCAGGATGTTGCCGAGGTCGTCGTCCATGCGGTTGTCCGACTCGAACTGCCCCAGCTGGAGCGGGACCCGGTCGCAGGTGGCGTCGCCTACCGCGCCGAAGAGGATCTGCGGGTGCTCGGTGTAGCCCTTGCGCAGGAGCAGGCCGAAGAGCTCGGGGAGCTTGGTCTGCAGGACCTGCGGGACGGTGCGCATGGATCCGGTGACGTCGAACAGCACGGCGATGGCGAGCGAGGTGGGGTGCTCGTCGGAGTCGCGGCTCTCGCGGACGCCGATGTCCTTCGGGTCGAGCGAGGGGTGCGCGGTCCAGGAACTGCGCGGTGCGGACGAGGTGACGCGGTCGCTGTAGGCGAAGGCGCCGGCGCCGCTGGCGGCGCGGTAGCGCGCGGCGGCGTCGTAGACGTTGGTGGACCAGCTTCCGCTGCCCATGGTGGTTCCCCCTTGGTGTGTCAGGCGTGTCAGGCGTGTCAGGTGTCCCGGGTCCCGCCGCCCGGCATGGTGAACGGGCGGAAGGTGCGCGGGCCGTAGAGACCCTCCAGGACGTCGTCGAGCTCCGCGAGCAGCCGCCACGCGTCGTGCGGGCGGCGGGCCTGCGCAGGGAGCGTGCAGCCGCGCAGGAAGGCGCGCAGCGGTCGCGGCGCGCGGTCTCCCATCAGCTGCTCGACGCAGCGCGAGGCGAGGTGGATGTCGGTGGCCTCGGTGGCGGGGCGCCGGCCGGGGACCTCGGGCGGGTAGAGGGCGCGGTGGCGCTCGACGAGGGCGGGGACGGTCGCGCCGCGTTCGGTGGAGTAGCACCAGTCGACCAGCACGAGGCCGTGCTGTGCGGGGTGGATGAGGACGTGCTCGGGCAGGACGGCGCCGTGGACGACGCCGGCCCGGTGCGCCCAGCCGAGGGCGACCAGCAGCCGGCGCCACATCCAGGCGGCGTCGCGAGGGTCGAGGCCGCCGGGGTGGAGGGCGCGGACCTCGGCGAGGGTGTGGAAGCCGTGCAGCCGCTGGAGTGCGTTGACGCGGCGTTCGGTGCCGTCCGGGCCGCGATGGCGGAAGGACTCGGCCAGGCGGGGTGCGTAGGCGCGGTGCCGGGCGTCGGCGACGCCGTCCAGCCGGGTGAGGGCGTCGGCCTCCCGCTCCATCAGGTCGTTGTCGGCGGGCCGCCGGGGGATCTTCAAGGCGGTGCCGGGCCCGGCGGCCCGCAGCACCGCGAGGTCGCCCTCGGCCAGGACGGGCCCCAGCGGGTACACGCCACGGGCGGTGGTGAGGGCCGGGCCGTCGCCGGTGTGCCGCCGCCACAGGGCGGTGAGGCGGACGAAGGCGGCCTCGGCCTCGTCAGCGCGGCCGGGCGGGGCCGTGTCGGGGTGGAGCAGCCGGGCGAGCCGGCGGTGGTGCCGGGCGGCCTCACCGGCGTCGGCCGGGAAGGGCCGGCCGAGGGCGGCCAGGGCGTCGTCGAAGGTGCGGACGCGATGTGCGGACGCGGAACGCGTCGTGGCGGTCATCGGACACTGTCCTCACGGTCGGGGCGGAGCAGTGCGGGGTGCAGGAGGCGGGCGTCGCCGGCGCGGTAGAGGCGGGCCCGGGGGCCGCCCTTGGAGCCGCCGCGGCCGGCGGTGGTGCCGGTGGACTCGACGAAGCCCGGCACCGACAGGACCTTGCGGTGGAAGTTCCCTGCGTGCAGGGTGCGGCCCCAGACCGCCTCGTAGACCGAGCGGAGCTCGGTGACGGTGAACTCCTCGCCGAGGAAGGCGGTGGCCAGCGGGGTGTACTCGATCTTGGCGCGGGCCCGGTCGAGGCCTTCGGCGAGGATCGTCCCGTGGTCGAAGGCGAGGTCGGCGGCGAGGCCTTGTACCTGGCCGGACCGGCGGCCGGAACCACCCCCGTGGATCCCGGCCGGCCGGTCCTGCTCCTTGGGACGCGCGGTGGCGGCGTCCGGTTTCACCTGCGGTGCGAGTGCCTCGACCGGGACCCACTCGGCCGCCGCCGCGTCGCTGCCGGCCCGTGCCTCGGGGAGGTCCGGGGCGAAGGCGAGGTAGGCGACGGAGACGACGTGCATGCGCGGGTCGCGGTCGGGGCGGCCGTAGGAGCCGAGCTGTTCGAGGTGGACGCGGCCGAGGCCGCGTGCCGCGTCGAGCCCGGTCTCCTCGGCCAGTTCACGGGCCGCGGCCTCGTCCAGGGACTCGCGTCCGGCCTGGACGAATCCGCCGGGCAGCGCCCAGGCACCTTCGTACGGCGGGCCGCCGCGGCGCACCAGCAGCACGTGCAGGGTCCCTTGACGCAGTGTCAGGGCGACGACGTCGACGGTCACGGCGATGGGCTCGAAGGCTCGCGGGTCATAGGAGGCGAGGAACGCGTCCTCACCCTGCCGGTCCGCCATCGTGCGCCACCTCTCACCGGTTGTTCTCACTTCGAGTATTTCTCGCTTCGAGAAGAACTTAGCACCGGACACCGACACCGTCCACCCCGTTCCGCCGTGCGGCCCGCCCGTGGCACACTTCTGACGAACCGTCAGCTCAGCAGGGGAGGATCCGGTCGTGGCACGGACGCGGAAACCCGTGGTGACGGGCTGGTTCACACACGACACGACGGACGAGGACGGCTTCCGGCTGCTCGGCACCCGGTGCCGCGGCTGCGGCGCGGTGTTCTTCCCCCGTGAGGACCACGCCTGCCGCAACCCGGCCTGCGACGGCGCCGGAGGGGACCTGGAGGAGGTCCCGCTGTCGCGGCGGGGCCGGGTCTGGTCGTACACCGACGCCCGCTACCGCCCGCCCGCCCCGTACCCCTGCGACCCCTCACGCCCCTGGGAACCCCGCGCCCTGGTGGCGGTGGAACTGACGGCGGAACGGATGATCGTGCTCGGGCAGGCCGCGCCCGGGACGGGCGTGGCCGATCTGGCCGTCGGCATGGAGGTCGAGCTGGTGCCCGGCGTGCTGTACGAGGACGCGGAGCACACCTGGACCACCTGGCACTGGCGCCCCGTGGGAGGCGGGCGATGAGCCATGACGTGGCCGTGCTCGGCGTCGGCATGCACCCCTGGGGCAAGTGGGGCCGCCCCTTCACCCGGTACGGGGTCGCGGCGGCGCGCGCCGCGCTCGCCGACGCCGGGCTGGACTGGCGGGACGTCGGACTGGTCGTCGGCGCGGACACGGTGCGCGGCGGCTACCCCGGCTACGTGGCCGGGGCGGCCTTCGCCCAGGCGCTGGGCTGGCAGGGCGCCCGCGTGGCCAGCGTCTACGCCGCCTGCGCCTCCGGGGCCCAGGCCCTCGACACCGCCCGGGCCCGCATCCTCGCCGGCCTGGTGGACACCGCCCTGGTCGTCGGCGCGGACGCGGCCCCCAAGGGCTTCTTCGCGCCCGCCGGGGGCGACCGGCCCGACGACCCGGACTGGCTGCGCTTCCGCGTGCTCGGGGCCACCAACCCCACCTACTTCGGGCTGTACGCGCGTCGCCGCATGGCCCTGCACGGCGACACTCCAGAGGACTTCGCCCGGGTCAAGGTGAAGAACGCGGCCGCCGGCGCCGCCAACCCGCTCGCCCGCTACCGGACGCCGGTCACGGCCGCCGAGGTGGCGGCCTCCCCCGTCGTGGCCGACCCGCTGCGGCTGCTCGACATCTGCGCCACCTCCGACGGGGGCGCCGCCGTCGTCCTGTCCAGCCTGGACTTCGCCCGGCGCCGCGCGACGGCGGATCCGGTGCGGATCCGCGCGGTCTCCACCGTCACCCCGGTCTATCCGCGCACGGTGCCCGACCTCCCCGACATCGCCACCGACTCCTCCCTCGCCGTCGCGCCCCGGGAGGCGGCCACCGGTTTCCGGGCGTCCGTCGCCCGCGCCGCGTACGAGGAGGCCGGCATCGGTCCCGAGGACCTGGACCTGGCGGAGGTGTACGACCTGTCGACGGCGCTGGAGCTGGACTGGTACGAGGACCTCGGCCTGTGCCCGCCGGGCGGGGCGGTGAAGCTGCTGCGCGACGGGGCCACGTCGCTCGGGGGGCGGATTCCGGTCAATCCCAGCGGCGGCCTGGCCTCCTTCGGGGAGGCCGTGCCCGCCCAGGCGCTCGCGCAGGTGTGCGAGCTGACCTGGCAGTTGCGCGGCCGGTCCGGGCCCCGGCAGGTCACCGGGGCCCGCGTGGGGGTGACGGCGAACCAAGGCCTGTTCGGGCACGGCTCGTCGGTGGTCGTAATCAGGTGATCTGTCCGATACCTTGACGCTCCATCACCCCGCGACAACACTTCCGGGTGGCGCGGAGGCCGGGCGGGAGGCGGGACCCTCCGTACCCGGGTCTCCGTGCGCCATTCTCTGGCGGCGCATGCCCGACACGTGCGCCTGCACGAAGGAGCCGTCATGTATTCCAACGGAGACGTCTTTGTCGGCGAGATCATCGGAACGGCGATCCTGATCCTGTTCGGCGCCGGCGTGGTGGCCGGGGTGCTCCTCCACCACTCGAAGGCCCGGGCATCCGGGTGGATCGTCATCTCGTTCGGCTGGGGCCTCGCGGTCCTGGCCGGCGCGTACACCGCAGGCCCCCTGTCCGGCGGGCAGCTGAACCCCGCCGTGACCTTCGGCGTCGCCATCAGCTCGGGCAAGTGGAGCCAGGTGCCCGTCTACCTCGCCGGGCAGCTCATCGGCGCGATGCTGGGCGCCGTCCTGTGCTGGCTGGTGTACTACGGCCAGTTCGCGGCGAACCGTGCCGAGGAGACCCGTCAGCCCACGCTCGCCGTCTTCTCCACCGTCCCCGAGATCCGCGTCTGGTGGCAGAACCTGATGACGGAGGCGATCGCCACCATGGGTCTCGTCCTGCCGATCCTGGCCTTCGGCCTCAGCAAGGGACTCGGCGAGACCGGTACCGGCACCCTGATCGTGGCGCTGCTCGTGACCGGCATCGGGCTCTCCCTGGGCGGTCCCACCGGCTACGCCATCAACCCGGCCCGCGACCTCGGGCCGCGCATCGTCCACTCCGTCCTGCCGATCCCGTTCAAGGGCACCTCCGACTGGGCGTACGCCTGGATCCCGGTGGCCGGCCCGCTGATCGGCGGTGCACTGTCCGGTCTCATCTACAACGTCGCGTTCAAGTGAGGCGGTCATGACCGAAACCTCCGACCAGGCGACCCGATACGTGGCCGCCATCGACCAGGGAACGACCTCCAGCCGCTGCATCGTCTTCGACTCCGGCGGGTCGATCGTGGCGCTCGACCAGCGCGAGCACCGCCAGATCTTCCCCAAGCCGGGCTGGGTGGAGCACGACGCCACCGAGATCTGGTCCAAGGTGCAGGCCGTGGTGGCCGGTGCGCTCGCCAAGGCCCGGCTGCGCGCGGACCAGCTCAGCGCGCTCGGCATCACCAACCAGCGCGAGACCACCGTGCTGTGGGACCGCACCACCGGCCGCCCGGTGCACAACGCGATCGTGTGGCAGGACACCCGCACCGCCGCGCTGTGCGACCGGCTCGGCGGCCAGGACGGCCAGGACCGCTTCCGCGAGTCCACCGGACTGCCGCTCGCCAGCTACTTCTCCGGTCCCAAGGCGGCCTGGCTGCTGGACAACGTGCCGGGGCTGCGCCGCCGCGCGGAGAACGGCGAGATCGCCTTCGGCACCATCGACTCCTGGCTGATCTGGAACCTGACGGGCGGCACGGAGGGCGGCGTCCACGTCACGGACGTCACCAACGCGAGCCGCACGATGCTGATGAACCTGGAGTCGCTGGAGTGGGACCCGGCGATCCTCGCCGCGATGAACGTCCCCGAGGCCGTCCTCCCGGAGATCCGCTCCTCCTCCGAGGTGTACGGCACGGCGGTCGGCCAGCTGGGCGGCGTACCCGTGGCCTCGGCCCTCGGCGACCAGCAGGCCGCGATCTTCGGCCAGGCCTGCTACGGGACGGGCGACGCCAAGAACACCTACGGGACGGGCAGCTTCCTGCTGCTCAACACGGGGAACCGGCCCGTGCCGTCGAAGAACGGACTGCTCACCACGATGGGCTACCGGCTGGGTGGGGAGGCGCCGGTCTACTGCCTGGAGGGGTCGATCGCCATCACCGGCGCCCTGGTGCAGTGGTTCCGCGACAGCCTCGGCATCATCACCGCGGCGGACGAGATCGAGGCGCTCGCGGCGAGCGTGCCGGACAACGGGGGCGCGTACATCGTCCCCGCCTTCTCCGGGCTCTTCGCCCCGTACTGGCGCTCCGACGCGCGCGGCGTGGTCACCGGCCTGACCCGGTACGTCACCAAGGCGCACCTGGCGCGTGCGGTGCTGGAGGCGACCAGCTGGCAGACCCGCGAGGTCGTCGACGCGATGTACCAGGACTCCGGCGTGCACATCACCGGGCTCAAGGTCGACGGCGGCATGACGTCCAACAACCTGCTGATGCAGCACCAGGCGGACGTGCTGGGCGTCCCGGTGGTGCGGCCGCGGATCTCGGAGACCACGGCGCTGGGCGCGGCCTACGCCGCGGGGCTCGCCACCGGCGTGTGGGACGGGCTGGACACGCTCAAGGCGCACTGGCAGAAGGACGCCGAGTGGCAGCCGCGGATGGACGAGAAGACCCGTGAGAAGGAGTACCGCCGCTGGAAGAAGGCGGTCGAGCGGAGCTTCGGCTGGCAGGACGAGGACGAGGACGACGGCCCCGCACCGGCGACCGGGGGCTGACGGCCCGCCCGCCCGCAGCCGCGGCGCGCGGCTCAGTTGGCGGCGGCCGCCCGGCGGTCGCCGGCCACCTGGGCCGCGTGCTCGACCACGGTGATGAGCACCTTCTTCGCCGAGGCGCGGTCCCGCGCGTCGCACGTCACCAGCGGCACCTCGGGGTCGAGGTCGAGTGCGTCGCGCACCGTCTCGGCAGGATGCCGCTCGGCCCCGTCGAAGACGTTGACGGCCACGGCGAAGGGGATGCCACGGCGCTCGAAGTAGTCGATCGCGGAGAAGCAGTCCTCCAGGCGCCGGGTGTCCGCGAGGACGACCGCCCCCAGGGCGCCCTGCGCCAGCTCGTCCCACAGGAACCAGAAGCGGTCCTGGCCCGGCGTGCCGAACAGGTAGAGCACGAGGTCGTCGCGGAGGGTGATCCGGCCGAAGTCCATGGCCACGGTGGTGGTGCGCTTGGCCTCGACGCCCGCGGTGTCGTCGACGGGCCGGCCCACCTCGCTGAGCGTCTCCTCGGTGCGCAGCGGGCGGATCTCGCTGACCGCGCCGACGAGCGTGGTCTTGCCCACGCCGAAGCCGCCCGCCACCAGGATCTTCAGCGTGACGGGCTCGACGGGGGAGGGACGGCGTTCAGAGCGTCCGAAGGCCATGGCTCACTCCTCCGGTCGTGCCGTTTACACAGGTCAGCGGCATCCTGGGTCCTAGGGACTGCGTCGGGCGATCAGCTGTGGCAGTGGAACATTACTACGATCCGACCGGACAACTACCAGCGGTCCGCGGGCCGTTACCCGCCCGCGGGCCCACCCGGCGGCCGCGGGACCCCGTGTGGCGGACCCTCAGGCCGTGCACCGGGGGGCGCCGCGGGCGCCGGGTGACGGTCCCCGCCGCGGCGCCCCCGGGCGGGTCACAGCGCGCGCAGGCGGTCGATCACGTCCCGCAGCAGCCCCGCGTCGGGCAGCTCCGCCGGTGGGACGGGCCGGCTGACGTGGACCAGCCCGGACTCCAGGACGTCGCCGATGAGCACCCGGACGACGCCCACGGGCAGGTCGAGGTCGGCCGCCAGCTCGGCGACCGACATCGGCTGCTCCCGGCACAGTTCGACGATGTCGAGGTGCTCGGGCGACAGGGTGCGGTCGACGTCGGCGTCGTCGTCCGCGCTGCGCGACTCGGCGACCACCAGGGCGATCAGGTCGAGCCGGGCTTCCGCGGCGTGGCTGGTACGGCCGCGTGTCATGGCGTACGGCCGCACCACGGGCCCGGCGTCGTCGTCGTACCAGCGGTCCGCTTCGGAAGTCATGACGTCCTCGTCACACCGCCCGCGCCGCGTCGTCGTCGTCGGTCCGCGGGGCGGTCGCGAGGTGCACGCCGACCCGCTTCACCAGCAGCGCCATCTCGTAGGCGACCTGTCCGACGTCGGAGTCGGCGTCGGCGAGCACGGCCAGGCAGCTGCCGTCACCCGCGGCGGTGACGAACAGGAAGGCCTCGTCCAGCTCCACGAGGGTCTGCCGGACCTTGCCGGCCTCGAAGTGCCGGCCGACGCCCTTGGCGAGGCTGTGGAAGCCGGAGGCGACGGCGGCGAGGTGCTCGGCGTCCTCACGGGTCAGGCCCTCGGACGCGCCGGTGGCCAGGCCGTCGCTGGAGAGCACCAGCGCCTTGCGGATGCTGGCCACGCGGCCGACGAGTTCGTCGAGAAGCCAGCTGAGCTCGCGGGTCGGGCTCGATGGTGCGGTCATGGACCGTTCCCCTCCGTGGTGGATCTGGTTGCGCTGTCGCCCCCTCGCTCCGCCGGGGTGGTTCCCGGGCGGTCGGTGGGGCGGACGTCGTCGGTGCCGTCGGTGCCGAGGTCGTCGGCGGTGTCCGCGCGGCCACGCAGCCATCCTCGCTGCAGTGAGGCCATGCGGTCGCGCACCTCCTCGGGCGAGCGCTCGTGCCCGCCGTCGTCGTCCGCGCCGCCGGTGGCGGCGCTACGGGTCTGGGTGGTGGAGTCGCTGCGCAGCTGCGGGGCGAGGCTGGCCTGGCGGACCCGGCGGGGCAGTCCCGCACCGGCGGGCTCCTCCTGCGCTGCGGGGTCGGCGGGCCGCGGCGCCTCGCCGACCGGCCGGCCGTTCTCGGCGACCAGGACCGGGGTCCGGCGGCGGCGCGGCAGGACCGTGGGCGCGTCCGCCGGCACCGCGTCGGGTGCGGCCGTCAGCGCCGGTGTCCCCACGGTCTCCGGCACGTGCGGCCGGTGCTCGCGCGGCTCGTCGTCCGGCTCCGGGACCAGGCCCCACTGACGGAAGCTGTGCTCGGTGGCGGCCGACATCGGTGCGACCCGGGGCTCGTCCGGCTCGGCCGGCGCCCGGGCCTCCACGACGGCCGCAACGGCGGTCTCGTCGCGGGGCCCGTCGAGGGTCTCGTCCAGGGGCTCGTCCGGCTGGTCCTCGCCGGACTCGGTGAGGAGCGACGCCGGGACGAACACCACGGCCGTGGTGCCGCCGTACGGGGACTGGCGCAGCGAGACGCGGACGCCCTGGCGCTGGGCCAGCCGGCTGACGACGAACAGCCCGAGCCGGTCGGTGTCGGAGAGCTCGAACTCGGGGGTCTCGGCGAGGCGGAGGTTCGCCTCCAGCATGGCGTCGGGGGTGAGCCCGAGGCCGCGGTCGTCGATCTCCAGGACGAAGCCGTTGGCGACGGACTCGCCGTGCACCTGGACGCTGGTGTGCGGCGGCGAGAACACGGTGGCGTTCTCGATGAGCTCGGCGATGAGGTGGGTGAGGTCGGCGACGCCGTGGCCGGTGACGGCGAGCCGCGGCAGCCGGCGCACGTCGACCCTCTCGTAGTCCTCGACCTCGGCGACGGCCGCCCGCACCACGTCCATCAGCTGCACCGGCTTGCGCCACTGCCGGGACGGCACCGCGCCGGAGAGGATCACCAGGCCCTCGGCGTGGCGGCGCATGCGGGTGGTCATGTGGTCGAGGCGGAAGAGGTCGGCGAGTTCCTGCGGGTCCTCGGTGCGCCGCTCCATGGCGTCCAGCAGGGTGAGCTGGCGGTGCAGCAGCACCTGGCTGCGACGGGCGAGGTTGACGAAGACCTCGGAGACGCCGCGGCGCATCTCGGACTGGCGCACGGCGGCCTCGACAGCCGCCCGTTGCAGGGTGTTGACGGCCTTGCCGACCTGGCCGACCTCGTCGTCGGGGTAGTCCAGCCGCGGCGCCTCGGTCTCGACGTCGACCTCCTCGCCCGCGGCGAGACGGCGCATGACGCGCGGCAGCCGGGCGCCCGAGACCTCCTGGGCCTCCTTCCGGAGCCGGGACAGGTCGCGGATCAGGCTGCGGCCGACGCGTATGGAGACGAAGACGGAGGCGACGACCGCGATGAGGCCGAGGCCACCGGCGACCGCGGCGATGGCGACCAGCCGCATGCCGATCGGTTCGGCACGCTTCTTGTGCAGGTCGCCCGCCTCGACGCCCAGGCGGTCCAGGTCGGTCAGCGCGGTGGTGGCCGTGGTCTGCCAGGACGCGCGGTCGGCGGCCTGGGGCGCGCCGGACGCGCCCGCGGAGATGACCGCGTCCTCGGCGGCACGCAGGGCGCGGCCGGAGGGCCCCGCCCAGTAGGCGTCGTAAAGGGCGCGCTCGTCGGCGGTCAGCAGGTGGAGGTTGTCGGCGTAGTAGGCGCGCTGCTCGGCGACGGCGAAGGTGAAGGAGCGCATCTCGGCGGCGCTCATGCGGCCCGCCGAGATGGCCGCCACCATGAGGGCGTCCTCCTGGCTGATCGCCTCGCGGGCCCGGGTGACCTGGATGAGGGCGCGGCCCTGCTTGTCGATGGCGACGTTGTTGAGCGGGTTCAGCGAGTCCAGGAACGCATAGGCCGGGTCGAAGAGGCCGCTGTACGCGGCGAAGGCGTCGTTGCGGCCGATGGTGCCCTTGCCGACCTTGTCGCGCAGCGTCTCCAGGCCGCCGAACTCGCGGACGACCAGGTCGAGCCGGCGCAGCGCGTCGGGGGCCAGCCGCTCCCGGTTGGCGCCGGAGGCCGCGTTGCCGCGCAGCCGGGCGATCACCTTGTCCGTCTCGCGCTCGCGGGCGAGCAGGGTACCGCGGGCGTCGGAACGTCGAGGATCGGCCAAGTAGAGCATGGCGGAACGGCGTTCCTGCTGGAGCGCCTGGATGCTGTCCTCGACCGGGTAACCGAGTGCGTTGACGGTCTGCTCGACGCCGAAGAGGCCCCAGACCTGACGCCCCGTCAGAGTTGCGGCGAAGGCCCAGATGGCCGTGAGGGACACCAGCGGAATGAGCAGCAGTGCCACGATCTTCCGCCGGATCGTCGTACCGCGAAAGCGCATGGCCTCCCCAACGTCAAACCCGGTCAAGGGCTGTCGTGTTCCGACTGCAAACGGCGCGAGCCTACTACTGCCGGATGACCAATCCGAAAGCCCTGCTTCCGCTCTTGCCCCGGGACGACCCGATTCGTACGGATGAACGGCCGGCGCGGCTGGCCGAAATGCACCGCACAGGGAACCCGCGGTGCCTTTCCGTCGTATGACAGGAGGGGAGGGGCGCTCCGGAATGCGGAGGGCATTCATCGGCGGAAACCGGGCAGCCACTCTGGAGTCGGACATCGGGGATCCGGCACCGCATCACCGGTATCCCGCAGGGGAGCAGATTTCATGGACGACCTCGTCGAGGACGCACTGGATCGCGACATTCCGCCGCGGAAGACCCGGCGGCCGTTGTGGGTCGATGAGCCCGTCGGGCGGCCACGCATGCCCGACCCGGTGCGCCGGGCGGCCGTGCGGGCCGTGCTCGTCGTCGCACTGACCCTGATCGCCGCGGTGATCGCCATGCTGGGGGCGGCCGGTGAGTCCTGGCTCGCGGCGCCGGCGATGCTCACCGCCATAGCCTCCACCGTCGTCGCCACCTGGGCGGTGCTGGACGTGTGGATCACCCGCCAGGTCTGGAACCAGCGCAACGGCGTGGTGTCCAGCCCGAGCAGCGCGGCCCGCAGGCTGCGCCGCGAGCGCCGGCGGGAACGGCGCCGGGCCCGGGCCGGGGCCCGTGCCGCCGCACGGCGCCGGCAGCTGCCCGGTACCGGCGCGCGTACCGCCTGAGGGAGGCGCACCCTCCCGTGGGCCCGGACGGCCTTCGGGACGGGCCGCCCGGAGGTCAGCTGCCCTGCGGGGCCGGCTGGTCCGCCGGGCGGCGGAACATCCGCGTCGCCGTGATCTCGCCGTGCACCGGCTCGGACTCCGGGTCCGTCGCGGGCAGTCCGGGCCGCAGGTGCTCCTCGACGCTGATGTACTTCAGGCCCGCGCGCAGGTCCGCGTCATTGCGCAGCCGTACGACCAGCGGGAACTCGGCGAGCGCCGTGGTGTCGAACAGACCCGTGGTGTAGATCAGCTGGACGCCCAGCGCGTCGGCGACCGCGCGCTGCAGCTCCAGCAGATAGGTGGCGTTGGCGCGGCCGATCGGGTTGTCGAGGAAGAGCGTGCCCGCGTGCCGGTGCCGGTCCCTGCCGCGGTCGTTGCTGCGCAGCGCGGCCATCGTGCAGTACAGGGCGATGGCCGCCGTGAGCAGCTGGCCGCCGGAGAAGACGTCCCCCATCTGCCCGACGGGGACGCGCTCGGCGCGCAGCACGGCGTCCGGCTTGAGGATCTCGACGGCCACCCCCCTGGGTTCGAGGGCGGCCGCGACCCCGCGCAGCAGTAGCGACATGCCGTCCCGGCGCAGGTCGGAGTTCTTGCGGACCGCTGCCCGGGTCGCCTCGTCGATCACGGCGCCGAGCCGCTCGTCGAGCGCCGCGTGGTCCGGGTCGTCGAAGCGGATCCGCAGGAACTCCTGCCCCGACCACTCCCCCAGCCCCTCCGGCAGGCGGGACAGCCGCTGCGCCGACCGCAAGGTGGTCAGCGAGGACTCCACCATCCCGCGCAGCCGGTCCACGATGCTGTCGCGGTTGCGCTCCAGCTGTTCCAGCTCGTCGGTCAGGACGCGCAGCCGCGGCTCGAAGGCGGCGTGCCAGGCCGCCGCGTGCTCGGGGAGTGCGGACGCGGGCAGTTCGCGGATCTGCTGGCGGGCCGGGGTGCGCACCTGCTCGTAGCGGGCGGCGTTGGCGTGCCGTACGAGGACGTCGCAGGCCTCGCGCAACTGCGACTCGGCCGCCGACAGGTCGGCGGCACAGCCGCGCAGGCCCCGGCGGGTCTCGGCGACGGCGGTCCTGGCCTCCTCCAGGGAGCCGGAGTAGGGCTCCGGCTCCTCCTCGCCGTCCTCGGACTGCCGGTCGCCGTCGCGGAGCAGGTCCCGCAGCAGTGCGGCGAGTTCGTCGAAGCCGCTCGCGGCGTCCTCGGCGGCGCGGTGCGCGCGCACCAGGTCGCCGTGGCCGTCCCGGGCGTGGGCCAGCGCATCGGTGCGGGTGGCCAGTTCGCCGTTGGCACCGCGCAGCAGCTCCTGGGCGTGCTCGGCGTCGCGGGGCAGCAGTTCCCCGGGGAGCTCGGTGTGCGTCCCGCCGTCCGCCGGGGCGTGCCGCTCGGCCTCGCCGCGCAGCCGTCCGAGCTGCTCGCTCGCGGCGGCGGCGCGGGAGTCCAGGGTGGCCACCAGCTGTTCCGCGCGGGCGGCCGCGGCCTGCCGCGACGGGCCGTCGGCGCCGTCCGGGCCCTCCAGCAGCTGCGCGGCGCGGGTGCGCACCTTGTTGGTGAGGCGCTCCAGTTCGGCGAGCGCGGACTGCTCGGTGCTCTCGGCGCGGGCCTGTTCGGCCCGCAGGTCGGCGCCGACGCCCACCTTCTCGTACACCTGGGAGGCCGCGCGGTAGGCCTCGCGCAGGGCGGGCAGCGAGCCGGCCGGCTGCCCGGCGCCGTCCTCGTCCTCCAGGGCCTCGTCGGGGGCGCCGGTGATCTCCGAGCGCTCGGCGCGGAGCACGCGCGCGGTACGCCGCGCGTCGTCCGCGGCGCGCTGGGCGGCACGGCGGTCCTCGTCGGCGGCGCGCGCCAGGGTCAGGCAGGCCTCGGCGCGGGTCTCGGCCTCGACGGCGTCCTCGGCCAGCTCGCGCGTCCTGCGCTGCCAGTTGGCCCGCTCCCGCAGCCGGAAGGCGAGACCGGCGAGCGCGTCGGCGGCCCGCCGGGCCTGCTGCGCCACCTCCTGGCGCTCGTCGCGCAGGGCGGTCGCCTCGGCTGCGGCCTCGTCGGCCTCCACCCGTACGGAGCGTGCCTCGGCGAGCTCCTCGCGGGCGGCCCCCGCGGTCTCCCGGGCGGTCTCCACGGCTGCGGCGAGTTCGGCGAGCCGGCCGCTCGGGCAGCCCGCACGCCACGAGGAGAGGCGGGCGGCCAGCGTGCGGTCCTCGGCCAGGCGGGCGGCTAGCCCGCGGATGTCCTCCTCGCGGGCGGTCGCGCGGCCGCGCAGCGCCTGGCGCTCGCCGTCGGCGGCCAGTTCGTCGTGCATGGCCGGGTTGGGCGGGACGAGGAAGAGCTCGGGCTCGGTGCCCGCCGGGGGCGGCGGGGCGAGCAGCGCCGCCGCCGTGCCGACCGTGACGGTCGACCGCGGCAGCAGGGCCGCCTGCGCCAGCACCTCGCGGGCCCGCAGGTAGCTCTGGGGGTCGGTGACGACCACGCCGTCCACCAGTTCCGGGCGTGCGGCGAGCACGGCGGCGTGGTCGGCCGGGTCGACGGCCTGGGCCAGGTACCGCCAGCCGGGGAGCGCGGGGATGCCGTGCTCGCCCAGGTGCTCGACGGTGGCGAGGACGTCGGGGCCCGGCGGCAGCAGCCCGCCGTCGCCGAGCGCGGCCAGGATGCGGGCGTCGTCGGCGGCGGCGGTGCGCAGGTCGAACAACTGCCGCTCGGCGGAGGCCACCGCGCCGTCCAGCATCTCCTGCAGCGGCTCCGCGAAGGTGTCGAGTTCGGCCGCGGTCAGCGGGCCCTGCTCGGCGGGACGCCGTCCGGCCCCGGCCGCAGTGCGCCGGGCCGCGGAGGTCTGCGCGGGGATGGCGGCGGGGCCGCGGTCCGCGGCGGTGTCCCCCGCGGTGCCGGCCGCCGGGACGGTGCCGGGGGCCCCCGCGGGCGGCAGGCTGAGCAGTTCGGCCAGGCGCGGCTCGGCCGCGAGGGCGTCCGCGACGCGTGACTCGGCGGAGTGGGCGGCCTCGGCCGCGGCGAGGGCGTCCGCCGCGCGGGCGGCCGACAGTTCGGCGCGCGCGTCGGCGGCGGCCGCCTCGCGGGCCCGGTCACCGGCCCGGCGGGCGGCGTCACGGGCGGCCTCCGCGGCGGTCGCGGCGGCCTTCTCCGCGTCCGAGGCCTCCAGGGCGGCGCGGGCCGGGTCGGCGTCGGGGGCGGAGTCGTCCAGCCAGCCCGTCCGGACCGCCTCGGCGGTCTCCTGCTCGACCTCCGCCAGCCGCTGCACCAGGTGCCCGGACTCGCTGCGCGCGCGCTGCGCCTCCGTCGCGGCGGCGGTGGCGTCGCGGTGCGCCGCCTCGGACTGTGCCTGGAGTCCCGCGGACCGCTCCTCCTCCGCGTCCGCCCGCTCGTCGGCGGTGTCCGCGGCGGCCCGCAGCACGCGGACGAGATCGCCCGCGGCCTTCGCACGGGCAGCGAGTGCGGGCGCGGCGTCCCGTTCCGCCTCGCGGATGGCGGTGGTGACCCGGGCCATGCGGTCGGCTGCGGCCCGGTGCCGCAGCACGATCTCCGCGGCCTGCCAGGCGGACTGCAGCGTCCGGGCGTCGTTGAGTTCGCGGCGCAGCGCGGTGGCGCTCTTCTCGCCGGACGCCAGGGCCAGCGAGGCGTGCCGGTAGGCGAGTTCGGCGGCGACCAGGGCGCTGCGGCCGCGGGCGGCCTCGGCGTCGGTGACGGTGTGCGCGGCACGGGCCGTCTCCTGTGCCAGCTCGGCGGCGCGGCCCCGCTCCTCGCGGGCGCGCGCGGACAGCCTGCGGGCCAGGGCGCGGCTGCGGCGCTCGGACTGGGCGTGGACGCCGCGTGCCTGGTCGCGGGCGGCGGTGGTGTCGACGATGCGGCCGAGCAGTTCGAGGGAGCCCGCCGTGAAGTCGCGTTCCGCGGTGAGTTCGGCCCGGCGGCCCAGCTTTCCCGCGAAGCCGTGCACGAGGTCGGCGAGGCCGTCGGTGTCCCGGGTGTCGGTGACCGCGCGCAGCAGGAGGTCGGTGAAGTCGGAGTCCTTCTTCACCGCGAACAGGCCGGCCGCCTCGCCCTCGTCGGCGTTCATCTCCCGCTGGTAGCGGAAGAGTTCGGGGTCCAGACCGAGCTCGCCCAGGTGCTCGTTCCACCGGTCGTGGATCTCCTCCCACACCACTTCCAGGTGCGGGTAGTAGCGTGCGGCGTCGGTCACGGCGTCACGGAAGCCCTTCATGGTGCGACGGCGCCCGCGGGCACCCGAGGCGCCCTCGACGGGCGTCCGCACCGCGGTGGACTCGGCGACGGGCAGCGAGTCCAGGCTGAGCCCCGGACCGGGCCGGAAGGAGTACCAGGCCTCGGCGAACTTGCGCGGGTCGGAGGAGACCTGGCGTCCGCGCCACTCGCTGACCTTGCCGACGACGACCAGCTCGCCGGTGACCGTGTGCTGCCACTCCAGGGCGACGTGGCCGCAGTCGTCGGCCAGCAGGAACTTGCGGAGCACTCCGGAGCTGGCGCCGCCCAGGGTGTTGCGGTGACCGGGCAGCATGACCGAGAAGATCAGCTTGAGCAGGACGGACTTGCCGCCGCCGTTCTCCAGGAACAGCACCCCCGCCGGTGCCGGACGGCGCGGCGGGCCGGTCGGCTCGTCCTCGAAGAACTCCGCCTGGGCGGGGGCGGGGTGCGGCACGGGCTCGCCGACTCCGCGCAGGTCCAGCACGGTGTCGGCGTAGCGCGCACCGGCGGGCCCGATGGAGTAGAGGCGGACCCGGGACAGCTCGTACATGGGGGGCTCTCGTGGTGGTCTGTGGTCGGCGGGTTCGGGTGGATCGGCAGGATCCGGGAGGCGGGTGCGGGGGCGGGGCGCCGCTTCAGGAGTGGAAGGGCAGGCCGGCTCCGGTCACGAGGTCGAGGTCGCCGCCGTCCGCGGCCGGCATCAGGGCCGCCGAGTCACCGGCCCGGGGCACGATCCCGAGGTCGAGGAGCTCGGCCATGGCGGCGCTGCCCGCCATGTCGCGCACCTGGAGCTGGTAGCGGGCGGTGGTGCGGTAGGTGCCGCCCGACTCGTCACCCGTGCGCTGCAGGAACCCCGAGTCGACGAGGAAGGAGACGGCCTTGCCGACGATGCCGGTGGTGGAGCCCGCCAGGCGCCGGGCGTCCTTGGTGGCGCCGGTGGAGCTGCGGCGCACGTAGACCCGCCAGGCGGCCTCCAGGCCGGGGGCGTCGCTGGCCGGGTCGGTGTTCTCGCCCTGCTCCTCGGCCCGTTCCTCCAGCCTGCGGCAGGCCTGGCGCAGGAAGCCGTCGATGCCGTTGACGGTGACCCGGCCGATGTACGCGTCGTCGGCGAGGTCCTCCGGGCGGGGGAAGGCCATGGCGGCGGTGGCGAGGTGGGCGAGGCCGTGCAGGAAGCGGTCGCCCGCGTCGGACGCGGCGCGGCGTGAGTAGTCGCCCATGCGGACGGCGAAGACCGAGTCCTCGTCGGCGGCCAGCGCCATGCCGGCCCGGGGCGAGACCTCCAGCACGACCAGGCCGAGCCCGGCGGCCACGGCGTCGGCCAGGCGCGAGAACAGCGGGTCCTCGCGGTAGCGCCGGATCAGCTCGGCGTACTCGACGTCGCGCGCGGGCAGCAGCTTCGGCTGGAGGCCGAAGGAGACGAGACGGGCGGCGTCCGCGGCGTCGCCCGGCGTGACGGCCGCCGGGCCGGGGGCCGCTGCGGGCGGCTGCGTGCTCTCGCCGTCGCGGTGGTCGCTCACGGGGTCGTCTCCTCGGTACGGATGGTCGGTTCGCTCATCGTCACGCCACCTCGGACCGCTCGGCGGCCATCCCGGCGGCGTCCAGCCGGGCCGTGCCCACGATCAGGTCGGCGCCGCCGAACTCGGGGTCGTCCAGCCCGGTGCCGTCGTCCACGGCGAACAGCAGCCGCTCCTCGCCCTGGCGGTAGGCGGTGCCGACCGGCGGGCTGGCGGCGTGCACCGCCAGCAGGGCCACCAGGTAGGGCAGTTCGGGATCGAGGCGGCGGGCCTCGGCGAGCAGCCCGGACAGCCGGCGGGGGGCGTCGTGCGGCAGGTCGAGGAGTTCCAGGGCGGTCTCGAGCTGCTCCTCGCTGAACCGGCTGTCGTCAGGCGTGGCGACGAGGTCGGGCTCGGGCATCTCGGCACCGAGGTGCTCGCGCTCCAGCGGCGGGGTGAGCAGGGCGTCCACGAGGTCCGTGACGCGTACCGAGGCGGGGGTGCGCAGGCCCGTGCCGCGGGCGAACCAGGCGTCGGTGACCCGGGTGGCCTGCTCCACCGGGAGCGGCAGGACCGGCGCGACCAGCTGCCCGTACAGGTCGAGCATGCCGACGAGGGCGCCGCCGCGCGGTGCGGCGAAGGCCTGCCGGTCCTGCTCGGCGCGGAAGATCGGCCCGGCCTCCAGCAGCCGGGACTGCAGCTGGGTGTGGCGGCGGATGCAGTCCTTGACGATGTCGACGAGCTCGGCGGCACGGCGCTTGTGCTCCGGGTCCTCCGACTCGTCCCTGGCCTTGCGGATGTTGGTCAGGATGGCGTTCTCGTGCCGGTAGCGGTCGGCGACGTGGTCGAGCGCCTCGTCGATCATGTCGGGGACGGTGCGGATCCAGTCGACCGCCCGGACGTTGCGGCGGGTGGCGTCCAGGGCGCGGCGCAGCGTCTCGGCGTACTGCACCGTGCGGTAGCGGGCCTGTTCCGCGGCGAGCTGGGCGTCGGCGAGGCGGCCCCGGTTGATCAGCACCTCGAGCTTGACCTCGGCGGCGATCTGGGCGCTGGTCACGTCGGTGTCGAGGGCACCGACGAGCACGTTGACGGCCTCGTCGGTGGTGCGCAGGTAGACGGTGCCGTCGCGGCCCGGTACCTCCTCGATCAACTTGAAGTCGTAGTCACGGCGGACGTACGCCCCGTCGGGGCCGAAGGTGCCGTAGACGGCGCGGAAGCCGCGGTCGACGCTGCCGACGTTGATCAGGTTCTCCAGGACCCAGCGGCCCACCCGCTCGTGCTCGGCGGCGGGACGGCCGGGGGCCTGGGCGGCGATGCGCGGCAGCAGACGGGAGATTATCTGGTCGTGGTCGGCACCGGTGTCGAAGTCCATGTTGAGCGTGACCAGGTCGATGGCGGCCAGGGCCACCTCCGCCATCGCGTACACCGAGTACTCGCCCGCGAGGTTGGCCTTGCGCACGTCGAGGTCGTGCAGCGGCGCGGTGCAGGCCAGGGCCTTGAGCCGGCGGGCCAGGCCCTCGTCCGCGGCCGGCCCCGGCGCGGGCCGGACACCGCCGCTGAGCTGGTGCGGAACGGTCGTGGTCACGACGCACAGACTAGGCGCTCGGACCGACATCATCCCAAACGGCACGGTCCGGGCGGCCCCGCGCCCGGGCCCCCTCAGCCGCCTGCGGCCCCGTAGCCGCCCCCGCCGGGCGTCGCGACGACCAGGACGTCACCGGGCCCGACGTCGGCGGAGTCGACGCCGCCGAGCGGGGTGACGGAGCCGTCGGCGCGCTCGATCCGGTTCTCGCCCAGGGCGCCGGGCCCGCCGCCGGCCAGGCCGTACGGGGCGACCCGCCGGTGGCCGGAGAGCAGGGCGACCGTCATGGGTTCCAGGAAGCGGATGCGGCGGACGGCCCCGCGGCCCCCGTGCCACCGGCCGTCGCCACCGCTGCCGTCGCGCAGGGCGAAGCCCTCGACGCGGACGGGGTAGCGCCACTCGAGGATCTCGGGGTCGGTGAGCCGGGAGTTGGTCATGTGGGTCTGTACGGCGTCGGCGCCGTCGAAGCCCTCGCCCGCCCCGGAACCGCTGGCGACGGTCTCGTAGTACTGCACCCGGTCGTTGCCGAAGGTGACGTTGTTCATCGTGCCGGAGCCCTCGGCCTGCACGCCGAGCGCGGCGTACAGGGCCCCCGTGACGGCCTGGGAGGTCTCCACGTTGCCGGCGACGGTGGCCGCGGGGTATTCCGGGGCCAGCATCGAGCCGTCGGGGACGCGGACGTCCAGCGGCTTCAGGCAGCCGCTGTTGAGCGGGATGTCGTCGGCGACGAGGGTGCGGAAGACGTAGAGCACGGCGGCCATGACCACGGACCGCGGCGCGTTGAAGTTGCCCTCCTGCTGCGGCGAGGTGCCGGTGAAGTCCAGGACGGCGGAGCGGGCCGCGCGGTCGACGCGCACGGCGACGCGGACGACCGCGCCGTTGTCGGTCTCGTACGCGCAGTCGCCGTCGTCCAGGCCGGCGACGATGCGCCGCACGGACTCCTCGGCGTTGTTCTGCACGTGCCGCATGTAGGCGTGCACGACGTCGAGGCCGAACTGCGCGGTCATGCGCCGCAACTCGGCGATGCCCTTCTCGTTCGCGGCGATCTGGGCGCGCAGGTCGGCGATGTTGGTGTCCGGGTCGCGCGAGGGGTACGGGGCGTCCGCCAGCAGGGCGCGGGTCTCCTCCTCGCGCAGGCGGCCGTCGCGCACCAGGAGCCAGTTGTCGAAGAGGACGCCCTCCTCGTGCACGGTGCGGCTGAAGGCGGGCATGGAGCCGGGGGTGAGGCCGCCGATCTCGGCGTGGTGGCCGCGTGAGGCGACGAGGAAGAGCGGGGACCGGCCCTCGTCGTCGAAGACGGGGGTGACGACGGTGACGTCGGGCAGGTGGGTGCCCCCGTGGTACGGGTCGTTGACGGCGTAGGCGTCGCCCGGGCGCATGGTGCCCTCGTTCCGGCGCAGCACCTCCTTGATGGACTCGCCCATGGAGCCGAGGTGGACCGGGATGTGGGGGGCGTTGGCGATCAGGTTGCCCTCGGGGTCGAACAGGGCGCAGGAGAAGTCCAGGCGTTCCTTGATGTTGACGGAGTGGGCGGTGTTCTCCAGGCGCACCCCCATCTGCTCGGCGATCGACATGAAGAGGTTGTTGAAGATCTCCAGCATCACCGGGTCGACCTCGGTGCCGACCGCCACCCGGCCGTGCCGCGGCCGCACCCGGGTCAGCAGGAGGTGGCCGTGCTCGCCCACCGCGGCCCGCCAGCCGGGGTCGACGACGGTCGTCGCGTCGGCCTCGGCGATCACGGCGGGCCCGTCCACGGTGTCGCCCGGGCGCATTGCGTCCCGGCGGAACAAGGGGCTGCCCTGCCGCCGGCCCTCCGTGTACAGCGACACCTCGGCGGCCGGTCGCAGGGGGCCCTCGCGGGCCGGCGGCTCCACGTGGTGCCGTCCGGGCGGGCCCGCGGAGCCGACGGCCTCGACCGAGACCGCCTCGACGACCAGGGGCTTGTCCATGGTGAAGGCGTACCGGGCGCGGTGGTCGGCGGTGAACGCCTCGCGCATGGCGTCGACCGTGCCCATCGGCACCGGGAGCGCCGCGTCGGTGCCCGCGTAGCGGACGTGGACGCGGGTGACGGTCTCGACGGTGTCGTCGGGCACCCCGTCCTCGCGCAGTTGCGCGCGGGCCAGGCCGTCGAGCTCGTCGCGGGCCTTGCGCAGCGCGGGCAGCCCGTCCTCGCCGAGTCCGGTCTCCACGGAGCGCTCGCGCATGGCGGTGGCGTCGGCCAGGCCGATCCCGTACGCGGACAGCACACCGGCCAGCGGGGGCACGACGACCGTGTCGACGGACAGGGCGTCGGCGACCGCGCAGGCGTGCTGGCCGCCGGCTCCGCCGAAGCTGGTGAGGGCGTAGCGCGTGATGTCGTGGCCGCGCTGCACGGAGATCTTCTTGACGGCGTTGGCCATGTTCAGGACGGCGATCTCCAGGAAGCCCGCGGCGACCTCCTCCGGGGTGCGGCGGTCGCCGGTCGCGGCCCCGGACTCCTCGGCGAGCCGCGCGAAGCCCGCGCGGACGGCCTCGGTGTCCAGCGGCTGGTCGCCGTCCGGGCCGAACACGGCCGGGAAGTGCGCCGCCTGGACACGGCCGAGCATCACATTGGCGTCGGTCACGGTCAGCGGGCCGCCGCGGCGGTAGCAGGCGGGGCCCGGGTCGGCACCTGCGGAGTCGGGGCCGACGCGGTAGCGCTGCCCGTCGAAGTGGAGGACGGAGCCGCCGCCCGCCGCCACCGTGTGGATGTCCATCATGGGCGCCCGCATCCGTACGCCCGCCACCTGGGTGCCGAGGACGCGTTCCAGCTCGCCCGCCCAGTGGGAGACGTCGGTGGAGGTTCCGCCCATGTCGAAGCCGACGACCCGGTCGAACCCGGCCTGCCGGGATGTACGGGCCATGCCGACCACTCCCCCGGCCGGGCCGGACAGCACGGCGTCCTTGCCGCGGAAGTGGCCGGCCTCGCGGAGCCCGCCGTTGGATTGCATGAACATCAGCCGGACGCCGCGCAGTTCGGCGGCCACCTCGTCCACGTAACGGCGCAGGATCGGCGACAGGTAGGCGTCCACCACGGTGGTGTCGCCGCGCGGGACCAGCTTGATCAGCGGGCTGACCTCGTGGGAGCAGCTGATCTGGTCGAACCCGGCCTCGCGGGCCGCCCGCGCGACGGCCTGCTCGTGGGCGGGATGGCGGTAGCCGTGCAGCAGGACGACGGCGACGCTCGTCAGGCCGTCCCGGCGCGCCTGACGCAGGGCAGCTGCGGTGGCGGCCGGGTCGAGGGGGCGGACGACCTCGCCGTGCGCGCCGATGCGTTCGGGGACCTCGATGACGCGTTCGTAGAGCGCCTCGGGGAGGACGATCCGGCGGTCGAAGAGCCGCGGCCGGTTCTGGTACGCGATGCGCAGCGCGTCACGGAAGCCCTCGGTGACGACGAGGACGGTCGGCTCCCCCTTGCGTTCCAGGAGGGCGTTGGTGGCGACCGTGGTGCCCATCTTGACGGCGGAGATCCGGTCGGCGGGCACGGGTTCGCCCGGGTCCAGGCCCAGCATGCGCCGGATGCCCTCGACGGGGGGGTCCCGGTAGCGCCCGGGGTCGTGGGAGAGCAGCTTGCACGTCTCCAGGCCGCCGTCCGGCCGTCTGGCGACGACGTCGGTGAAGGTGCCGCCCCGGTCGATCCAGAACTCCCAGCGTCCGGTCACCCCCTCATTGTCCCAGGGACGTCCCTTCCAGGCGGGCCAGCGCACCGGCGGTGGCGTCGCGGGAGCGCAGGTCCAGCAGCCCGTCGGTGCCGGCCAGCCGGTGCCGGGCCTCCCGGCCGGCGAGCCGCAGCAGATCGGGCAGCAGATCGGTGCAGCGGTCGGCGACCCAGCGGGTGCCCTTGGTCGCCATCCACCAGACGCTCGCCGCGGCGCCCGGTCCCGGGCCGCCGGGGGTCGTGGACGGCGGTTCGCCGTCCGACAGGCCGCGCGAGACCAGGAGGTCGTGGAACCCCCGGGCCAGCAGCCGGTGGCCGAGTTCGCTGGGGTGCAGCCGGTCCGCGCTCCACGAGGCGCGGTCGGCCGCCCACGCATGGCGGGCGGCGTGCAGGTGCACGGCCTCGTACCGCTCGGACAGCACGTGCACGACCTGGTTCAGCGCGGCCATCCGGCGGCCCAGCGGGCGGGCGAGCGGCCACGGCAGCCCCAGCATGCGGCCGGGGTCGGGCAGGCAGGCGGTGAGCACCTCGGCGCCTTGGGCGCGCAGTTGGGCCAGGACGGTGTCCAGGCGGCGGGCGACGGTCTCGATGTCGAAGCTGCCGCGGAGCGTGTCATTGGCGCCGATCACCACGGAGGCCAGGTGCGGCCGGTGGTCCAGGGCGCGCGGCAGCTGCTCCTCGACGACGTCCTTGGTGAGGGCGCCGCTGCGGGAGCAGTTGAGCAGGCGCACGGCCGAGGGTTCGGCGGACAGCCCGTGCGCCAGGAGCGGCGCCCAGCCGCGCCATCCGCCGGCGACGGGGTCGCCGAGGCCCTCGGTGAGCGAGTCGCCGAGGGCGGCGAAACGTATCTCCTTCGTGCCGGCGGACATGGTGGTGGCCTGGACCGACGCCAGGGCGGTGGCCGGGGCGGGGACGGGAACAGGGGCGGGCATCCGGGCGGTGACCTGGGCCTGGACGGGAGCCGCGACGGTGGGCGCGTGGGCCGCGGGTCTGGCACGTCCGGGGACGGTGGGCGTCTGCGTGCCCGTCGTCATGGCGTGACCTCCGGGACGGCGAGCCGGGGCGCGGCGTCGTGGGCGGCGAGGAAGGCGTTCACGGCGGTCGGCCAGCCGTAGCGCTCGGCCTGGGCGCGGGCGATGGCGCGGCGCATGGGCTCCGGGCGGGCCAGCAGGTGGCCGACGGCGTCGGCGAAGGCCGGGCCGTCGTCGGTGGCGGCGGCACCGGCCGGGCCGAGGATGTCGGGCAGCGCGGACAGCGCGCTGGCGACCACCGGGGTACCGCAGGCGAGGGCCTCCAGGGCGGACAGGCCGAACGTCTCCACCGGGCCCGGGGCCAGGACCACGTCGGCGGTGGCCTGGAGGGCGGACAGGGCGCGGCGGACGGGGACGTGCCCGACGAAGGTGACCGGCAGCCGGGCCTCCCGGGCCCGGGCCTCCAGGCGGGCGCGCATCGGCCCGTCCCCCGCGACGACGAGGACGGCGTCCACGCCCTGGCGACGCATGTGGGCGAGGGCCTCCAGGGCGCGTCCCGGCCGCTTCTCGGGCGACAGGCGGGAGCACATCACCAGCAGCACCTCGGCGTTGCCGGCGTACCGGGCGCGCAACTCCGGGTCGTGGTGCGCCGGGTGGCATGCCTCCAGGTCGACGCCGAGCGGCGCCCGTACGACGTTGCGGGCCCCGATCCGCTCGAACTCCGCCGCCGCCCAGGCCGTCGTGCAGACGATGCGCGAGTACACGTGCGCGCTGCGGCGGTTGAGCCGGTCGGCGGCGCCCTGGGCGAGGCCGCTGGGCACACCCCAGGTGCGCAGCACCCCGTCGACGCTCTCGTGGGACACCATGACGGACGGCACCCGGCGGCGGCGCGCCCACTCCCCGGTCCAGCGCAGCGTCGTGCGGTCGGAGACCTCCAGCCGGTCGGGGCGGAGGCCGTCCAGCACCGCCTCCAGCCGGGCCCGGCCGGTCAGGACGCGGTAGCCGCCGGTACCGGCGACCAGGGGGCCGGGAAGGGTGATGACCCGGCCCTGGGAGGTGGTCTCGTCCTTGGCGGCCGGGCCGGGGACGACCAGGACCGGGTCGTGGCCGGCCGCGAGGTAGCCCTCGCCGAGGTGGCGCAGCGCGGTGCGCAGGCCACCGGAGGTGGGCGTGACGAAGTTCGCCAGCCTGACGATGCGCAGCGGGCCGGTCATGCCGCCACCGCCGTGCGGGCGTCGAGCACCTGCGCGTAGTGCTCCAGGAGCAGGTCCCCGACGGCCTCCCAGGTGCGCGCGGCCACGTCGGCGCGCCCCTCGGCGCCGAATTGGTCGCGCATGGCCGGGGCACTGGCCAGCAGCCGTACGGCGCCGGTGACGGCGTCCACGTCGCCGGGCGGCACGAGCAGCCCGGTGCGGCCGTGGTCGACGAGGTCGAGCGGACCGCCGGCGGCGGGGGCGACCACGGGCAGCCCGCTGGCCATCGCCTCCTGGACGGTCTGGCAGAACGTCTCGAACGGCCCGGTGTGGACGAAGACGTCGAGGGAGGCGTAGATCCGCGCCAGGTCGTGGCCGGTGCGGCGGCCGAGGAACACCGCGTCCGGCAGCGCCTCGCGCAGCCCGGGGGCGCTCGGGCCGTCCCCGACGACGACCACCTTCACCCCGGACAGCCGGCCCGCGCCGGCCAGCAGCTCCACGTGCTTCTCCGGAGCGAGGCGGCCGATGTAACCCACCAGGACCTCACCGTTCGGGGCGAGTTCACGGCGCAGCGCCTCGTCGCGGTGGGCCGCGTCGAAGCGCACGGAGTCCACGCCGCGCGGCCACAGGTGCACGCGCGGGACGCCGTGCGCCTCCAGGTCGCGCTGGGAGGCGCTGGACGGGGCGAGCGTGCGGTCGGCGGCCGTGTGCACGGCGCGGATGCGGCGCCACGCGGTGCTCTCGCCACGGCTCAGGTAGGTGCGGGCGTACCCCGCGAGGTCGGTCTGGTACACGGCGACCGCGGGGATGTGCTGGCGGGTGGCCGCGGCCATGCCGCGCACCCCCAGGATGAACGGGCTGGCCAGGTGGACGAGTTCGGCGCGGTGCGCGGCGATCGTCGCCGCGGTCCTGCGGCCGGGGAGCGCCACCCTGACCTGCGGGTAGCCGGGCAGCGGCAGCGACGGCACACGCACGACGGGGCACGGTTCGTCCCCCGGCGCGGACTCCTGCGGGCCGGCCGGCGCGATCACCAGCGGCTCGTGGCCCCTGCGGACCAGATGTTCGGCCGTGCGCAGCGCGCAGTGGGCCACTCCGTTGACGTCGGGTGGGAAGGACTCTGTGACGATGGCTACTCGCATACGGACGTTGTCGGCTCCCCGGGCGTTGTCCGGGTCACGTGGATCTTTCACCTTGGGGAACGTGCCGTGAGCGTTGGCTCCGGATCGGGCCTTCCGGCCGTGCCGGCGCCCCTCGGTCTCCCCCGGACGCCGCGCCGGGAGGCATCGGGCGCCGCTCGCCGGTCCGGGCAGGGGTTCGGCGACGAGCACGGGACCGGCGGGCGGTCGGGTCGGCGTGTGGGATGCCGACGCCGAGTCCTTCGGCGAGGCGGTGGAACAGGCGCGCGGACCCAGGGGGCCGTGGTCCGGGGGTGAACCGCTGGGGATCGCGGCCGGGGCAGTGGTCCGGGTGGAGGCCCAGCAGGATGCTGATGTCGTCGGCGTACAGCACCAGCGCGCCCGCGTCCCCGCCGGTACGTCGAGGAGCAGCCGCCAGCCCTCGACGCAGCTCCAACTGCCGTGCTCCCAGGCCCGGGCCCACTCCCCGGAGCGGCGGGCGCCGTCGACGTACCCGCCGTCGGCGTACAGCAGGTCGCCGAACGCGCCGGCGAGTTCGTCCTGGGCGAGCAGGGCCGGACGGCCGTCCACGCCCATCCGCTCCGGGATTGCCCGCGGCGGGATGCCGTGGGCGAAGGCCGGACTCGGCGGCGGCAGGTCGCACCCGTCCATCCGGTCCGGCCCCACCCGCGGCCGGGGGGCCGGGGCCTACCGCGCGGGGTCGCCGGAGCTGAGGCGGCCGCGGACCGCGGTCTGGACCTCGGCCTCCTCCGCGGGATCGGCGGCGAGGCTGCGCAGGCGGGCCAGGACCCGGACGTCCGAGGTGGTGGCCGTGCGGGCGGCGAGTTCGCGGGTGGTCTCCTCGCAGTCCCACAGGCACTCGACGGCGAGGCCGGCGCCGAAGCAGGGGTCGGTGCGGGCGAGGGCGTGCGCGGCGACGCCGCGCAGCTGTGAGGAGCTCGTCTCGCGGTAGACGTGGCGCAGGACGGGGGCGGCGCACTCGATGGAGAGCCGGCCGGCCCCTTCCACGAGCACGGCGAGGCCCTCGGCGTCGGCGCCCTCGCGCTGGACGAGGCGGCGCAGGGCGCCGAGGACGCGGTCGGCGTCCTGTTCGCCGCCGCGGCAGGCGAGCATGCGGGCGGCGGTCGCGCCGAGCACGTCGTCACGGCGTGACCAGGCGCGGGCCCGGGTGAGGGCGGCGATGCTGCGCATCCGCTCGAAGGACTCGACGGCGGCGCGGGCGACGAGCTCGGACTCGCTGAGGGCGGCGGCCTCGATGAGGTCGAGGGCCTCGCGGTCCTGGCGGTCGGAGAGGTGGCGGAGTGCGGCCGCGCGGGCCGCCTCGGGACCGCTGCGGGCCGCCCGGACGAGCTCCTCGCGGTCCTCGGGGCCGGCGACGGCGGCGAGGCAGCGGGCGGCGGGGGCGTCGCGGTGCTGCGGTGGGTGGGCGGCCAGGCCTTCCTGGGCCCATTCGAGGACGGCGCCCACGCTCCAGCCCGGGGTCGGCCCGGTGGGCCGCATCTGGCGCTGCCAGCGGTCGAAGGCGGTCTGTTCCGCTGCCTTGCGCACCCGTTCGGAGACGGCGGGGTCCGGATCCTCGGCCCACAACCGCCAGGGCCGTGGCTCGTACGCCTCGCGGAGCGCGGTGGCGAGCTGGGCGTCACCCTCCGTGGTGAGCGGGAAGCGGGCGAGCACGGCCGGGCCGAGGGCACGCAGCGCGTCGTCCTCGTCACGTACGGCGAGCTCGTCCAGGGCCCACTCCCAGTTGCCGCCGGTGGCGGCGTAGCGGCGCAGCAGCAGGGCGGCGTCCCGGCGGCCGTAACCGGCGAGGTGACCGAGGACGGACAGCGCCAGGCCGCAGCGGTGCTCGTCGGGGCTGATGATGTCGTCGGGGTGGAAGAGGTGCTGTTCGATCCCGTCGAGCGAGCCCTCGAGCTCCGAGTAGAGGCGCGCGTAATAGAGGGAGCGGGACTCCACGCGCCAGTCGTGGCGGGGGTCGCGCAGGACGCACTGCTCCAGCGCCGCGAGCGCGTCGGCTCGCTGCGCTGCGAGGGCGTGCAGGGTCCCGTCTCCGCGTCCTCTCTGGAGGAGGCCGAGAAGGGTACCGCTGGGCGCTATGTCGGGGTCGAACATGAGGTCAGCATCCGGTGCGGGGAGTTGGTTGGCAACGGGATTTCCCGTTACCGGCTGCGAGGTATCTTCGCAGATCGTCCCGGGTTCAAACCCTTTGCGCGGCACCCGGGCGGCTCGCGGGCACGCTCGCGGCCGGAGTCCCGCAGCTTACCCGGACCGAGGCATTCCGCCGAGTTCTCCGAGCGTGGCGGCCCTCCAGGCTCCTGGCATATGCCGGTAGCACCACCGGATCGGGTATTGCAGAAACCCTTACGGGCCATCACTCCTTGTGCAAGAGTCGTGACTGGCCCATCCGTACGGCCCCGTTGAGGCCGGCGCCCGGTTCGGAGACATGTTCGGAGAGCGTCATGCCGCCCCATTTGCATGAGGACCGCGCCACCGCGAAGCCTGAGCCCGGCACCGTGGACGCGCTCATCTCCCAGACCCGCCAGCTGCGCGGCAAGGTCGACGCCGTTCGCCGTGACGCCGCCGCCGAGGACGAGGAGGACCCGCAGCTGCGCTGGCAGCGCGCGCTGTGCGACCTCGCCGTCCACCAGCTCGACGACCTGGGGGCGCACCTCGGGCAACTGCGGGACGGCATCCCCGCCCTCGGCGACCGGGAGACGGGCACCGAGCCCGGCGGCGCCGCCTACGCGGGCCGGTCCGCCCGGGAGGTCCCCGTCCCCGCGCCGGTCGCCGGCGCCGTGCAGGCCCTGGGGCGGGCCGGTAGCGCGGAGTGGGACCTGCTCACGGACGGTGTCCAGTGGTCGGAGGAGCTCTACCGCATCTTCGGGCGCACCCGCGAGGACGGGCCGCTGACCCTGGACGAGCTGCCCTCCTGGCTGTTCGCCGAGGACCAGCAGACCCTCACCGCGGCCGTGACCGGCTGCCTGGTGGACGCCCGGCCGATCGACTGCGAGTTCCGCATCGTCCGCCCGGACGGTGCCGTGCGTACGGTGCACATGGTGGGCGAGCCGGTGCTCGACGCCGCCGGCGCCACCGCCTCCATGTGGGCGGTGCTCCGCGACGTCAGCGAACTGCGCCGCAGCCAGCGGACGCTGCGCGAGACCCGTGACTCGTTGCAGCGCGAGCAACAGATCGCGCAGACCGAGCGCCGGCTGGCGGTCGAGCTGCAGGAGGCCGTACTGCCGCCGTGGCGCGGCTCCCTGCGGTTCCCGCAGGACGGCGGCCCCACCACGGTCGACCTCGCCGCCCACTACCTCCCGTCCTCCACCGGCGCGCTCGTCGGCGGCGACTGGTACGACGCGTTGCACCTGCCCGACGGCTCCGCGCTGCTCACCGTGGGCGACCTCACCGGGCACGGGGTCTCCGCCACCTCCGGCATGGCCATGCTGCTCGGCGCGCTGCGCGGCATGGCGATGACGGGGCTGGACCCGGCCCCGCTGCTGGGCGGGCTCAACCAGTTGCTGGACAGCTCCGCGCAGCCCGCCCTGGGCAGCGCCCTGTGCTGCCGCTACCGCCCCGAGGACCGCTCTTTGGTCTGGGCGCAGGCCGGACACCCCGCCCCGCTGCTGTTCCGCGACGGGACGGGGCGTCCGCTCGACGCACCCGAGGGCGTACTGCTGGGCGCCACCTCGGGCGCCCAGTACGGCCAGGCCACCGAGCGGTTGCTCCCCGGCGACCTGCTGGTGCTGCACACCGACGGCCTGCTGCCGCGCCGCTCCGGTTCCATGGCGGCCTCGGACGCGGCCGCCGCCGTGCGACGCCTGCTGGAGCTCGGCCCGAGGTTCGCCCAGGCCCGTACCCCGCAGGAGTGCGTGCGCATCGTGGTGGAGGAACTCGGCGCCCCCGAGCGCGAGGACGACGCCTGCGTGCTCATCGCCAAGTTCCACTGAGGTCCACGGGCGCGCTGGTCCACGGGCGCACTGGTCCACGGCCCCGTCGGCCCACGGTCGACGTGTTCCCATGCCGATGTGTCGACATCAGGACGGCATCCGGGAGAGCCGGCTCATTCGGCGTCGAGTCGGCTGGTCCCGCTCATCGATGTCCACGTCCTCCGCGTGGGTCTCCGCTCAGATCGCGGGGCCCCTGCGCTTGGGGCCGCTCGGCAGCGCGATCTCGATCTCCTCACGCAGGTCCTGGATCCTGGTGAAGTCGGAGTAGCGGGCCGTCAGCCGGTACATCTCCCGCAGCCGGTCCCAGGTCCGCAGCGACGAGTTCTGCCTTATGGTCAGCAGCGCCAGTCGAGCGTAGCGGTCCGCCTGCTCGGGGTCGTCGGCGATGAAGCAGGCCGAGGCCAGCGAGATGTAGTCGAAGATGTTGGACCGGTCGCGGCCCTTGCCGCGCAGCTCCAGCGCGTGCTTGGCGTGCTGCTGCGCCGTCCGCGCCGCCAGCGGCTCGTACTCGGCGAGGGTGCGGTACGCCAGCGCCTGCATCCCGTGCAGATCGGCCTCGTCGAACATCTGCATCCAGCTCGGCGGCGGGACGTCGCCGCGGTCGGTGGCGAAGAGGTCCTCGGCCTTGCCCAGGGTGCGGCGCATCGCCTGGCCGTGGCCCATGGAGGCCTGTGCCCAGGCCTCGATGGTGCACAGCATGGCGCGGGTGCGCGGCAGGGTCTCCTGCCCGGAGCCGGACTGCGCCAGTTTCATCAGGTCCAGTGCGTCGTCCGGCCGTCCCAGGTGGACCATCTGCCGGGCGGCGCGGGAGAGCGCCTCGCCGGCCCTGGGCCGGTCCCCGCCCTCACGTGCGGCGTGCGCCGCGATGACGAAGTACTTCTGGGCGGTGGGCTCCAGGCCCACGTCGTGGGACATCCAGCCCGCCAGGACGGCGAGGTTGGCGGCCACGCCCCAGAGCCTGCGCTTGAGGTGGTCGGGGTGGTGGTAGGCGAGCATGCCGCCCACCTCGTTGAGCTGTCCGACGACCGCCTTGCGCTGCAGTCCGCCGCCGCGGGAGGCGTCCCAGGCGCGGAACACCTCGACCGAGCGCTCCAGCGCCTCGATCTCATGGGAGCCGACCGGGGCCGCCTCGTAGCGGTCGTAGGAGACGGCGTCGGCGTCGAAGGGGTCGTGGGTGGTGGGGGCGTCGGCCGCGAGCGCCGGATCGGTGCGCAGCCAGTCGTACATGGCGCTGCTGAGTGCGGAACCCGCGGCAAGCGCGGCTCCCGCGCCCACCAGACCGCGTCGGTTGAGCATGAGGTCCATTCCCGTGAATTCGGTGAGGACCGCGGCTGTTCGCTCCGGTGGCCAGGGCAGTCCGTCGGCGCTGACGGACTGCTTCCTTCCCGTACGCCGATGCCGGCCGAACCCGAGATCCTCGATGGTTACGACACGGCCGAGACGCTCGGTGAACAGGGCGGCCAGCACGGTGGGGACGGGTTCGCGGGGGGATTCCCCGGTCTCGATCCAGCGGCGCACCCGCGAGGTGTCCGTCGCCAGCTGCGGGTGGCCCATGGCCGCCGCCTGCCGGTTGACGAGTCTCGCGAGCTCTCCCTTGGACCATCCGGTGAGTGCGAACAGGTCCGCTAGCCGTGAGTTGGCTTCCTTGTCCATCCAAGCCCCCAGGTTCCTCGGCACTGTTGACACTAACGGCCGGTCAGCGCCGCCGCGAGCATTCGCCATGGTTCGCCAGGGTGCGCCAGATGGTCTGCCACCCGCATGCGGTGGTCAGGTAGGAACGCGCCACCCGGCCCGGCAACCGCCGGCTCGCGAACGGTCGCATATGAACAACTTTCGAAAAACGCCGATCAGCGTTGAACAACTCGAGAGGCATGTGCGTACTGGTACGCGAGGGGCGTACGGCGCGTGGACAGTTCGGACCGCCGGCCCGGACCCGCATTCCCCAGGGTGCAGGACCGGACGCCGACTCCGGCTCCGGATCCGTCCACGCGCCGGCCCCGCCACCTCGTCAAGAGCTCGTTGGCACACGAAGGGATCTGTCTCCCCATATGTATTCAGCATCGTCCTCCGTGTCCGCACCGCCCCGGCCGACCCAGCTCCCGGGCTTCACCGGGACAGGGACCGCCCTACGGCCTCGTCCGGTGCTGCCCGCTCCGCGCAGGGGCGCGCCGGGAACCTCCCACCCGCTCAGCGGGAGGCTCGACTTGACCGGTCCCCAGGGCGCGCAGTTGCGCTCGGCCATCGCCTCGGTGCAGCGCATCTGCCCCGAGTTCACGCCAGTCCAGATGCTGCGGCGCAGCGGCCGCTCGGTGCTGCTGGTCGGCACCTCCGGCCGTGCCCCCGCGGTCGCCAAGTGCCTGCTGGACCACTCCCCCGCCTGGGTGGAGCGGTACCGGCACGAGATCGGCGCGTACCGGGCCTTCGTACGGCACCGGCCTCCGGTCAGGGCGCCGCGGCTGATCGCCGCCGACCCCGAGAGCTGCACGCTCGTGCTGGAGCGCATGCCCGGACGGGTCGCGGCCCTGCAGCGGCACCCATCGGAGGCTCCGCCGCGGGCCGACGTGCGGATGGCGCTCAGCGCGATCTCCCGGGTCAACATGTGGCGTCCGCCGGCCGGGATCTTCGACGCCCCCGTCGACTACGCGGCACGGCTGTCCCGTTACCACGAGCTGGGACTGCTCACCGACCGGGACATGGGAGACCTGCAGAAGCTGCTGCACGGACTGGCGCACGCCCAGGGCCAGTTCAACCACGGCGACGCCCTGCTCTCCAACATCCTGCTCTCCCCGGCCGGCCCGGTGCTGGTCGACTGGGAGCACGCCGGCTGGTACCTGCCCGGCTACGACCTGGCCGTGCTCTGGATGATCCTGGGCGACGACCCGGTCACCCGGCGGCAGATCAGCCAGATGGCGCAGGCCGCCGGACCGATCGCGCGTGACGCCTTCCTGGTCAACCTGATGCTGGTGGTCACCCGCGAGATCCGCACCTACGAGACGGCCGTGCAGCGCACGATGCGCAGCACCGTCCCGGTGGGTCCGGGCGCGGCCGAGGCCGGCGAGGAGCAGCGCCTGCTGCTGCGCCGTCTGCACGACGACGCGGGCCTCGCCCGGCGGGCCGTCAGGGCCGCCGTCGGCACGAGGTGACCTTCCGGCCGGTCCCGGACGGAAGAGGAGGAACCGGTGCGTGGTGGACGGCGGAGCACCGCGGTCGCGGACCCGGGGACCAGGGGAGGGTCCTCCGGTGCCGTCGCGGTGCCGCCCGGGCGCCCTCACGGCCGGGACGGCACCGCCGGTGGTCCAGTCCACTGACGCACCGCAGGCCATGGCGCCCGTGTGGGGAAAGCTCCCGGCACGGGCGCTGACATGCGTAAACAGCTTTCACAGCGCCTAGTTGACGGATCGTCGACCAACGGATACCTCTGTGGTGCCGAACGGCCCCGTGCGTCACCACAGGAGGCTGCAGTGCGAGGAACCCCCCACAACGCGAGACGCCCGCGCAAGGTCGTCACCGCCGCAACGGTCACCGTGGCCGTCGGCGCCCTGCTCTCCGCCCTGCCGCCGCTGCCCGCGGCCGGCGTGACCCCGCAGGAGCGGGACGCACCTCTCCGGCAGGCCTTCCAGGACGCCGCGGAACGTCATCACGTCCCGGAGAGCGTGCTGATGGGCGTGGCCTACCTGGAGTCGCGCTGGGACACCCACCGCGGACTGCCCAGCGTCACCGCCGGATACGGCCCCATGCACCTCACGGACGCCCGGACGGCGCTCACCGACAAGCCCCGACGGGGAGACGGCGGTGACGACCCGCGCGGAGACGCGGGCCGTCCCCTCGCCGACGTGGGGCTGCCCGCCGTGGACACCCGCGCGCTGCCCTCGACCCTCACCACGCTGGACCGCGCCGCGGGGCTGACCGGGCTGAGCGCCGAGGAACTGCGCGAGGACCCGGCGGCCAACGTCGAGGGGGGCGCGGCGCTGCTGGCCCGGGCCCAGAAGTCGCTGGGCGCACCGCTGAGTTCGGACCCGGCCCGCTGGTACGGCGCGGTGGCGCGCTACTCGGGCGCCGACGACACCGCCACGGCGTCGGTCTTCGCCGACGACGTCTTCCAGGTCATCCGCGAGGGAGTCACGCGCACCACGGACGACGGGGAGAGCCTCACCCTCGCCGCGCACCCCGGGCTCACGCCGGAGACCGCCCAGCTCCGCTCCCTGGGTCTGCGCACGGTTGCCGCCGACGGGACGGAGTGCCCGCGCACGATCGCGTGTGAATGGCTCCCGGCCCCGTACGAGGAGTACGGCACGGGCGACTACGGCAACCACGACCTCGCCGACCGCCCGCACGACCAGAAGATCGACTACATCGTCGTCCACGACACCGAGGCCACCTGGGACACCACCCTTCAGCTGGTGCAGAAGCCGGACTACCTCGCGTGGCACTACTCGATCCGCTCCGCGGACGGCCACGTCGACCAGCACGTGAGGACCAAGGACGTCGGCTGGCACGCGGGCAACTGGTACGTCAACGCCAAGTCCGTCGGCATCGAGCACGAGGGCTTCCTCACCGATCCCGGCGCCTGGTACACCGAGGCCATGTACCGGGCGTCGGCCCGGCTGGTCCGCTACCTGGCCGGGCGTTACGGCATCCCGCTGGACCGGCAGCACGTCCTGGGCCACGACAACGTCCCGGGACCGACCCCCGCGAACATCCCGGGGATGCACACCGACCCCGGCCCGTACTGGGACTGGGCGCACTACTTCCAGCTCCTGGGAGCGCCCTTCCGGCAGACCGCCGGGCCGGGCAGCGCCCTGGTGACGATCGACCCGGACTACGGCTCCAACCGGCCCGTCTACACCGGGTGCGCGAGCGCCGGTGACACCTGCCCGTCCCGCGGTTCCACGGCCGTCCGGCTGTACACCGAGCCACGCGAGGACGCCCCGCTCGTCAAGGACGTCGGTCTGCACGGGGAGGCCCCCTCCACGACCGGGGTGAACGACACCGGCGCCCGTGCCTCGACCGGCCAGCAGTTCGCGGTGGCCGAGCGACGCGGGGACTGGACGGCGATCTGGTACCTGGGCCAGAAGGCCTGGTTCCACGACCCCAGGGGGCACCGCACCGCCCTGCCGGCCACGGGCCTGCTGGTCACGCCGAAGAAGGGCCGCGGCGAGGTCCCGGTGTACGGGCGCGCCTACCCGGAGGCGTCCGCCTACCCGGCGGGGGTCCCGGTGCAGCCGGAGGCCCCGCTGCCGTACCGGCTCCTCGCGGGCCAGAGCTACGCGGTGGGCCAGGCGACGCACGGCGAGTACTACCGGGCGGTCACCTTCGACGCCTCCCAGCACGTGGTGGTGCGGGGGGAGCAGCTCTACTACGAGATCCAGTTCGGCCACCGGGTGGCCTGGGTCAAGGCCGAGGACGTGACCCTGCGGCCCTCCTGGGCCCCGCTCAGCCCTGCTGGAACATCTCCGCGGGGAGGGGCTTGAGCAACTGGTAGAGGTCGTCGGTGATCGGGCGGTCCCAGGTCGCGATGGTGACCAGGACGCCGTCGCTGCGGTCGAACTGCGTGCAGGCGATGCGCCCCTCGGAGAGCTTCACCTTGCGCACGATCAGCAGGTTGTCACCGTGCATGACCGGGGTGTCCTCGGTGCCGACGACCTCGACCGGCTCGTCGTTGCCGAGGGCCAGCAGCAGCTGGGCGACCTCGAAGGGGACCTGGCCCTCTTCGAGGTCGCGGGCGGGCGAGCCCTCGGGGAGGTTGCCGATCAGCATGGCGGGACCGCGCCCGCCGAAGAGGTCGTAGCGCAGGAAGATGCCCTGGCAACTGCCGTCCTCCCCGGGCAGCAGCCCGGCGCCGAGTTCGCCCGGCCAGTCGCCCGGGTCCATGGCCAGGACGTCGAATTCCGGCCCTGTGGGCGTTGCGGCGCTGCGGCGGCGGAGGAACGACATGCGCCCATCGTACGGTCCCCGGGCCGCCCGTGTGCCCGGGGTCGCGTCGCTACGGGGCGAGCGCCCGGGACAGGCCCGCCCGGTCGGTGCCGATCTTGCGGTAGACGGCGGAGAGCAGACGGGTGACGCCCTCCACGTCGGTGTCCAGACCTGCGGCGATCTGCTCGTCGTCCTCATCCCGGGCGGCCCGCGAGGCGGCCGCCCGTTCCTGGGCGGTGAGGGCGTCGGTCTCCGTCGTACGCAGCCTGCGCGGGCGCAGTCCGGCGGCGGCGAGTTCGTCGCGGGCGCGCTCGGCCAGTTGGTCGGCACCGCAGTGGACGGCGGTCTCCAGACCCCGGTAGAGCTGCTCGGCCGCCTCATGGAGCCGGGCCTCGCGGCGCAGGGCGGCACCGTGGTCGACCAGGGCCCGGGCCAGCTCGTAGCCGGCCGGTGAGCGCTCCAGGTGCGTGACCGCCTCCTGCAGCAGCTTGAGCCGGTCGGGTTCCGCGGCCACCTCGGCGCAGACCCGCAGCGCCTGGCCGATCGAGGACGCGGTGCCGTACTGGCGGGCACGTTCGACGGCGTCGGCGGCGGTGGCACGGGCCCGCTCCGGGGTGTCCCGGGCCTCGGCGAGCGCGAGGTGGAGCTTCCACGGGGACCAGGCGGGATTGCGCATGCCCCGGGGGTCGAGCCGGCGGCCGCACGCCTCGAGCTGGGCGATGGCCTCGTTGACCATGCCCCGGGCGAGCAGCAGTTCGCCGTAGACGGTCTGGGCGTCGGGGAAGGTGACGGCCGCCGGGAAGGGCTCGCAGAAGTCGTACTCGTCGGCGAGGGCCGCGGCCTCGCGGAGCCGGCCCCGGGCGAGCAGGATCTCGACGAGGATCGCCACGGTGTACCAGACGACCGGGGTGCCGCGGCCGACGCGGTCGGCGAGCCGCAGGCCGTCGCGGGCGAAGTCCTCGGCCTCGGCGAGGCGCCCGCGGCGGTAACGCACGTACCCGAGCAGGGAGTAGCCGAAGGCGAGGTGGGCGCCGCGCCATCCCTGGCGCTCGTAGTCGCCGATGCCGGCGGCGAAGAGCTCCTCGGCGCGGCCGGGCCGGTCGGCGTACATGTACGTCATCGCGACGAGGACCGGGACCTCGAAGCCGAAGTCCTCGCTGGCCCAGGGCAGTCCGCCGTCCAGGGCACGGTCGGAGTGCCGCAGCGCGGTCTCGGCGGGCTCGCCGCGCAGGGTGGCGTCCCAGGCGCGCAGGCCGATGATGTAGCGCTCGGTCAGGTCGCGTCCGGTCAGCCGGTCGGCCAGGCGGGCCAGCCGGCGGGAGCGGGCCGGGGAGTCGGGTTCGTCGGAGCGGAAGGCGTCCCACATGAACTGCTCTTCCTGCATCCGCAGCCGGGCCCGCGCGTTGGTGGCGGTCCGGGCGGCCTGTCCGACGGTGTCCGCGGCCTCGCCGAGCCGGTCGGAGTGGGCCAGCGCCTGGGAGAGCCGGTAGGTGATCGCGTCGCGCAGCACCGGGTCGACGACGGGCTCCTCGAGCGCGGCGCGCAGGTGGTTGACGGTGGTCGCCGGCTCGGTGAGCAGGGAGGAGCAGCCGAGCTCGAACAGCACGGCCGCCCGGTCCTCGAACGGGGGCGGCTCGCGCAGGGCCCGCGCCAGGTAGCGGCGGGCCGCGTCGGGGGCGCCGGCCCGGGCGGTGTCCCGCGCGGCCTGGCGCAGCTGGCCGACGACCCAGGGGTCGCCCTCGGGGTGGGTCTCCAGCAGGTGGCGGGCGGCGGCGGAGGGCCCGAGCCCGGCGTCCACGACGGACCAGGCGGCCTGGCCGTGCAGGGCGACCCGGACGGCGTCGGGGATGGCCCGGTACACGGCGGTGGCGATGAGGGGGTGGACGAACTCCAGGACGTCGCTGCCGGTGAGGATGCGGGCCTTGCGGAGCCGGTCAGCGGCGTCGGCGGCCTCCTCGCCGCCCAGGCCCGCCACGCTCGCGGCGATCGCCGGCGAGATGGACGTGCCGAGGACGGCCGCGGCCCACGCCATGCGGACGGTGGAGGTGCCCAGGCGCTCCAGGCGGGCGATGAGTCCGCTGCCCTTGGCGGCGGCGGCGAGGTCGCGCAGGAGGTGCGCGCTGGACTCGTCGGGGCGCAGCGCCCGGTCGAGGACCTTGGCGGTGAGCTCCACGGCCTCGAAGGGGTTGCCGGCGGTGACGGCCCAGGCCTCGCGGCAGAACGCGTCGTCGGCGTGGTCGCCCACGGCGTCGCGGATGAGCCGGCCGATGGCGGCGGCGCTGAGCGGTTCCAGGCCGAGCGGGCGGGTGCCGGAGCGGTCGGGGAGGCCGCGGAACGCCTCGGCGTGGGCGGGGAGTTCGTCGGGGCGGTAGGCCACGACGACGAGCATGGGGAGTTCCTCGGCGCGCGGCGCGAAGGCGGCCAGCCAGCCCAGGGACTCGGGGTCGGCCCAGTGGGCGTCGTCGAGCACGAGGACCACGGGGGCACGCCGGACGGCGATGTGGGTGAGGACCCAGTCGAGTCCGTCCGCGAGGCCCTGCGGATCCGGAGGCGCGCCCTCGCCGTCGGTGCACAGCCCCAGGGCGGGGCCGACGATGCCGTACCAGCTGCCGAGGGTGGTGCGGAGCACCCCGTCACCGGCTCCGGCGAGCTGGGGCTGGAGCAGCTGGCGTGCGACGTGGAAGGCGACGCCCTGTTCCTGGTCGCCGCCGCGGGCGTACAGGACGGTGCAGCCGAGGGCGGAGGCCCGGCGCCGGGTCTCCGCGAGCAGGGTCGTCTTGCCGAGGCCCGCGGGGGCCGCGAAGGCGAGTACGCCGCCGCGCCGTGTGCCGGCGCGGGGGTGGTCCCCCTCGGCCCGTATGCCCGTGAGTTCGGCCAGCGCCTCGTCGACGGCCACGAGCTCGGCCTCGCGTTCGAGGAGCGGTCGCCGGGACTTCGGTGTGCGCCGCGCCATAGTGCACCCCCTGCCCCTGATCCGGCGCGCGCCGGGGCGTGCCGGTGATGCCCGGACGCCTGTCCGGTGGCACCTCAGCGTACGCCACCAGGGACCCTGCGTGAGTACATAAATGTGAAGTGGTGACGGCTGTTCACAATCGTCCGCGGAATGATCGACCGTGCTCGATCAGGTGCGCCCACGTGCGGGAACGCGTCACCGTGATGCCCCCGGCACATGCCGGACCGGTGGCGGTACGACGGCCTGTCAGGTGCATTCCCCGGGGACGTACCGCGGGCGCGGGAACCGGCGGCACCAAGGCCTCCGGGGCGCGCGCGGCCGGGTGCGCCGGCAGCCCGTCGTCGTGGACGGGGCGGGCTGCCCGGCGCGCCCGTGAGCTTCCGTCAGGTGAGGTCGAACTCGCCGTCGCGGGCCCCGAGGACGAAGGCCCGCCATTCCGCCGGGGTGAAGATCAGCGAGGGCCCCTCGGGGCTCCGGCCGTCCCTCATGGCGATGTAGCCCTCGACGAAGGCGATCTGGACGTCTCCTGTGCCCTGGCTGCTCGACTGCCATGTTGCGTTGGCCAGATCAAGCTGCGGCTTCTTCCCGTTGGCCAACGGCGATCCGATCGTGCTCTCGGCCACGTCCGCTCTCCTCCCGACTCCGTCGTCCGGGCCAGCCTAGCGACCGTGCCGGGGCCCGGACAGGTCATGGAAGAACCTGCCCGGACCCGGTACCGGTTCATGCCCGCTTCACTCTCCGGGGTGCCCGGATCCGACCACCCACATGGCGAAGAACTGCGAACCCCCGCCGTACGCGTGACCCAGCGCCAGGCGTGCGCCGTCCACCTGGTGGCCGCCCGCCGTGCCGCGCACCTGGAGGGCCGCCTCGGCGAAGCGGATCATCCCCGAGGCGCCGATCGGGTTGGTGGACAGCACACCACCCGAAGGGTTGACGGGCAGGTCGCCGTCGAGCTCCGTCACCCCCGACTCGGTCAGCTTCCAGCCCTCGCCCTCCTGGGCGAAGCCGAGGTTCTCCAGCCACATCGGCTCGTACCAGGAGAAGGGCACGTACATCTCCACGGCGTCGATCTGCCGCCGCGGATCGGTGATGCCCGCCTGCCGGTAGACGTCGGCCGCGCAGTCGCGTCCGGCCCGGGGGCTGACGAAGTCCTTGCCCGCGAACATCGTGGGCTCGCTGCGCATCGCCCCGCCGTGCACCCACGCCACCGGTCCGGGGGCGCGGCGCCCGCCGGCCCCGTCGGTGAGCACCATCGCGCAGGCACCGTCGGAGGACGGGCACGTCTCGGAGTAGCGGATCGGGTCCCAGAGCATGGGCGAGGAACGCACCTTCTCCAGGGTGATGTCCTGTTCGTGCAGATGGGCGTACGGGTTCCTCAGCGCGTTGCGCCGGTCCTTGTACGCGACGAGGACGCCGACGGTGTCGGGCGCGCCGGTGCGCCGCATGTAGGCGCGCAGGTGCGGCGCGAAGAACCCGCCCGCCCCGGCCAGCAGGGGCTGCTGGAAGGGGACGGGCAGCGACAGCCCCCACATCGCGTTGGACTCGGACTGCTTCTCGAAGGCGAGCGTCAGGACGGTGCGGTGCACCCGCGCGGCGACCAGGCTGGTCGCGACGAGCGCGGTGGAGCCGCCCACGGAGCCCGCGGTGTGCACCCGCATCATGGGCTTGCCGACCGCGCCGAGGGCGTCGGCGAGGTACAGCTCGGGCATCATCACGCCCTCGAAGAAGTCCGGGGCCTTGCCGATGACGACCGCGTCGACGTCCGCCCAGGTCATCGACGCGTCCACCAGGGCACGCTGCGCCGCCTCGCGGACGAGTCCCGCGATGGACACGTCGTGCCGCGCCGAGGTGTGGTGGGTCTGGCCGACGCCGACGACCGCGACGGGTTCCTTGCCGGTCACCGCGCTCATCGGTCCTCTCCTTCCAGGACGGCGACCAGGTTCTGCTGCAGGCAGGGCCCGGACGTGGCGTGGGCGAGCACGCGGCGGGACTCGCCGCGGTGGATGCGGGCGGCGGCCTCGCCGAGCCGGATCAGGCCGGCGGCCATCACGGGGTTCGCGGCGAGCGGGCCGCCCGAGGGGTTGACCGTGACGTCGTCCCCCAGGCCGAGTGCCTTGCGGAGCACGACCTCCTGGGAGGTGAAGGGGGCGTGTAATTCCGCGGTGTCGACGGGTGCGTCGAAGGCCCCGGCGCGTTGTGCGGCCAGCCGGGCGGAGGGTGAGTCGGTGAGGTCGCGGACGCCGAGCGCATGGGCCTCGATGCGGTGGTCCATGCCGCGGATCCAGGCGGGGCGCTCGCACAGCCGCCGGGCGGTGTCCCCGGCGGCCAGCACCACCGCGGCCGCGCCGTCGCCGACCGGCGGGCAGTCGCCCCGGCGCAGCGGCCGCACCACGTACTCGCCCTGCGGCCGGTCGCCGGGCTCCTGGGCGTACGGATTGCTCCCGGCGGCGGTCCGGCTGCGGCCGGCGACGGCGGCGAGCGCGCCTTCGTCCGTGTCGCCCGCGTCGATCAGCGCCTGGGCCTGGAGCGCGGCCAGGGCGACGGAGTCGGGCCACAGCGGTGCCAGGTAGTAGGGGTCGAGCTGGCGGGTCAGCACGTCCCGCAGCCGCCCCGGCGAGGACTTGCCGTAGGAGTAGACCAGGGCGGTGTCGGCCTCGCCGGTGAGGAGCTTGACCCAGGCCTCGTACAGCGCCCAGGCCCCGTCGGTCTCCACGTGCGACTCGGAGATCGGCGGCCAGGCCCCGACCCCGTCGAGCGCCATGGTGAAGGAGAAGGCACGCCCCGCCAGGTAGTCGCAGGAGCCCGAGCAGGTGAAGCCGATCTCCCCCGCGGTGAGGCCTACCCGGCCCAGCACCTCGTGCAGCACCGGCATCAGCATCTCGACCTCGGAGAGGGTCGAGCTGTCGCGCACGTGCCGGGTCTGGGCGAAGGCCACGATGGCCACGTCCCGGCGCGGCTGCGCAGTGGTCGCCGTGGTCACAGCAGCTCCTTGTAGGTGTCGTAGTCGGCGTCGGGCTCGCCGGTGGGCCGGTAGTGGTCGGGGTAGCGTCCGTCGCCGGTCCAGACGGGCTCCACGCGCAGGCCCATGCGCACCTGGTCGTACGGGATGCCGCCGATGCGGCCGTGCAGGGCGAGGCCGGCGCCGTCGAGGGCGATGTGGGCGTAGACGTAGGGCACCTCGATGGCGACGCCCTTGGCCTTGATGTTGACGATGCAGAAGGTGGTGACCGTGCCGCGCGGGCCGACCTCGACCTGTTCGTCGGTGGCGACGCCGCAGGTGGGGCACGCGCCCCGGGGCGGGACGTAGACCTTGCGGCAGGAAGGGCACCGTTCGCCGACGGTGCGGTGCCCGGCGAGGGCGGCGAGGTAGCGGCTCTGGGCCCGGCCCGGGGCGTAGGTGTACTCCAGCCGGGCGGGCACGGTGATGCCGGTGACGGGTTCGGCGAACGCGCCGGTGTGCGCGGTCGCCGCGGTCGCCCCGGCGGCGTCGTCGTCCGCGGCGGGTTCGAAGCACGCGATGTCGGTGACGGCGCCGGTGCGCCGTCCGGCCCAGCGGACGCGGACGCGCATGCCGGTGCGCACCGCCTCCGGGCCGGGTGCGTCCAGGACGTGCAGCAGCGCGGTGTCGGCGCCGTCGAGGCGGACCAGGACCCAGGCGAAGGGGGTGGCCAGCGGCTGCTGCGGCCGCGGCGACGGGTTCCAGGCCCAGGTCGTGACCGTGCCGGTGGTGCCGACCTCGACGAGGTCGCGCAGTTCCTCGGCGGTGACCGGGTCGTACTCGACGGGCGGCACGAGCACCCGCCCGTCCCCGGTGCGCACGCCGAGGACGGTCCGCTCGCGCAACCCGGTGAGGAAGGCGCTCTGCACCGGGCCGAGGGAGCGGGTGAAGGGGAACTCGACGACGAGGGGCGCGGTGAGCGGTTCGGGCATGGCGGTGATGACCTCCCGTGTCAGGCGCGGCGGTAGACGGGCGGGCGCTTCTCGCCGAAGGCCCTGGCGCCCTCCTTGGCGTCGGCGGTGGCGAAGACGGGCCCGCCGCGCTCCAGTTCGGACCTCAGTCCCTCGGCCTCGGTCATCTCCGCGGTCTCGTAGACCGAGGCCTTGACGGCCTCGACGGCCAGCGGGCCGTTGGCGTTGACCAGTGCGGCGATCTCCAGCGCCTCGTCCAGGGCGGTGCCGTCGGGGACCACGTGGCCGATCAGCCCGATCCGCTCGGCCTCGGCGGCGGTGTAGGGGCGGCCGGTGAGCAGCATCTCCAGGGCGTGCGTACGTGGTATCTGGCGGGCGAGGCGGACGGTGGAGCCGCCGATGGGGAAGAGGCCGCGGCGCACCTCGAACAGGCCGAAGACCGCGCTCTCGCCAGCGACGCGGATGTCGGTGCCCTGGAGGATCTCGGTGCCGCCGGCCACGCAGGGCCCCTCGACGGCGGCGATCACCGGCTTGCGGGGGCGGTGGTGGCGCAGCATCGCCTTCCAGTGCAGGTCGGGGTCGGCGGTGAGGCGCTCCCGGTACTGCTGCCCCGCCATGCCTCCGTTCGCGGCGAGCGCCTTGAGGTCCATGCCGGAGCAGAAGGCTCCGCCGGCGCCGGTGAGGACCACGGAGCGGATCGCGTCGTCCTGGTCGGCCTCCAGCCAGCCGTCGTGGAGGCCCACGAGCATGGGCAGGGAGAGCGCGTTGCGCGCCTCCGGCCGGTTGAGGGTCAGTACGAGTGTCGCGCCGACGCGCTCCACCGTGAGGTGTTCGGTGCCGCCCATCGCCGTCCTCCCGCGTCTGGTACCGGACCTAGAACAGGTTGCAGTAGGCGCAGGTCGAGTTCAATACTTTTCTGACTGTCAGTCAGATTCTTGCCGCGGGACCCCTTCACAGCCCCCCTGCGGGGTGCTCTGATGACCGGCTGGGAGCCGGACGCGCACCCGGTCCCCCGGCCCCGGTGAGGAGGAGCCGTGGAGTACAACCTTGCCGACCTCTTCGAGTCGGTCGCCGACACCGTGCCCGGCCGCGAGGCGCTGGTGCATCTCGACCACCCCGGCACGGGGGCCGAGCGCCGGCTCACCTACGCGCAGCTCGACGCGGCGGCCAACCGCCTGGCGCACCACCTGGCGGACCACGGCGTCGCCCCCGGCGAACACGTGGGCCTGCACCTCCTCAACGGCGTCGAGTACCTGCAGACGGCGCTGGCCTGCATGAAGATCCGCGCCGTCCCGGTCAACGTCAACTACCGCTACGTGGCGGACGAGCTCGTCTACCTCTACCGCGACGCCGACCTCACGGCGCTCGTCTTCGACGCCGGGTTCACCGGCCGGGTCGCGGCGGCCCTGCCCCGTACCGAACGGCTGCGCCACCTGGTACGGGTCGGCGACGCGCCACCGGACGCGCCCGAACCCGCCGTCGCACCGGTCGGCTTCGCCGACGCCGAGGCCTCCGGATCGCCCGCCCGCGACTTCCCCGCCCGCTCCGCCGACGACCGTTTCATCATCTACACCGGCGGCACGACCGGCATGCCCAAGGGCGTCATGTGGCGCCACGAGGACCTCTTCTTCTCCGGCATGGGCGGCGGCGCCCCCACCGGCGTCCCCGTCTCCCGCCCCGAGGAACTCGCCGAACGGGTCGCGGCCGGCGGCGAGGGCCTGGTCTTCTTCCCCACCGCGCCGCTCATGCACGGCACCTCCACGCTGACCGCCTTCATCGGCTTCCACTACGGCCAGAAGGTCGTCGTCCACAGCAAGTACGCCCCCGTGGAGGTGCTGCGCACGATCGAGCGCGAGAAGGTCACCAGCGTCTCGCTGGTCGGCGACGCCATGCTGCGTCCCCTCGCCGACGCCCTGGCCGGACCGCTCAAGGACACCGACGTCTCCTCGCTGTTCAGCCTCTCCAGTTCCGGCGCGATCCTCTCCGAGACCGTGCGCGCGCAGTTCCAGGCGCTCGCCCCGAACTGCATGATCCTCAACAACTTCGGCTCGTCCGAGTCCGGCTTCAACGGCACCGCCACGGACGACGCCGGTCCGCGCAGGGGCTTCCGGCTGCGCGTCAGCGCGCACATCGCCGTCGTCGACCCCGCCTCCCTGGGGCCCGTGGCCCCCGGTGAACCGGGGCGCATCGCGCTGCGCGGCCACGTGCCGCTCGGCTACTACAACGACCCCGGCAAGACCGCCCAGACCTTCTTCGAGCGCGACGGCGAGCGCTGGGTGCTGCTCGGCGACATGGCCACCGTCGACGACGAGGGCATCGTCACCGTGCTCGGACGCGGCTCGCAGTGCATCAACACCGGCGGCGAGAAGGTCTACCCGGAAGAGGTCGAGGAGGCGCTGAAGGCCCACCCCGACGTGTACGACGCCCTGGTCGCCGGTGTCCCCGACCCGAAGTGGGGCCACCACGTCTCGGCCGTCGTCCAACTGCGCGAAGGCGCCCCGGCGCCCTCCCTGGAGGAGATCCAGACCCACTGCCGGGCCCGTCTCGCCGGCTACAAGGTGCCGCGCAGCCTCGTCATCACCCCCCTCATCCAGCGCTCCCCCAGCGGCAAGGCCGACTACCGGTGGGCCCGCGAGACGGCCGCGCAGGGAGCTGCCGGCGGCTGAACACCGGGGTGAGCCGAGCGCGGGGGCACCCGATGGCCGCGAGCCCCTGCGCACGCGCGGCGGGGGTACTTAAGGTGTGCCCATGACGCGTCTCGAGCCCCAACGCACCGCACTTGTCCTGATCGACCTGATGGAACGCATCGTGGAGCTGCCGTTGGCTCCGCGGTCCGGCGAGGAGGTCGTGCTGGCGTCGCTGGGACTCGCGACGGCCTTCCGGGAGGCGGGGGCGCCGGTCGTCCTGGTGCGCGTGGAGCGCCCCGGGGTCGACGAGCAGCCGCCGGGGAGCGAGCTCGTCGAAGGGCTGGAGCGGGAGGGCGACCTGGTGATCGTCAAGCGGACCGTGGGCGCCTTCCACGGGACCGGCCTGGACGAGGAGTTGCGGGAGCGCGGCGTCGGCACGCTCGTGATCGCCGGCATCGCGACGAACATGGGCGTCGAGTCCACGGCCCGCGCGGCGGCCGACCACGGGTACGCACTCCACTTCGCCGAGGACGCGATGACCGCGCTGAGCGCGGCGGAGCACGAGGCCGCCGTGACGCTCGCCCTCCCGCGCTTCGGGACCGTGGCCCCGGCGGGGGAGCTGGCGAAGGCCCTGTGGAGCTGATCGGCGCGGGCCGCGACGCCGACGTCTACGCCCTGGACGGCACGCGGGTCCTGCGCCGCTACCGGCACGGTGGTTCGGCCCACGAGGAGGCCCGCCTGATGGCCCACCTCGCCGGCGTGGGGTTCGCGGTGCCCCGGGTGCACGACGCGGACGGCACCGACCTCGTCATGGACCGCCTGACGGGGCCCACCATGGCCCAGGACCTGGCCCGCAGGCCCTGGCGGGCGTACGCCCACGGACGGTTGCTGGCCGGGCTGCAGGCGTCCCTCCATGCCGTCCCGGCGCCCGGCTGGCTCGGCCGCCGCTTCACCTCCGGGGATCCCGCCCGGGACCGCGTCCTCCACCTGGACCTGCACCCGGAGAACGTGATCCTCACCCCGGAGGGCCCGGTGCTGATCGACTGGAGCAACGCCGCGGCGGGCGACCCCGCCGCCGACACCGCGCTGACCGTCGCCATCCTGCGCGGCGTCGGCCTGGGCCCCGTCCGGAACGTCGGCCTGCGCGTCTTCGTCGCCGGATTCCTCCACGCCGCCCCCGCCGACCCGGCGCCGAGGATGGCCGAGGCGATCGCCGCGCGCCTCGCCAACCCCAATCTGCTGCCCGCCGAGGAACAAAGGCTCCGGCGCTTCGCCCGCCGCTCGCCGGAGGTCAATTGACTCGCGGACCCTCCGGCACCGCCCCTAGCCTGGCCCGATGGCCCACCAGGTGATCGTGCTCAACGGCGGCTCAAGCTCCGGCAAGTCGGGCATCGCGCGCTGCCTGCAGGCGGTGCTCCTGCCGGACCCGTGGCTGACGTTCGGCACCGACACGCTCGTCGACGGCCTGCCCGCCGGGCTGCGGGGCTCCGGGGCCGGTGCGGGCATCGGCTTCGGTGCCGACGGGAGCGTGTCGGTCGGCGACGCCTTCCGGGCCCTGGACGATGCCTGGACGGCCGGCATCGCTGCCATGGCGCGGGCCGGTGCCCGGGTCGTCGTCGACGAGGTGTTCCTCGGCGGCCCCGCCTCGCAGGACCGCTGGCGGCGGGCCCTGGACGGCCTGGAGGTGCTGTGGGTCGGCGTGCGCTGCGCCCCCGAGGTGGCGGCGGGCCGGGAGATCGCCCGGGGCGACCGGGTACCGGGCATGGCGGCGGCGCAGGCGGAGGCGGTCCACCGGGGAGTCGTCTACGACATCGAAGTGGACACGACACGCATGGAGTCCATGGAGTGCGCGCGGGCCGTCGCGGCCCATGTGTCACCTGTGTGACGTACCCGACTCCGGAGGGGACAGACCGGCGGTCCGTGTGCTTGCATGGGTCCATGCGCACGAACATCTGGAACCTCGGCCCCCTGTGGCCGGGACGCCGTGCGCACCACTTCGACCAGAGCTGTCGCCGGGGCTGACCTCCGTAGCCCCGACCACCCCATGACCTGCCCCCGCCCAGGCGGGGCACGTCGTGTTCCCGCTCTGGAGCCCCTCCCATGGCCCTGCACCACCGGGCGAGCGGTCCCACCCCGCTCGTCCTCCCCCAACTGCGCGCGCTCGTCCGCGGCTACGCCGCCGCCGTCGAGACCGGTGTGCACCTGCCCGTCCACCTGCCCGACCGCCGCTGGTACACCCGGCTGCACCAGGACCCCTACGTGGACGTCTGGCTGATCACGTGGCCGTGCGACACGTCCACCGAACTGCACGACCACGCGGGCTCGCTCGGTGCCCTGACCGTCGTCGGCGGCACGCTCACCGAGCACCGCTGGCTCCACGACGAGCGGGGCCACGGCAGCATCGCGACCCGTGAACTCGCCGCGGGCGGCGGCGCGGCCTTCCCGCTCGGGCACGTCCACGACGTCGTCAACGTCTCCGCCGCGCCCGCGGTGAGCGTGCACGCCTACTCGCCGCCCCTGACGGCGATGTCGTACTACGCGGTCGACGCCGCGCGCTCGCTGCGGCGCACGCGTACCGTGCTGACGGACGAGCCGGAGCCCTCCGCGGTGCCCCGCGCCGTCCCCCTGTCACGCGCCCTGGCCGTGACCGCGTCCGCGTCCACGACCGCTCCGGAGGCCGTCCGATGAACCCGTCCGCCACCGTCAGGTCCGGCATCGACCGGATGCTCGACCGCGCCCGGGCCCGGCTGGACCGGGTCGGGCCCGACGACGCGGCGGCCGAGATCGCCGCGGGTGAGGCACTGCTGGTCGACATCCGCCCGGCCGCGCAGCGGGCCCTGGAGGGTGAGTTCCCGGACGCCCTGGTGATCGAGCGCAACGTCCTCGAATGGCGGCTGGACCCGCTGAGCGACGCCCGCGTCCCCGAGGCCACCGGTCCCGACGTGCGCTGGATCGTGGCGTGCTCCGAGGGCTACACCTCCAGCCTGGCGGCGGCCTCGCTGCTGGACGTCGGCCTGACCCGGGCCACCGACCTGGAGGGCGGTTTCCAGGCGTGGCTGCGGGCCGGGCTGCCGGTCAAGGGCGGGGCGCCGGAAGGAGCCCCCTGACCCCGGCGAGGAAGTCCGCCGGGCGCTCCTGGTGGACCAGGTGCCCCGCCTCCACCGTCACCAGCCGCGCCCCCGGCACCCGGGCCGCGACGGCCGCGATGCCGTCCTGGGGGACGTGGCTGGCCGCCCCGCCGGCGAGGACCAGGGTGGGGCAGTCGATCGTCGCCAGCAGGTCCCACCAGCCCGGGTCGGGGGCGTTGCGCCAGCGGTTGACGGCCGCGATGACCCGCCAGTCGCACGTCTCGTCCCCCTCGGGGCCGGACGGCACGGCCCGCGGCGGCACCTCCGGGTCCGGCGGCACGGGCTCCTCCAGGACGAGGGCCGCCAGCCGGGTCGACACCTTCGCCGCCACCAGGTAGGCGACGACCGCGCCCATCGAATGCCCGGCCAGCACCACCCGCTCCGGGCCGAGGGTGTCCAGGAAGGCCACGACGTCGTCGCGCATGGCCTCGAAGGCGTACTCGCCCGGCCAGTCGCTGGCGCCGTGGCCGCGCAGGTCGGGCGCGTACACCCGGTGGGCCGAGGCCAGCGCGGGCGCGACCGGCTGCCAGTCGGCGCCGTCCAAGCCGCGTCCGTGGAGCAGGACGAGCGGCGGCGCGTCCGCCTCGCCCCAGCTGCGGTAGGCCATCCGGATGCCGTTCACCTGCACGGTGTGGAGATCGCTCACCCGGGCGACGCTACCCGCCGACCGGAGACGTCACTCGTCCGGGCGTCACCCGTTCCGGTCCGCCCACCGCGAACAGGCCCGCTCCCGCGGGCGTCAGTGCGGGACGACGGCCACCGGGCAGGCCGCGTGGTGCAGCACCGCGGCCGCCACGGGGCCCAGGTGCGGGCCCGCGCCTCCGTGCCGGTTCCGGCACCGTCCGACGACCAGCAGCGAGGCGCCGGCCGCCGCGTCCACCAGGGGCTGCGCGGCGTTGCCCGCGGCGACCTCCTCCGTGATCTCCACACCGGGCGCCTTCTCCCGCCACGGCGCGAGGGCGGCCTGCACCGCGTGCCGCTCCGCCGCCGAGATCTCCGCGCCGCAGGTGGGGTCCATGGCCGCGGGGACGTATCCGTACGTCGGCGGGTACGACCACGCGTGGACCACCCGCAGCTGCACCCCGCGCCGCCGCGCGTGCTCCACCGCGAAGGCGATCACGTCGTCCGCGCCCTGCCGCAGGCTGAAGCCCAGCACCACGGGCCGCCGGTCGTCCCCGGCTCCCTCGTCCTGGCCGGTGCGGACGACCACGACGGGGCCCTCGGCGCGGGCCAGCGTCGCCTGCCCCACGGACCCGAGGAGGAAGCCGCTGAGCCCGCTCAGCCCCTGCGAGCCGAGCGCGAGCAACTCGCTGCGGCCCGCCTCCGCGACCAGCAGCTCCGCCGGCGGGCCGTCGGCCACGTCCGTCGTCACGGGCAGCTCCGGATGGCGCTCGGCGAGCTCCTGTGCGGCCTCGCGCACCACCGCGTCGCCGTACGGGTGTCCCCCGGCGTGCACCAGGCGCAGCGGCACCGATCTCCGCAGCGCCTCCCCCGCCGCCCAGTGCATGGCGGCGTGGCTTTCCGGCGAGCCGTCCAGGCCCACGGTGACGGGTCGGGTCATCGGATGTGCCTCCCTCGCCTCCACAGTAGGCGCCGCCGCCCCGCCCGGCGCCCCGGCGGACACGGCCGTCCGGCCGTCCGGGCGCCGGGCGGCCGGGCGGTCACAGCGGCCGTGCGCGGCCCTCCCAGTACGGGTCGCGGAGCCGGCGCTTGTAGAGCTTGCCGTTGGGGTCACGCGGCATCTCGGCGACGAAGTCCACCGACCGGGGGCGCTTGTAGCCCGCCAGGCGCTCCTCGCAGTGGGCCAGGACGGAGGCGGCCAGCTCCGGCCCGGGCTCGTGGCCGGGGGCGGGCTCGACGACGGCCTTGACCTGCTCGCCCCAGTCGTCGTGGGGGATGCCGAAGGCGGCCGCGTCGGCGACCGCGGGGTGGCTGAGGAGCGCGGCCTCGATCTCGGCGGGGTAGACGTTGACGCCACCGGAGATGATCATGTCGATCTTGCGGTCGCGGAGGTAGAGGTAGCCGTCCTCGTCCAGGTAGCCCAGGTCCCCGACGGTGAAGAAGTCGCCGATGCGGCTCGCCCGGGTCTTGGCCTCGTCCTTGTGGTAGCGGAAGCCGGGGGTGTTCATCTTGATGTAGACGGTGCCGAGTTCACCGGGCGGCAGCCGGTTGCCGTCGTCGTCGTGGACGGCGATCTCGCTGATCGGCCACGCCCTGCCGACCGTGCCGGGCTTCTTCAGCCACTCGGCGGCGGAGGCGAAGGTGCCGCCGCCCTCGCTGGCCGCGTAGTACTCCTCGACGCACGGCCCCCACCACTCCAGCATGGCCCGCTTGATGTGCTCGGGGCAGGGCGCGGCGCCGTGGATGGCGTGCCGCATCGAGGAGACGTCGTGGCGGCTCCTGACCTCCTCCGGGAGGGCCAGCAGCCGGTGGAACTGCGTCGGCACCATGTGGGTGTGCGTGCAGCGGTGGACGTCGATCAGCCGCAGCATCTCCTCGGGCGTCCACTTGTCCATCAGGACGACCGGGTGGCCGATGTGCAGCGCGGCGCCGGCGAACTGCAGCACCGCCGTGTGGTACAGCGGCGAACAGACGAGGTGGACGTTCCCGTCGAAGGGGCGGATGCCGAAGATGCCGAGGAAGCCGCCGAGGTGGGTCTCCTCGGGAGGCCTGCCAGACAGCGCGCGCCGGATGCCGCGGGGGCGGCCGGTGGTGCCGGAGGTGTAGTTCATGACCCAGCCGGTGGTGCGCTCCCTCGGCGGGGTGCCGGGCATGCCTGCCTGCAGTTCCGCGTACGGGCGGAAGCCGTCGATGCCCGTGGCGCCGACGGCGTACCGGCGTGTCCCGGGCAGTCCCGCCTCGTCGGCGGCGGCGCGTGCCTGGTCACCGAAGCGCTCGTGGGCGACGAGGCCCTTCGCGCCGGAGTCGGCGACGATCCAGGCGATCTCGGGCCCCACCAGGTGGTGGTTGACCGGGACGAGGTAGAACCCGGCCTGGAAGGCGGCGAGGTACGCCGTGAAGAACTCGGCGCCGTTCGGCAGCACGACCGCGAAGGCGTCGCCGGTCCGCAGCCCGGCGGCGCGCAGTCCGTGGACGAGGCGGTTGGACTCCTCGTGCAGCCGCCGGGCGCTCCACCGGTCGCCGTCGGGAGAGGTGAGCACGACCCGTTCCGGGTCGGCGGCGGCCTGGGCCCAGAACCCGTTGGGGGCGTTCGCCGTGGTCGGTGTCATGGGTGCCGCCTCCTCAGGTGCGTCCGGCGATGCGGTTGATGCGGTCGACGGCCCGCTCGAAGCCGCGGGTCAGGTCGTCGAAGACCGCCTGGACACTGCGTACTTCGCGCATCTGTCCCACGATCTGGCCGACCGGCGTGCCGAGCAGCGGCGCCACCTCGTACTTCTGGATCCGGGTGATCGCGTCGGCGACCAGCAGGCCCTGCAGGGGCATCGGCAGCGCTCCGGGCCCGGCCGGGCCGTCCCAGGCGTCGGTCCACTCGGTGCGCAGCTGGCGGGCCGGTTTGCCGGTCAGGGCGCGCGAGCGGACGGTGTCCCCCGAGCCGGCCGCGAGGAGCTTGCGGACCAGGGCGGAGGAGGGGAGCTCGGCCTCCGTGGTGGTCAGCCACACCGAGCCCAGCCACACGCCCTGGGCGCCCAGCGCCAGTCCCGCGGCGACCTGCTCACCGGTGCCGATGCCTCCGGCGGCGAGCACGGGCAGCGGGTCCACGGCACGGACGACCTCCGGCACCAGCACCATGCCGGCGATCTCGCCGGTGTGGCCGCCGGCCTCGTAGCCCTGCGCGACGACGATGTCGATGCCCGCCTCCTGGTGGTGCCGGGCGTGCCGGGCGCTGCCGGCGAGGGCTGCGACGGGGACGCCCCGGTCGTGGGCGCGCCGTACGACGTCCGCGGGCGGGGAGCCCAGCGCGTTGGCGAGCAGGCCGATCGGGAAGTCGAAGGCGACGTCGAGCTGCGACCGGGCCACCTGCTCCATCCAGCCCGTGATGCGCCAGCCGGTGGGGTCGCCCGGCTCCAGCTCGGGCACGCCGTGCTTGGCCAGCACCTCCCGGACGTACTGGCGGTGCCCCTCCGGGATCATCGCCTCGACGTCCGCCTCGGTGACGCCCTCGACCTTCTTGGCCGGCATGACGACGTCCAGCCCGTACGGCCGGCCGCCGGTGTGCGCCTCCATCCACTCCAGGCCCCGGGCCAGCTCGTCGGGCGCGGTGTAGCGCACCGCCCCGAGGACTCCCATGCCCCCGGCCTTGCTGATCGCGGCCGCGACGGCGGGGAACGGCGTGAAGCCGAAGATGGCGTGCTCGATGCCCAGCCTCTTGCTCAGCTCCGTCTCCATGGGGGCAGGATGCCCGAGCGGACCGGCCGGGGGAAGAGATTTTCTGATGCAGCGTCAGATTTTAGGGAAGCACACCTCTCCCCACCCGCCGTCGCGGAGGTCCCGGACGACCACCCGGCCGGGCCCCGCGGGCCCCGCACAGGCGGGCTCGCACGGATCGAGTTGTCCCGGCTCCGGGGCGAGGGCGGCGCCCGGCCCGAAGTGCCCGCCGTCCAGGGCGAATTCCCACCGGCTCCCGCACCCTGCGGGCGCCGCCTGCTCGAGCGGCGCCGAGACGGGCCTGAGCCCCGTCGACTCCTGCCGGAAACCGCGGCCTCCGCACCACATCTCCACCACCGTGCGCGTGCTCAGCGCCGCGGCGGCGGCCGGCAGGAGCCACGCGGGGCCGAGCAGCGAGCCGAAGTACCCGGGGGCGGGCCCCTCCTGCCCTTCCCAGGAGTGCGGCTCGTCGAGGGTCACCGTGAAGGAGAGGTCAGCGGTGATCTCGACCAGCCCGCTCAGCGAATGCGACGGGGCGACCGCGGCCGCCGGGTGCATGACGTGCCCGGCGACGGCGGACAGCACGGCGGTCGGCAGCCGCGGATCGCCCTGCCCGAACCGGAAGTACCTCCCCGGCCAGGCGCGCACCCCCGCGTCGAAGTCCAGGACGGTGATGCGCGAAGCGTCGTACGACTGCCCGGTCATGGCCGCAGGCTATCCGCCGTCCGCCGTCGCGGATCAGGCGTCGGACCGGTCGAAGTAGTGGCCCTCCGCCAGGTCCCGGAGCAGCGCGGGGTGCTCGGGGCGCCACCCCAGGAGCTCCCTGGTGCGCGCGTTCGACGTCGGGTTGTCCAGCGTCACGAAGCCGGACAGGAAGCCGAGGTGCTCCTCCGCCGCCTCGCGCGGCACGCTCTTCACCGGGACGTCCAGGCCGCGCCCGATCGCCTCGGCGATCTCCCGGAACGGGATGCCCTCGTCACCGGCCCCGTGCAGCCGCGAGCCGGCCGGCGCCGCTTCCAGGGCCAGGCGGAACAGGCGCGCCGCGTCCAGGGTGTGGACGGCGGGCCAACGGGTGGCGCCGTCCTCCACGTACGCCGAGACGCCCTTGTCGCGCGCCATGCCGATCAGCCGCGGGACGAAGCCGTGCCGGTCGGACGGGCCGTGCACGGACGGGGCGAGGCGGACGACCGACGACCGGACCCCGCGCGCGGCGAGCGCGACGGCCGCGTTCTCCGCCTCGCCACGGGGAGATGCCGGGGGCGCCGCCTCGTCCTCCGTCCCGGGGCGGCCCGCGACGGCGGAGGCGAGCATCAGCGTGCCGGAGGTGATCACGAAGGGGCGTCCGGAGCCCTCGAGCGCGTCCCCCATCGCCTCGACGGCCCGCAGGTCGGTGGCGACCGCGCCCGCGTAGTCGGAGAAGTCGTGGCCGAAGGCCAGGTGGATGACGCCGTCGGCCTCCGCGGCGCCGCGGCGCAGGCCGTCGAGGTCCTCCAGGCTGCCGCGGTGGACCCCGGCCCCCGCGGCCGTCAGGGCGGCGGCGGAACGGTCCGAGCGGGCGAGGCCGACGACCTCGTGCCCGGCCCCGAGGAGTTCGGCGACGACGGCGGTCCCGATGTGCCCGGTGGCGCCGGTGACGAATACACGCATGCTGCGATCCTTCGATGAGGTGGTGTGGTGCCGCCCCTCGCGCGGTGCCGGCGGCGCGGCCGGGGCGGTCTCCATCGTGCGGGCCGGGAACACCCACGGTCCAAGGCCCGTTCTGCACGGCGCAATGCGTTCCGGGCATCACCCCAGGTGGAAGGGGACGGGGCGGACTAGGCTGGGCGTCATGTCCGAGTCCTCCTCCGCGCCGCCGGACCTCGACCTGCGGCTCGTGCGCTACTTCACGGCCGTCGCCGAGCACCGGCACTTCGGCCGGGCCGCCGAGGCGCTGCACGTCACGCAGCCGTCCCTGAGCCGGCAGGTCCGCCGCCTCGAACAGCAACTGGGCGCGCGCCTGCTGGACCGCACCCCGCGGGGCACCGTCCTCACCGAGGCCGGGGAGGTCTTCCTGCCCCGCGCCAGGGCGCTGCTGCGCTCCGCCGCGAGTGCCGCGGCCGAGACCCGCGCCGCCGCCCGGCCCAGCCGGATCACCGTGGGCTACACCGCGGGCCTCATCGTCACCCCCGCGGTGCGGGAACTGCGCCACCGGCATCCCGACGCCGACGTGCGCACCCAGCACGTGCCCTGGAACGAGGCGAGCGCGGCACTGCTGGACCACCGGGTGGACGCGCTGGTCACGCGGCTGCCGTTCCCCACCGGCGGGCTGCACGTGACCGTGCTGTACGACGAACCCCGGGTGCTGGTGGTGCCACTGGACCACCGCCTCGCGGGCAAGGAGTCCGTCACGCTCGACGACATCGCCGGCGAACCCCTGCCCCGGGTACGGCAGTCGGACCCGTCGTGGAGCGCGTTCTGGCGGATCGACCCCCGCCCCGACGGCAGCCCTGCGCCGGACGGCCCCCTCATCGACGCCGTCGAGGACAAGTTCGAGGTGGTCGCCGCCGGGCAGGCCGTGACCATCTCGGCGGGCGTCCGCGGCGGCCTGCGCCCCGACCTCACCGCGATCCCCCTCGAAGACGTCGAGCCGAGCCACGTCGTCCTGGCGACCCGCGCCGGCGACGGCAACCGCCTGGTGGCGGCCTTCCGCAAGGCAGCGCAGTCCCGCCTGACCGGCCGCCCCTGAACCCGGAACCCCGCGCGCGGGGTTCCGGGCGCGCCAGGAGCGCAGCCCCCAGCGGTCCCACAGGCGCTTCCGCCGAAGTGGTGCGGCGGCCACCGCCGAAGCCGCCCTCGACAGGCACGACGGACTCCGCCACGGCGTCCGCCGCGCCGGCTTCCCACCGGCCGCCCCTGCACCCGGAACCCGCGGCCGACCGCCGCAACCGGGTACTCGGCGCGCCAGGGCCACGGCGCCGGGAACACGGCCTACGCAGCTCGTCCGAGGCAGGCCCGGCAGAACCCCTCCCCCGCGACTCCGGACCCGCAGCCGGAAGCCGCGACCGACTGCTCGGCACACCCCTTCCACGGCGGCGGTGCGGCGACCACCGCCTAAGCCGCCCTCGACAGGCACGACGGACTCCGCCACGGCGTCCGCCGCGCCGGCTTCCCACCGGCCGCCCCTGCACCCGGAACCCGCGGCCGACCGCCGCAACCGGGTACTCGGCGCGCCAGGGCCACGGCGCCGGGAACACGGCCTACGCAGCTCGTCCGAGGCAGGCCCGGCAGAACCCCTCCCCCGCGACTCCGGACCCGCAGCCGGAAGCCGCGACCGACTGCTCGGCACACCCCTTCCACGGCGGCGGTGCGGCGACCACCGCCTAAGCCGCCCTCGACAGGCACGGCGAGCTCCGCGGCGGCTTCTCATCGGCCGCCTCCGGACACGGAACGCGCGCCCGGAGAGCCGCCTCCGTCCCCGGAGTCGCACGGGTCATCCGGTCGTCCGGTCAGCAGGGCAGGCCAGCTGTTCACGGCAGCGTGCCCGGTCCTCGTGGCTGGCCACCGTGTCGGGGTGCTCCGGGCCGAGGGTCCGCTCGCGGGCCTCCGCCACGGCCTCGTGGAGGGCCAGGGCCTCGCGCCAGTCCCCCAGCCAGCCCAGGGCGACGGCGATCTCGCGGCGGCTGACGAGCGTGTCGGGGTGGTCCGTGCCGAGCACGCGGGTGCGGACCGCCGCGACGTCGCGGGCCTCGGCGAGGGCGTCGCTCCAGCGGCCGAGACGGCCGAGGTTGACCCCGAGGCCGTGCCGGGCGCGGAGGGTGTCGGGGTGGGCGGGGCCCGACAGACGGGTGCGGAGGGCGACGAGGTCGGTGTAGAGCTCGTGGGCCTCGGCGCCGAGGCCCATCCGCCCCAGGCAGATGCCCAGTTCGTGGCGGGTTGCCAGGGTGTCGGGGTGGTCGGCCCCCAGCAGTGCGGCCCGGGTCGCGGCGACGTGGGCGTAGGTGGCGCGGGCCTCCGGCCAGCGGTCGAGGAGCCCGAGCAGATGGCCGACCTCGCAGCGGGTGGTGAGCGTGTCGGCGTGGGCGGGGCCCAGGACGCGGGTGCGGGAGTCCGCGACCTGCGCCGCCAGCGCGTACGCCTCCTGCGTACGGCCGAGCATCCCGAGGGTGACGGCGAGGTTGTGCCGGCAGTGCAGGGTGTCGGGATGGTCGGTGCCCTGCCGCCCCTCACGGGCGGCGAGCACCGCGGTGTACCCCTGGCGGGCCTCCTCGTGGCGGCCGAGCCGTCCGAGGGCGTAGGCGGCCTCCTGGCGGGCGGCGAGCACGGCGGGGTGATCCGCGCCCAGGGCCTGCGCCCGGGCGGCGGCCACCTCCTCGTACGCGCGCAGCGCCTCGGCGTGGCGGCCGCCGCGGCTGAGGCACAGGGCGAGTTCGTAGCGGCTGGTGAGCGTGTCGGGATGGGTGGCCCCGAGCAGCCGTTCGCGCTCCTCGGCGACGGCGCGGTGCGACCGTTCGGCCTCGGACCAGCGGCCCAGCCGGGCGAGTCCGACGGCCGTGGTGTGCCGGCTCGCCAGGGCCGCGGTGCCGTGCATGCCGGGCGCCCCCGACCGCAGTTCCAGACGGCGCGCCCAGGAGGGCAGCCCGGGCTCGGGGCGGGTGCCGCCGTGCCCGCCCTGCCCGCCGTCCCGGAGCGTCTTGAGCCGTCCGGCCACGTCGGCGGCGCTCTGCGGGCGGTCCTCCGGGTTCTTGGCGAGCAGGTCGAGGACGAGCTGCTCCAGTTCCCCGGGCAGGTCGGGCCGGTGCTCGCGCGGCGGCCGGGGCGGGGTGTCGCGGTGGCCGACGAGGACGGCCCAGGTGTCGTCAAGATCGAAGGGCGGCGCGCCGGTGGCGATCTCGTAGAGGACGCAGCCGAGCGAGTAGAGGTCGCTGCGGTGGTCGATCCCGTCCTCGCCGCCGATCTGCTCCGGCGACATGTAGTGCGGGGTGCCCATGGCGACCCCGGTGCCGGTCAGCCGCGAGGTGAAGCCGATGTCGTGGCCGAGGCGGGCGATGCCGAAGTCGCAGATCTTCACGTCGCCGTCGGCGAGCCGCATGACGTTCGCCGGCTTCAGGTCGCGGTGCACGATGCCCCGGGCGTGGGTGTACGCCAGGGCCGCCGCGATCTGCACGGCGATGTCGGTGACGTCGGGGACGGGCAGCGGACGGCCCTCGTTGTCACCGAGCAACTGCCGCAGGTTGCGGCCGTCGAGCAGCTCCATGACGAGGAAGAGCACGCCCTCGCTCTCACCGAAGTCGTGGACGACGGTGACGCCGCGGTGCTGGAGCGCCGCCGCGACCCGTGCCTCGCGGCGGAAGCGCTCCCGCAGCACCCGGTGCACGGACGGGTCCAGTGAAGGGCTCGTCGGTTTCAGGCACTTGACCGCGACCTCCCGGCCCAGCGACTCGTCCAGCGCCTTCCAGACCTCGCCCATGCCGCCGCGCCCGATCCGCTCCCGCAGCCGGTAGCGGTCGCGCAGCAGTGTTCCCCTGTCGTACCGACCTGCCGTCATGGTGTGCGCCGCCCCCGGTCGTCCGCCTCTCCCCGCACCCAGTATGGCCGCGGGGGGCACGCTTGGGGACCCGCCGTTACCCCAGGGAACGCGCCTGTTCGCGCAGCCGGTGGGTGGACGGGTGCGTGCCGGGGCCGAGGCGTCCGACCGCCTTGAGGATGTGCCCGGGGGGCAGTTGCCAGCGCACGTAGGAGGGGACCGTGCGCAGCAGCAGGCCCGTGCCGCGCAGCCGCCGCCCGGTGACCGGGACGGCCGGGGCGGGCCGCCCGTACAGCTCGTGGGCGAAGGGTGGCAGCGCGGCGTAGGCCAGTGCGGTGGCCCGGCCCCACACGGCGAACCGCAGGGGCAGCAGCGCCCAGGGCACGGGCGGCCCCTGCAGGAAGGCGAAGACCTCCAGGGCCTCGGGGGTGGCGGCGAGCTCCGGCCGCACCTTCTCGAAGTAGGCGGCGAGCGACTCGGTGTCGCCGGGGACCTCCGCCGGGTCCAGGCCCACCAGCCGGGCGGCCTCGCGCTGTTCGGCGACGTAGGCGTCGGCCTGCGCGTCGGACAGGGGGAAGCCGGAGCGCCGCGCGACCTCCAGGTAGGAGTCGATCTCGGCGCAGTGCACCCACAGCAGCAGTCCGGGATCGTCGACGGGGAAGCGCTCGCCGCTGTCCGGGTCCGTCGCGGACAGCCGGCGGTGGATGCCGCGCACCTTGGCCCCGGCCCGCTCGGCCTGCAGCGTGGTGCCGTAGGTGATCGTGCCGACGAAGTCCGCGGTGCGCAGCAGACGGCCCCACGCGTCCCGGCGGAAGTCCGAGTTCTGCGTGACGCCGCGCACCGCGCGCGGGTGCAGCGCCTGCAGGTACAGCGCCCGTACGCCGGCGATCCACATCATGGGGTCGCCGTGCATCTGCCAGGTGACCGAGCCGGGCCCGAAGAGCCCGGGGTCGGCGTCGCGCATCGCAGCCTCCTGTCGCCGTGCGACCACGGCCGGCCCCACCCGCGACCGGGGCGGCGGCCTCCGGCCTGGTGCCCGCAGCGCCGAGCATAGGGCCGCGCGGGGCGCCGGGTCTGCCCCGCGCGGCCCTCCCTCGGTGGCGTGTCAGCGGGCGGGCGCGGCGTCACCCGGCGGGTGGGAGCGCCGTCGCTCGATCAGGGCCAGGCTCACCGCGCCCAGGACGATCAGGCCCACGCCCGTCACGATCTGGTTGAGGGGCGCGAGACCGGCGCCCGGGTCGTCGAAGTAGCCGAAGACGAAGGGCGAGGCGACCAGGCAGGCACCGCACACGATGGTGATGACGTCGCTGCCGGGCCCCCGGGTCCGAGCCGCCCGTGCGATCGCGTTGAGCAGGATGATGGTCGAGAAGACCAGGTCGACGATCCGCACGTTGTTGCCGATGGGCGTGTCGGGATACGCCAGCGCCCATCCGGCGGCGAACAGCCACCCGCCGATCAGCAGCAGGGGTGCCGTGAACAGCGAGTCGCGTATGTCGGCCGGTGGGGTCTGGGTGTGGCCCGCCGTCTGGATCCGGGTGGGGGAACGCTGAGCCAGGGACATGGTGCCCTCCCGCGGTGGGAGCCCCGTCGCCCGGCACGCGGCGCACGCCTCGCGGCGCCTGTCGGCGGGGAACGCACCCGCGTCCGCTCCGGGCGACGGGCCGGAGTGTGGACTCCTCTCATTTTAGGTGGGTCGCCGGGAACGTCCTGTTCTGCGGCCTTCCGGTGCCGGGCGCGGTTCAGGCCCAGATCGCCTGGGCCACGGCGGCCCCGGTGAAGGCCGCGCCGATCCCGGCGACCACGCTGGCGACGACGTTCGCGACGGCGAAGAACCGCGCCCCGGTCTCCGCCAGCCGCAGGGTCTCGTACGAGAAGGTCGAGTAGGTGGTCAGCGCCCCGCAGAAACCCGTGCCGACCAGGAGCTGGACCGAATGGGAGGCCGCCCCGTAGGTGACCCCGCCTGCCACCAGCCCCAGGACGAGGCAGCCGACGACGTTGACCGTGAACGTGCCCCACGGGAACACGGTGTCGTGCCGGGCCTGGACGGCGCGGTCCGTGAGGTAGCGCAGCGGTGCCCCGACCACGGCCCCGGCGATGACGAGCACCCAGTTCACCCGTGGTTCCCCCGTCCCACGTAACGGATGACCTCGACCTCGTCGAGGGTGACCAGCCCCTCGGTGACCAGTTCGTCGAGCTGCGGCAGGAACGCGCGGACGCGCTCCTCGTGGTCGACGATGACGACGGCCACCGGCAGGTTGTCGCTCAGCGAGAGCAGCCTGTTGGTGTGGATCAGCGAGGAGGCGCCGAAGCCCTCCACCCCGTGGAAGACGCTGGCGCCGGCCAGGCCGGCGTCGTGGGCGCGGCGGGTGATCTCGGAGCACAACGGCTTGTGGTGCCAGGTGTCGTTGTCGCCGATGAGGATCGTCAACCGCATCGCGGTGCCGTGCAGCCGTGTCATGTCTGCCTCCGAACGATCAGGCGACGGGCCGCGTGTGCCGCGCCCCACACCGCGGCCAGGGCGACCAGCGGCGTGGCGGCGAGGTAGGCCAGCCCGGCACCGGCGTGACCGCCCTCCACCAGGCCGTGGATGTCGACGGCGTACGTGGAGAAGGTGGTGAAGCCCCCGAGCACGCCGGTGCCGAAGAACGGGCGCACGAGCCGGTGCACGGACCACATCTCGGTGATGACCACCATGAACACGCCGATCACGGCGCAGCCGAGCGCGTTGACACCGAAGGTGGTCCACGGGAAGGCGCCCGGCGCACCGGGCCACAGCAGGCCCGCGCCGTAGCGCGCGCACGCTCCCAGCGCTCCGCCGACCGCGACCACGCCGACGACCGGCGCCTGTTCCCGTATCCGCGCGGATCGCGGCAGGGACGGCTGCGGCTCGACGTCGGGGGACACGGGCTCGGTCATCGGGGAGAAGGGGGCTGGTGAGGTCATGCGTCTCCTACTCGTGAGGCGCCCTGCTGCGGGCGCGTTCCGTCACAAGTAGGGACCGTTGGCGGCATCCTCACCGCGGTTCGGGTACGGCGGGCCCCACCGCCGCGCGGCGGTCACCAGGGACCACCGCTGCCTCCAGCATACTCCGCGGTGCCCGGCCCCGTGATCCGCTCCGGGGTGGCACCCTGGGGCTTCGAACCGGCGAGGGGGGATGCGGCGATGATGACCGGGCCGGACGTGGTGCAGATCCTGCACCTGCTGCGGAGCGCGGGCGCGGAGGTCTGGGTGGGCGGCGGCTGGGGCGTCGACGCCCTGCTGCGCAGGCAGACCCGCGACCACCGGGACCTGGACCTCATGCACCGGCACGAGCAGGAGGACACCGTCGTCGCGGCGCTGGCCGCGGCCGGCTTCACCCAGACCCTCGACCGGCGGCCGGTGCGCTTCGTCGTCACCGACGGCAGGGGTCGTGAGATCGACCTGCACCCGCTGTCCTTCGCCGCCGACGGGAGCGCGCAACAGGCGTCGCCGGAGCCGGGGCGGCCCTTCGTCTACCCGGCCGCGTGCTTCGTCACCGGCGAGGTCGGACGGACCGTCGTCCCGTGCCTGTCGGCCGAGCAGCAGGTGTACTTCCACCAGGGGTACGAGCCGACCGACCGGGACCGCCACGACATGCTCCGGCTCCGCGAGGCCTTCGGCATCGCCACCCACTTCTGAGGTCATCAGGACAGCGGCGTCAGGAAGATCCAGACGTGGCCGAAGGGGTCCCTGAGCATCGACTGGCGTGCGCCGTAGGGCATGTCGGCCGGGGCCGTGAGCAGTTCGGCTCCGGCGGCCACGGCCCGGTCGGTGAGGGCGTCCACGTCCGGCACGTAGACGTGCAGGACGACGGACGGCCCGGCCGCGGCGGACGGGGGCGAGGCCGGGGCCTCGGCGTCGCCGAGCATGAGGGTGGAGCGGTGGATCCTGATCTCGGCGTGCACGATCCGCCCGTCGTCGCCTTCGAGCCGGAAGGACTCCGTCGCTCCGAACGCGGCGGCGTAGAACGTGATCGCCTCGGCGGCCCCGTCGACCAACGCGTGCGGGATGACGGCGTACTTGTACTGCTCGGGGATCTCCATGCACCGCACGCTAGAACCGCTCCGGGCGGCCGGGCATCGAGCGGAGGTCCCGTCGCGTCTGCGCCGGTGGACGTAGGACCGGCGGCGGCCTGGCCGCGGCCCGGCCGCCTCACCGCCGTACGCGCGGCATGCCCAGCCCGATCCAGGAGATGATCTCGCGCTGGATCTCGTTGTTGCCGCCGCCGAAGGTGAAGATGACGGCGCTTCGGTAGCCGCGTTCCAGCTCGCCGTGGAGGAGGGCGCCCGCGGAGCCCTCCTTCATGGGGCCGAGGGCGGCGGTGACCTCCATCAGCCAGGCGTACGCGTCGCGACGGGCCTCGGAGCCGTAGACCTTGACGGCGGAGGCGTCGTGCGGGGTGAGGGTGCCGCGCTGGAGGGCGTCGACCATCTGCCAGTTGAGCAGCTTCATGGCGTCCAGGCGGGCGTGGGTGCGGGCGAGGCGGCCGCGGACCCAGGCGAGGTCGATGACGCGGCGGCCGTCGGCCAGTTTGGTGTCGGCGGCCCAGCGGCGTACGTCGTGGAAGGCTCGGATCGCCATCGTGCCGTGGGCGGCGAGGGTGACGCGCTCGTGGTTGAGCTGGGTGGTGATCAGCCGCCAGCCCTGGTTCTCCTCGCCGACGCGGCGGGCCACGGGGACGCGGACGTCCTCGTAGTAGCTGGCGGTGGTGTCGTGGGAGGCGAGGGTGTTGATGATCGTGCAGGAGTAGCCGGGATCCGTGGTCGGCACCAGGAGGATCGAGATGCCCTTGTGGGGCGGGGCGCCGGGGTCGGTGCGCACGGCGAGCCAGACCCAGTCGGCGGTGTCGCCGTTGGTGGTCCAGATCTTCTGCCCGTTGACGACATACGTGTCGCCGTCCCGTACGGCGCGGGTGCGCAGTGCGGCCAGGTCGGTGCCGGCGTCCGGTTCCGAGTAGCCGATGGCGAAGTCGATCTCGCCGGCGAGGATGCGCGGCAGGAAGTGGGCCTTCTGCTCCTCGGTGCCGAACTGCATGATCGTGGGGCCGACGGTGTTGAGCGCCATCAGCGGCAGCGGGACGCCCGCCTGGGCGGCCTCGTCGAAGAAGATGAACTGCTCCATGGGGGTCATGCCGCGGCCGCCGTACTCCTCGGGCCAGCCGACGCCGAGCCAGCCGTCGCCGCCGAGCCGGCGGACGGTGTCGCGGTAGAAGCGCTTGGCCGTGGCCCGGTCGAAGTGGCGGGCGTAGGCGTTGTCGGGCACCAGTCCGGCGAAGTACGACCTGAGTTCGGCGCGCAGCCGCTGCTGCTCCGGGGTGTGGTCCAGGTGCACGGCCCCTCCAGAGGTCCGGTCGCGTCCCTGAGCGACGACGGCGCAAGAGTAGAACGCGTTGCAGAAATCCGGAAGGGCCGTGACCGGCCTCAGCGTCGGGGCACGAAGCGCACCGGCAGCCCCGGGACGGCCTGCGCGGCCGCGGCCAGGCCGCGCTCGGGGACGACGCCGACGACCGGGTAGCCGCCGGTGGTGGGCGAGTCGGCGAGGAAGACCACCGGCCTGCCGTCGGGCGGCACTTGGACCGCGCCCACGACCATGCCCTCGCTGGGCAGCTCCCGGTGGACGGCGCGCTCCAGCACCGGCCCCGTGGTGCGCAGCCCGATGCGGTTGCTGCGGTCGGACACCCGGAAGCGGCCGGCCGCGAGGGTTCGTACGGCCGCGGCCGTGAACCAGTCGTCGCGCGGACCGAGCCGCAGCGGCAGCACGAGCTCCCGCGGCGGACCGGCGTGCGGGGCCAGGTCGGCATGGACGGGCAGCCCGGCCCCCGGGCCCAGCGGCAGGACGTCACCGTCCCCGAGCGGGGCGGGCCCGAGCCCGGACAGCAGGTCGGTGGAGCGGCTGCCGAGCACCGCGGGCACGGCCACTCCGCCCCCGACCGCGAGGTAGCTGCGCACGCCCCGCGTGGCGGGCCCGACCTCGAGCACCGCCCCGGCCGGCAGCCGCACGGGGGTGCCCCAGGGGGCGGGACGGCCGTCGAGCAGGACCGGTGCCGGGGCTCCGGTGACCGCGACGACGGCGGGGCGGGTGACCCGCACGGTCACCCCGGTCAGCGTGGTCTCCAGGGTCGCGGCGCCGTCGGCGTTGCCCACCAGGCGGTTGGCGAGCCGGTGCGCCGGACGGTCCAGGGCCCCGGAGCGGGCGACGCCGAGGGCCGCGTGGCCGTACCGCCCGAGGTCCTGGACGGTGGTCAGCGCGCCGGCCCTGACGACCCGCAGCTCGCCCCCGCTCATGCGCCGGCCCCGGCGGGCACGGGGACGAAGCGCACCCGGGTGCCGGGCGCGAGCAGCGCGGCCGGTTCGCGTTCCAGGTCCCACAGGCGCACGGAGGTGGTGCCGATCAGTTGCCAGCCGCCCGGCGAACTCCTCGGGTAGATGCCGGTGTAGGGGCCCGCGACGGCCACCGAGCCGGCGGGCACCGAGGTGCGCGGCTCGGCCCGGCGCGGCACGCCGTACCGTGCGCCGAGGCCGGTCATGTAGGCGAAGCCCGGGGCGAACCCGCAGAAGGCGACGCGGTGTTCGGCACCGGTGTGCAGCCCGGCCACGTCCTCCTCCGCAACGCCCCACCGCTCGGCCACGACCGCCAGGTCGGGCCCGTCGTAGCGCACGGGGATCTCCACGAGCGGCCCGCTCCCGGCGGCCCGGACCGCGACGGTCCAGCCGCGCAGCTCGGCGCGGAGCGCGGCGGTGTCCGGCACCCCGTACAGCAGCACGGTCCGCTCGCCGGGGACGATCTCGCGCACCGGCCCGAGGCTGCCCTCGCCGCGGCGGCGCAGGAGCTCGGCGTGCCAGGACTGCGCCTCCTCGGCGGTGGCGAGGTCGATCAGGAGTGCGTCCTCCCCGACCGTGAGGACCCTCACGCGAACGCCTCCAGCCGCACGCCCGCGTCCTCGAGCGCGGCCCGCACCCGCAGGGCCGTGGCCACCGCGTCCGGGGAGTCGCCGTGCAGGCACAGCGACCGCGCCCGTACGGTCACCCGCTCGCCGGTCAGGGCGGTGGTGACACCGTCGCGGGCGAGGGCGACCGCCTGCCGGGTGACGTCGTGGGGGTCGGCGAGGAGCGCGCCCGAGGTGCCGCGCGGGACGAGTGTGCCGGCGGCGGTGTAGGCGCGGTCGGCGAAGGCCTCCCCCACCACGTCCAGCCCGGCCTGCCGGGCCGCGCGCTCCATGGCCGAGCCGGGCAGGCAGAGCACCGGCAGGGCCGGGTCGGCCCGCCGGGTGCCCGCGGCGACGGCGGCGGCCTGCTCGTCGTCGACGACGACCCTGTTGTAGAGGGCCCCGTGCGGTTTCACGTACGCCACCTGGGCCCCGGCGGCGCGGGCGAAGACCTCCAGCGCGCCGATCTGGTAGGTGATCTCGTCGGCCAGTTCGTCGGCGGGCACCTCCATCGCCCGCCGGCCGAACCCCGCCAGGTCGCGGTAGGAGACCTGGGCGCCGATGCGCACCCCGCGCCCGGCCGCGGTGTCGCACACCCGGCGCATGATGCCGGGGTCCCCGGCGTGGAAGCCGCAGGCGACGTTGGCGCTGGTCACGACGGAGAGCAGGGCCTCGTCGTCGGTGAGGACCCACCGCCCGTAGCCCTCCCCCAGGTCCGCGTTGAGGTCGATCACGAGGTCTGTCATCGGTGCGGCGAGCTCCTCGGGAAGGGTCGCGTCCGGTCGGGCGACGCGAGCTGCGGTCTCCGGCGGGCCGGTGGCGAACGGGTACCCGGCGCTCGCTCACCGTAGATTCTTGTTGAACAATCCCACAAGAGTCCTGTTGTCTTGTCCCCCGCTCTCGGATTGACTGGGCCCGCGCCGCGGGCCCACGGCGGAGCGGAGAGGGGCGGGGACGATGGCAGCCGAGGTGGATCCGGCGGTCCTCGTGGGCGACCGCGCACTGCTGGCACGCTCCAGCACCGCCGACCGTGTCGCCGCCGTGCTGCGCAGCCGGATCTCCGAGGGCCACCTGCCGCCGGGCGCCAAGCTCGCCGAGGACGTCGTCGCCGGGGCGCTGGGCGTCTCCCGCAACACCCTCCGCGAGGCCTTCCGGCTGCTGACGCACGAGAGACTGCTGGTGCACGAGCTCAACCGCGGGGTCTTCGTCCGGGTGCTGACCGTGCGGGACGTCGTCGACGTCTACCGGGTGCGGCGCCTGGTCGAGTGCTCCGTGATCCGCGGCCTCGTGACCCCGCCGTACGACCTGACCGGGGCGGCGGAGGCCGTGGCGGAGGGCGAGCGGGCCGCGGCCGGGGAGCGGTGGGGCCTGCTCGGCACGGCCGACATCCACTTCCACCAGGCGCTGGTCGACCTCGCGGGCAGCGCCCGGCTGACCGGGCTCATGACGGGCGTGCTCGCCGAACTGCGCCTGGCCTTCCACGCGATGGACGACCCGCGCGAGTTCCACGCGCCCTACCTGGGCGGCAACCGGGAGATCCTCGCCGCCCTGGAGGCGGCCGATCCCGCGAAGGCGGAACTGCTGCTGGCGTCCTACCTCGACGACGCCGAGGCGCAGCTCGTCCGCCGGTACTCCGGACCGGCCGGGGGCGGGGACCAGCGCGGCTGAAGCCTCGTGCACGGTGCACACGAGACTCGTGCGTCATCAGGACTGCCCACGGCGCGCGGCTGATCCGTAGGCTGATGTCACAGCGCAGCACCGCCAGACCCAGCCTTTGGACGGAGCCGTTCGATGAAGATGCTGATCAATGTCCCGGAGACCGTCGTGGCCGACGCGCTGCGGGGGTTCGCGGCCGCGCATCCCGAGCTGACCGTGGACGTGGAGAACCGGTTGGTCGTGCGCCGGGACGCGCCGGTCGCGGGGAAGGTCGGGCTGGTCTCCGGTGGCGGGTCGGGGCACGAACCGCTGCACGGCGGGTTCGTGGGACGCGGGATGCTCGACGCGGCCTGCCCGGGCGAGGTGTTCACCTCCCCCGTCCCGGACCAGATGGTCCGGGCCGCCGCGGCGGTGGACAGCGGGGCCGGGGTGCTGTTCATCGTGAAGAACTACACCGGTGACGTGCTCAACTTCGACATGGCCGCCGAGCTGGCCGAGGACGAGGGGATCGTGGTCGCCAAGGTCCTGGTCAACGACGACGTCGCGGTGACCGACAGCCTCTACACGGCGGGACGGCGCGGCACCGGCGCCACGCTCTTCGTGGAGAAGATCGCGGGCGCGCTGGCCGAGGAGGGGGCGCCGCTGGAGCGCGTCGAGGCGGTCGCGCGGCGCGTCAACGAGCTCTCGCGGAGCTTCGGCGTGGCGCTGACCGCGGTCAGCACGCCCGCCAAGGGCGCGCCCACCTTCGACCTCCCGGCGGGCGAGCTGGAGCTGGGCATCGGCATCCACGGCGAGCCGGGCCGGGAGCGGCGGGCGATGATGACCTCGGGCGAGATCGCCGAGTTCGCCGTCGACGCCGTCCTGGACGACTTCCGCCCGACCGGTCCGGTGCTGCTGCTGGTGAACGGCATGGGCGGGACGCCGCTGCTGGAGCTGTACGGGTTCAACGCCGAGGTGCACCGTGTGCTCGGGGCGCGCGGTGTGACGGTGGCCCGCACACTGGTCGGCAACTACGTGACGTCGCTGGACATGGCGGGCGCGTCGGTGTCGCTGTGCCAGGTGGACGAGGAGCTGCTGCGCCTGTGGGACGCGCCGGTGAGCACGCCGGGCCTGCGCTGGGGCGCCTGAGCGAGCAGAAGGAGAGCGGGAGAGATGAGCGAGGCATCGTCCACCGGAGCGGGCCAGGTGATCGACACGGCTTTCCTCCGCCGTTGGCTCACCGCCGCGGCCTCGGTGATCGAGCGCGAGGCGGACCGGCTGACGGAGCTGGACTCCCCCATCGGCGACGCCGACCACGGCGCGAACATGCGGCGGGGTTTCATCGCCGCGCGCACCGCGGTGGAGAAGGAGCCGCCGGACACCCCGGGCGGTGTGCTGGTGCTGGTCGGACGGCAGCTGATCAGTACGGTCGGCGGGGCCTCGGGGCCCTTGTACGGGACGCTGCTGCGCAAGGCGGGCAAGGCCCTGGGCGACGCCCACCAGGTGGCGCCGGAGGAGTTCGCACAGGCGCTGCGGGAGGGGGTCGACGGAGTGGCGCAGCTGGGCGGCGCGGCGCAGGGGGACAAAACGATGCTGGACGCACTGGTGCCGGCCGTGGAGTCGCTGTCGTTCGCCCTCGACAAGGGTGCGGGGCTCGCGGAGGCGCTGTCGGCGGCCGCGATCGCCGCGGACGAGGGCGCGCTGGCGACCGTGCCGCTCCAGGCCCGCAAGGGGCGGGCGAGCTACCTCGGGGAGCGCAGCATCGGCCACCAGGATCCCGGGGCGACCTCCTCGGCCCTCTTGGTGGGCGCCCTGGCCGGCACCGCGCGGGGCGGTGCGTCATGACGGTCGCAGTGGTGCTGGTGTCGCACAGCGCCGAGGTCGCCGAGTCGGTCGCCCGTATGGCGACCGGCCTCAGCGGCGGCGGGGCCCGGGTGCCGGTGGCCGCCGCCGGCGGCGCGCCGGGCGGCGGACTCGGCACGGACGCCACGAAGATCGCCGCCGCCGCGCACGCGGTCGACCAGGGCGACGGCGTCGCCGTCCTCGCCGACCTGGGCAGCGCGGTCCTGACGGTGAAGACGCTGCTCGCCGACGAGGACGAGCTGCCGCCCGGCACCCGGCTGGTCGACGCGCCGTTCGCCGAGGGCGCGGTGGCCGCGGTGGTCACCGCGTCGGCGGGCGCCGACCTGGACGCCGTGGCCGCGGCGGCCCAGGACGCCTACACCTTCCGCAAGACCTGAGCGGCGCCGCGGCCGTCGGCGGTCGTCAGCTCCGGCGGGCGCCGGCCCCGTACCGGCGCTCGAACCGCTCGACGCGTCCGGCGGTGTCCAGGACGCGGGCGTTGCCGGTGTAGAACGGGTGGCTCGCGGAGGAGATCTCCACGTCGACCACCGGGTAGGTGTTCCCGTCCTCCCAGACGACGGTCTTCTCGCTGGTCATCGTGGAGCGGGTGAGGAAGGCGTGGTCCGCGGCGCGGTCGCGGAAGACGACCGGACGGTAGACGGGGTGGATCGTGTGCTGCACGGTGTGCTCCAGTCTGGGGAAGGGACGGGGGACGGTCGGCCTCGCCGGTGTCAGCGCTCCTCGCGGAACGGCACGTGACGGCCGACGGCCGGGTCGTACTTGCTCAGGACCATGCGGTCCGGGTCGTTGCGCCGGTTCTTGCGGGTCACGTAGGTCGTGCCGGTGCCGGCGGTCGACCGGAGCGTGACCACCGGGCGCTGCTCGCTGCGTGCCATGCGGTGCCCTCTTCTTCCATAATGGTTTTCATTTTCTTCGGACGTCCTCCTCAACACGGGGGCCTTCGCGTCCATTCCCGCCGCTCCCCGCCCGGTGCGGCGAAGATGGAGACAGGGGGTCCCGCACGGCGACAGGAGGGCCGGCACCGATGGCCCGAGGCCCGCACCTGCACACCGCGGCAGCCCCGCTCGCACTGTCCCGCGGGGCGCTGTGCTTCCTGGCCATGGCCTACCTGCTGATCGCCGCATGCGTGGTCCTGGACCTGACCAGCGGCCCGCAGACCACCCTGGCCCCCGTGCTGGCGGCCCTTCCGGTGCTCGCCGGTGCGCACTCCCGCCGCGCCCGCGGGCCGCTGGCGGCCGGGGCGCTCGCGATCGGCCTGGTCTTCGTGCTCGCGGCGGCGAACCACGGGGTCCCGGCGCTGGTCCACGTGGCCTCCGCGATCACCGTGCTCGCGGTGACCTTCACCAGCACCGGCGCCGTCGTCCTGATCACCGGGCGGGAGCGGGAGCTGGCCCGGGTCCGCGGGGTCGCCGAGGCGGCGCAGAGCGCCCTGCTGCGTCCCGCGCCGCCCCGGATCGGACGGCTGCGTGTCGCGGTGCGGTACGTGGCGGCGGAGGCGGAGGCCCGTATCGGCGGGGACCTGTACGAGGTGGTGCCGACCGACCACGGGGTGCGGGTGCTGCTCGGCGACGTGCGCGGCAAGGGACTGACCGCCGTGGAGACCGCCGCCGACGTCCTGGGCGTCTTCCGGGAGGCCGCCCGCTCCGAACCGGACCTGGAGGCGGTGGCCGTCCGGCTGGACGGCGCGCTCTCCCGCAGCGGCGGCAGCGAGGACTTCGTCACCGCCGTGCTGCTGACCGTCCCGGAGGACGGCGACGCCGCCGTGCTCGTCAACTGCGGCCATCCCGCGCCGCTGCTGCGGCGCGCCGGCACGGTGACCGAGCTGACGCCGGAGCCCGCGGCGCCGCCGCTCGGGCTCCTCGCCCTGACCGGCGACCGCTACCGGCCGCGGACGGTCCCCTTCCACCGCGGCGACCTGCTGCTGTTCTTCACCGACGGTGTGGTCGAGGCCCGCGACCGACGGGGCCGCTTCTACCCGCTCGCCGACCGCGTGCGGGAGATGCCGGAACAGGACCCGGACGACCTGCTCGACCGGGTGCTGGCCGATCTGCGCTCCTGGAGCGGCGGCGGCCTCGGCGACGACGCGGCACTGCTGGCCGTGCGCCGCACACGGTGACGGACGCGGTGACGGACGCGTGCGTCTTGAGTTCCGGGGGGACAGCGCCCACGACCACCACTGCACCGACCCCGCGCTGCTGCCGAACTCCTGCCCGGCCCCGCTCTGGCTGCCGCCCTCCCACGCCTTCAAGATCGTCCCCGGGGACCTCGGCACCAAGGGGGGCATGCGCACCGACGTCCGCGCCCGTGTGCTGCGCCCCGACGGGACGGCGATCGCGCGCCTTTACGCCGCGGGCAACGCCAGCTCGGCCGTCATGGGGCACAGTTGCGCCGGGGCGGGCTCGACCATCGGCCCCGCGATGACCTTCGGCCACGTCGCGGCCAACGACATCGCCGACCAGTGAACCCGGAGGCAGATCAGGGCCGCCCCATCCGCTCGACCTCGGCGACCGCCTCGCCGAGCCACCGCGACCAGAAGGTCTCCAGGTCGATGCCCGCACGCAGCACCAGGTGCCGCAGCCGGTCCTCGTCGGCGCCGCGCCCCGGCGGGAAGTCGCGCCGCTCGATCTCGGCGTACTCCGCCAACTGCCGCTCGTGCAGCTCCAGATGGCGCCGCAACTCGGCCGCGAGCCCGTCGGTCCCGACCACCGCCGCGGCGCGCAGCCGCAGCAGCAGCGGGTCGCGGATGGGTTTGGGGTCCTCGGTGGCCGCCACCCAGGCGGTGAGTTCGGCACGGCCCGCGGGCAGCACCTCGTACTCCTTGCGCTGGCCGCGGGCGGGCTGCGCCGCGGGCAGGGCCCGGATCAGCCCCGCCTCCTCCAGCCGGCCCAGTTCGCGGTAGATCTGCTGGTGCGTCGCGGACCAGAAGTAGCGGATCGAGCGGTCGAAGCGGCGTGCCAGCTCAAGGCCCGAGGACGGCTTCTCCAGCAGGGCGGTCAGGATGGCGTGCGGCAGCGACATGCCCGCATCCTACGGACGGGCCGGGGTCACAGCGCCGCGGCCACTTCAGTGCCCTGGCGGATGGCGCGCTTGGCGTCCAGCTCGGCCGCGACGTCGGCGCCGCCGATGAGGTGCACGGAGTGCCCGGCCGCGCGCAGCGCCTCGTACAGGTCGCGGCGCGGCTCCTGACCGGCGCACAGGACGACGGTGTCGACCGGCACGGTCCGCCGCTCGCCGTCGACGGTGATGTGCAGGCCCTCGTCGTCGATGCGCTCGTAGACGGCGCCCGCGACCATGGTGACGCCGCGGTGCTTGAGCTCGGTGCGGTGGATCCAGCCGGTGGTCTTGCCCAGCCCCGCGCCGACCTTGGTGGTCTTGCGCTGCAGCAGGTGCACGGTGCGCGGCGGCCGTGGCCGCTCGGGCGCGCGCAGCCCGCCGGGCGCGCGGTAGTCGGTGTCGACCCCCCACTGGCGGAAGTACGTCTCCGGGTCCCGGCTCGCGCCCTCGCCGCCGTCGGTGAGGAACTCCGCGACGTCGAAGCCGATGCCGCCCGCGCCGACGACGGCGACCCGCTCGCCGACCGGGGCGCCGTCGCGCAGCACGTCGAGGTAGCTCAGCACGCTCGGGTGGTCGAGGCCGGGGATCTCCGGGGTGCGCGGGGTGACGCCGGTGGCCAGGACGATCTCGTCGAAGCCCTGGTCCGCCAGGGACTCCGCCGTGACGTGGGTGCCCAGACGCAGCTGCACGTCCTCCTCGGCGAGCCGGGTGCGGAAGTACCGCAGCGTCTCGTCGAACTCCTCCTTGCCCGGCACCTTGCGGGCGATGTTGAGCTGTCCGCCGATCCGGTCGGCGGCGTCGAAGAGGGTGACGGCGTGGCCGCGTTCGGCCGCCGCGACGGCGCAGGCGAGCCCGGCGGGCCCGGCGCCGACGACGGCGACGTTCTTGCGCAGGCGGGTGGGGAGGAGGACGAGTTCGGTCTCGTGGCAGGCCCGGGGGTTGACCAGGCAGGAGGTGAGCTTGCCGCTGAAAGTGTGGTCCAGGCACGCCTGGTTGCAGCCGATGCACGTGTTGATGGCGTCCGCGCGGTCCTCGCGGGCCTTCGCGACGAAGTCCGGGTCGGCGAGCATCGGGCGGGCCATCGACACCATGTCGGCGGCGCCCTCGGCGAGCAACCGCTCCGCCACCTCGGGGGTGTTGATGCGGTTGCTGGTGACCAGCGGCACCGAGACCGCGCCCATCAGCTTCTTCGTCACCCAGGTGTACGCGCCGCGCGGGACGGAGGTGGCGATGGTGGGGATGCGGGCCTCGTGCCAGCCGATGCCGGTGTTGATGATCGTCGCGCCGGCCGCCTCGATCTCCTTGGCGAGGGAGACGACCTCCTCCAGGGTGGACCCGCCGGGTACCAGGTCCAGCATGGACAACCGGTAGACGATGATGAAGTCGGGTCCGACCCGCTCGCGCGTGCGGCGGACGATCTCCAGCGGGAAGCGGGTCCGGTTCTCGTAGGAGCCGCCCCAGCGGTCGTCGCGGTGGTTGGTGGCGGAGGCGATGAACTCGTTGATCAGGTAGCCCTCGGAGCCCATGATCTCGACGCCGTCGTACCCCGCCCGTTGCGCGAGCGCGGCCGCCCGCACGAAGTCCTCGACGGTCTCCTCGACCTCCTCGTCGGTGAGGGCGTGCGGGACGTAGGGGCTGATCGGTGCCTGCAGCGCGCTCGGGGCGACCAGGTCGGGGTGGTACGCGTACCGGCCGAAGTGCAGGATCTGCATCGCGATGCGGCCGCCCGCGCGGTGCACGGCGTCGGTGACGACGGCGTGCTGCGCCGCCTCGGCCTCGGTGGTCATCCGGGCCCCGCCCGGATAGGGACGGCCCCGGTCGTTGGGGGCGATGCCGCCGGTCACGATGAGGCCGACGCCGCCGCGGGCCCGGGCGGCGTAGAACGCGGCCATCCGCTCGAAGCCGCGCTCGGCCTCCTCGAGACCGATGTGCATCGAGCCCATGAGCACCCGGTTCGGCAGGGTGGTGAAGCCGAGGTCGAGCGGGCTCAGCAGGTGCGGGTACGGGCTCATCGCGGGGTCTCCTCGGGCGGCGGCGCGCGGTGTCTTCGCGACTTTTGTAGACCACCCGGGGGCGATTATGCAACCAGTTGCAAAAGTGTTCCGCGCTACGCCGCACTGCGCGGCCCTATGCCGCCGGGCGGCTCCAGCGCGGATCGCGGCCCGTCCCCGCCAGCAGCGCCTCGAAGGCGGAGGCCCCGGCGGGCACCGGCGCGGGCTCGCCGAAGACCCCCATCTTCCGGGCGGTCGGCCCCATCGCGGCCACCAGTTCCTCCAGCGCCCGCAGCCCCTCGTCGTGCGGCGTGAACGGCAGCCCGGTGGCACGGGCGAGGTCCCAGGGGTGCACCGTCAGGTCGAGCAGGGCCATGGCACCGACGGTGCGCGCCGGCAGGTTCATCGACCCGGCCACACCCTCGTCGGCGCCCGGCGCCGCCCAGGCCTCGACCAGCAACTCCGTCTCCTTCTCGAAGCGCGCCCGCCAGCCGTCGCCGTAAGCGCAGAGACGGTCCGGGGTGACCGAGAAGTCGGCCTCCCCCCGGGCCGCGAGGGCCTGGAAGCCCACGACCACGTGGAAGAGGTGGTTGAGCAGGCTCCGCACGTCGTACTCGGCGCACGGCGTGGGCGCGTCCAGGGCCTCGTCGGGCAGCGCACGCACCAGGGGCAGGGCCCGGTCGCGGGCCGCGGCGAGCAGTTCACCGGTCCTCGTCGTCATGGGGCCGACGCTAGGGCGGCGAAGGCCGCGGCGGCTTGAAGAAATGCGACAGGGGCGCCCCGTAGGATCGCCGGTATGGCAGGTCCGGACAGCCCGCGCCACGACACCCGGGGCATCGTCGACGCCCCGGAGCTCTTCGCCCGCGTCCGCTTCCGGCGCCGGGCGCCCGCGCCCGCACTGCGGCCGTACCTGGAGCACTACTGGCTGATCGACTGGGACCTCGCCGAGCCGTACGCCTCGCACGTCGTGCCGCACCCCTCGGTCAACATCGTCTTCCAGCGCCACGGCACCACCCCCGACTTCGGCGAGGTCGCGGGCATCGGGCTCGAGCTGTTCACGCAGAAGCTGGAGGCCGCCGGACGCGTCTGCGGCATCCAGTTCCGGCCCGGCGGCTTCCGGCCGTTCGCCCCCACGGTGCCGGTGTCGCACTGGACGGGCCGGCGCGTCCTCCTGGACGAGGCGCTGCCCGGTCACGAGGCCGCGCCGGACGCGGTGCTCGGCCCGCAGGACGAGGACGCCCGCGTGGCCGCCCTCGACGCCTTCCTGCTGTCCCTCTCCCCTGCCCCCGACCCGCAGGCGGCCCTCGCGACGGCGCTGGCCGACCGCATCCGCCACGACCGGTCCATCCTGCGGGTCGAGGACTTCGCCCGCGCCGAGGGCATGTCGGCCCGCTCGCTGCAGCGGCTGTTCGCGGCGTACGTCGGCGTCAGCCCGAAGTGGGTCATCCTCCGCTACCGCATCCACGAGGCCCTGGAGCGCGCCGAGTCCGAGGCGTCCGTCGACTGGGCCGCCCTCGCCGCGGAGCTCGGCTACAGCGACCAGGCCCATCTGGTGCGGGACTTCACCGCGACCGTAGGCGTGCCGCCGACCGCCTACGCGAGCTGACCGGGCGTCGCACGACCGGCCCGATTCCACCCGCGGGCCCAGCCGAGCCAGGCGTCTCCCTCCGCGAAGGGCCACCACCGCCGCGCCGAACACCGCCGCGCAGCGGCCCCGCAGGCGCAGCACCACCAGCTCAACCGCCCCGGGCCCGGGACCAGCCCGACGGCACAGCTCCCCACGGGGCCACAGCGCAGCAGTCCGGCACCCGCCGCCACCCGTGCCCGGCACCCCGCGGGCACCGCACGACCGGCCCGGCCCCACCCCGGGGCTCCTGGCACGCCTTACGGCGCAACGGTCACCGGAGCGGGCCGGCGCTCCGGAGTGCACCCGCGCCGCTGCCTCCCGCCCGGCCCGCCCGGTCAGTCCCCGGCCTCGGGGCCCGTTCCCAGAACGGCCTGCAGCTCGGCGAAACGTCGGACCTGCGACGTGCCTGCGGCCAGCTCGCTGAGCGCGTACGCCGTGGTCTTGAAGCCGTCCCCGTGATGGAACTCCGCACCCCAGGCACCGAGCCGCACCCAAGCCACCTCGTCCAGCCCCAGGCGGTGGGTGCCCCACGGATTGACCGCCACGATCCCGGCCGGGCCGACCTCGAGCCGGACCCTGTGGACGAACCACCAGAAGAACAACGAGACGCCGACGGCGAATCCCGACGACAGCCCGGCCGACCGGGCCGTCGCCGCTTCCGGCGAGGAGATCCAGCCGGCCCAGCCGACGAGCGCCTTCACGCCCAGGACCGCAGGGAGCAGGAAGCCCGCCGCACGAGCCGCCCCGCCCACCCGCCACACCGCTACCGGAGCCCCACCCTGGTCGTCCATGCCCGCATGGTGGCCTCCTCCCCCGCCCCGGGGCGGCAGGGTTACCAACTCCTGACCCTCGCACATGCGTCGGAGGCGGCCACGACGGGGCATACCGACATCGAGTGCGCACAAGCGGCTCATCCCCCCACACGCACACAGGTCACGTCGCGTCACGCGGCAGAGGAGGCCTGCCCCATGACCGGTCCCATCACGCCCCGGCTCACCCCGATCCCCGTCGACGGCATGACGCCGTGCGGCCGTGTCGCGACCGGCGCGACGCAGCCGTGCGGGGAGCCCGCACGGTGGCACATCCAATGGCTCCCCGGGCACGGCTCGTTCGCGTGCCCGGGCCACATGGCGGAGGCGCGGCGGCTGTTCGCCTACGTCGACCGCCACCAGGTCGGCCCGGACTGCAACATGCCCGGTGCGCTGTGGTCGGCGGGGCGGTGCGCCGTGCCCCGGGACCAGGCCCGGGCGGCCTGAGCCCAAGGGTCTGCGGGCTCAGCCCGAGAAGGCGTCGAGGATGCGCGCGGCGGCCAGGGTGGGCGTCAGCGTGCCCTCGCGGACCTGCCGTTCGATCTCCGGGGTCAGCCTGCGCACCTCGGGGTGACCGCGCAGGCGGCCCAGCAGTTCCTCGCGGACCATGCTCCAGGCCCACTCCATCTGCTGGTCGCGCCGTTTGGCGGCCAGCCGGCCCGTGGACTCCAGCAGCGTGCGGTGCTGCTCCAGCCGCTCCCAGAGGGTGTCGAGGCCGGTCCCCTCGCGGGCGCTGCAGGTCAGCACGGGCGGGGTCCAGGCGGCGTCCACCGGGGTCATCATCCGCAGGGCGCCGGACAGTTCACGCGCGGCGGCGCGGGCGTCGCGCTCGTGCGGGCCGTCGGCCTTGTTGACGGTGATGACGTCGGCGAGTTCCAGCACGCCCTTCTTGATGCCCTGGAGCTGGTCGCCGGTACGGGCCAGCGTGAGCAGCAGGAAGGTGTCGACCATGCTCGCGACCGCGGTCTCGGACTGGCCGACGCCCACGGTCTCCACGAGCACGACGTCGTAGCCGGCCGCCTCCACCACGACCATGGACTCCCGGGTCGCCTTGGCCACGCCGCCGAGCGTCCCGGCCGAGGGCGAGGGCCGCACGAAGGCCGAACGGTCCACCGACAGCCGCTCCATGCGGGTCTTGTCGCCCAGGATGGAGCCGCCGGTCAGCGTGGACGACGGGTCGACGGCGAGCACCGCGACCCGGTGGCCGAGCCCGGTGAGCAGGGTGCCGAAGGCGTCGATGAAGGTGGACTTGCCCACCCCTGGCACCCCGCTGACGCCGATCCTGCGGGCCTTGCCCGCGTGCGGCAGCAGCTCGGTCAGGAACCGCTGGGCGAGCTCCCGGTGGTCGGGCCGCGACGACTCCACCAGGGTGATACCGCGGGCGATCCAGGCCCGGGAGCCGTCCAGCACGCCTTTGACGTACGCGTCCAGGTCGATGGTGGGAGGCATGGGCTCACAGTTCGTGGCCGAGCGCGGCGGCCAGCCGCGTGACCAGGTCGTGCGCCGAGTCGGGGATGACGGTGCCGGGCGGGAAGACCGCGGCCGCGCCCATGTCCAGCAGTTCGGGGACGTCCTGCGGCGGGATGACGCCGCCGACCACGATCATGATGTCCTCCCGGCCCTCGGCCGCCAGTTCCTCGCGCAGCGCGGGCACCAGCGTGAGGTGGCCGGCCGCGAGCGAGGAGACACCGACGATGTGCACGTCGGCCTCCACCGCCTGCCGGGCGACCTCGGCGGGGGTCTGGAAGAGCGGCCCGACGTCCACCGTGAAGCCGAGGTCGGCGAAAGCAGTGGCGATCACCTTCTGCCCGCGGTCGTGACCGTCCTGGCCCATCTTGGCGACGAGGATGCGCGGACGGCGGCCCTCCGCCTCCTCGAAGCGGTCGACCAGCGCGCGGGTGCGGTCCACGGACGGCGACTCCCCTGCCTCGTTCCGGTACACACCCGAGATCGTACGGATCTGCCCGGCGTGCCGGCCGTACACCTTCTCCAGGGCGTCGGAGATCTCGCCCACGGTGGCCTTGGCGCGGGCCGCGTCCACCGCGAGCGCCAGCAGGTTGCCCTCCAGGCCCTGACCCGCGCCGCGCTCGGCGGCGGTGGTCAGCGCGGCGAGCGCGTCCTGGCAGACGGCCTCGTCGCGCTCCTCGCGCAGCCGGCGCAGCTTGGCGATCTGCTGCGCGCGCACGGAGGAGTTGTCGACCTTGAGGACCTCGATCTTCTCGTCGCTGTCCACCCGGTACTTGTTGACGCCGATGACGGGCTGCCGGCCGGAGTCGATGCGCGCCTGGGTGCGGGCCGCGGCCTCCTCGACGCGCATCTTGGGGATGCCCGCGTCGATCGCCTGCGCCATGCCGCCGGCGGCCTCGACCTCCTGGATGTGCTGCCACGCGCGCCGCGCCAGGTCGTACGTCAGCTTCTCCACGTACGCGGAGCCGCCCCAGGGGTCGATGACCCGGTTGGTGCCCGACTCCTGCTGCAGCAGCAGCTGGGTGTTGCGGGCGATGCGCGCGGAGAAGTCCGTGGGCAGCGCCAGCGCCTCGTCGAGGGCGTTGGTGTGCAGCGACTGGGTGTGGCCCTGGGTGGCGGCCATCGCCTCCACGCAGGTGCGCGTGACGTTGTTGAAGACGTCCTGCGCCGTCAGCGACCAGCCGGAGGTCTGCGAATGGGTGCGCAGCGAAAGGGACTTCACGTTCGCCGGCTCGAACTGCCTGACCAGCTTGGCCCACAGCAGTCGGGCCGCGCGCAGCTTGGCGACCTCCATGAAGAAGTTCATGCCGATCGCCCAGAAGAACGACAGCCGCGGCGCGAAGGCGTCGACGTCCAGGCCCGCGCCGAGCCCGGCGCGCAGGTACTCCACGCCGTCGGCGAGGGTGTAGGCGAGCTCCAGGTCGGCCGTGGCCCCGGCCTCCTGGATGTGGTAGCCGGAGATGGAGATCGAGTTGTAGCGCCGCATCTTCTGCGAGGTGTACGCGAAGATGTCGGAGATGATCCGCATCGAGGGCTTCGGCGGGTAGATGTAGGTGTTGCGGACCATGAACTCCTTGAGGATGTCGTTCTGGATGGTCCCCGCCAGCTTCTCGGGCGGTACGCCCTGCTCCTCCGCGGCCACGATGTAGAGCGCCAGCACCGGCAGCACGGCGCCGTTCATCGTCATCGACACGGTCATCCGGTCCAGCGGGATGCCGTCGAAGAGCTGCCGCATGTCGTAGATCGAGTCGATGGCGACGCCCGCCATGCCGACGTCGCCGGTGACGCGCGGGTGGTCGCTGTCGTAGCCGCGGTGGGTGGGCAGGTCGAAGGCGACCGACAGGCCCTTCTGGCCGGCGGCGAGGTTGCGCCGGTAGAAGGCGTTGGACTCCTCGGCGGTGGAGAAGCCCGCGTACTGCCGGATCGTCCAGGGCTGGTTGACGTACATCGTCGGGTACGGGCCGCGCAGGTACGGCGCGATGCCCGGGAAGGTGCCCAGGAAGTCCAGGCCCTCCAGGTCGCGACCGGTGTAGAGCGGCTGGACGCCGATGCCCTCGGGCGTCTCCCACACCAGGTCCTCGGCGCCGCGGCCGGTGGTCTCCTTGACCGCGGCGCGCCACTGCTCCTCGGTGGCGCCGTTCCCGGCGCCCGGTCCCAGCTCGATCTCCGAGAAGTCCGGGATCCGCATCACGCCACTCCCATCCTGTCGAGTACGGAGGTCAGGACGGCGACCGCGTCGCCGCCCGCGAAGACGAAGCCGTCGACGCCGGCCGCCGTGTAGGCCTGTTCATGCCCGCCCGGACGCCCGGCCAGGAACACCCGGCCCGCGCCCGCGGCCTTCAGCGCCGCGGCGACGTCCGCGGCACGCTCCTCGTACAGCGCGTCGCTGGAGCACAGGCACGCGATCTGCGCACCACTGCGGGCGAAGGCCTCGGCCACGGTCGCGGCGTCGACCGTCACCGGGTCGTGGACGGGCTCGACGCCGCCGGCCTGGAAGAGGTTGGCGGCGAAGGTGACGCGGCCGGTGTGCGCGGCGGCGGGACCGAGGGCGGCCAGGAAGACCTTCGGGCGGGACCCGGTCGCGGCCAGGTGGGCGTCCGAGCGGGCGCGCAGGTTCTCGTAGGCCTCGTCGCGGCGGACCTTCGGCAGCCCTCCGGAGGGCGCGGCCGGGGCCGGGTCGCGCTCGACGGGTGCCTCGGACAGCAACGGGAACTCGCTGACGCCGGTGATCGGTTCGCGGCGCTTCGCCAGCGCCTGCGCCCGCTTGGCCCAGGTCGCGGCCAGGCGGTCGGCGACCAGGCCGGAGGCGAGGGCGGCGGCCTGTCCGCCGGCGCGCTCCAGCTCCTGGAACCAGGCCCAGGCGGCCCCGGCGAGCTCGTCGGTGAGGCGCTCCACGTACCAGGAGCCGCCGGCGGGGTCGACGACCCGGGCCAGGTGGGACTCCTCCAGGAGGATGGTGGAGGTGTTGCGGGCGATGCGGCGCGCGAAGGCGTCGGGCAGGCCCAGCGCGTGGTCGAACGGCAGCACCGTGACCGAGTCCGCGCCGCCGACACCGGCGCCCAGCGTGGCGACGGTGGTGCGCAGCATGTTCACCCACGGGTCACGGCGGGTCATCATCACCGGCGAGGTGACGACGTGCTGGCGCTGCCCCACCGCCGCGGTCGCGCCGCACACCTGCGCGACGCGGGCCCACAGCCGGCGCGCCGCGCGCAGCTTGGCGATCGTCAGGAACTGGTCGGCGGTGGCGGCGTAGCGGAACTCCAGCTGACCGCAGGCCGCGTCGACCGGCAGTCCGGCCTCGGTGAGCGCCCGCAGGTAGGCCACACCGGTGGCCAGGGAGGCGCCCAGTTCCTCGGCGGCCGAGCCGCCCGCCTCGTGGTACGGCAGGGCGTCCACGGTCAGCGCGCGCAGCCCCGGGTACTGCTCGTGGGCCCGGCGGGCCAGCCCCGCGGCGGCGGCGGTGTGCGCGGCGAGCGCGTCGGCGTCACCGGTGCGGGCGACGTGGCCGAGGGGGTCGGCGCCGAGGTTGCCGCGCGCGGCCCGACGGGCCACGCCGCGTTCGTCGTACAGCGCGAGCAGCGCCTGCCCGGCGGCCTCGAAGTCCGCGCCCGCCTCGAGCACGACCGGGGCGAGGTCGAGGTAGACGCCGTCCAGGGCCGCGCCGAGCGCGGACACCGGGAGCCCGGCGTCGCCGAGCACGAGCCAGAGGGAGGTGACACCGTTCTCCAGGTCGGCGAGCACCGCCTCGTTCGCGCGGGCCGCGTCGGGCCGGGCGTGGCGCTGGCGCACGTCCCAGCCGCCGAGGACGCCGCCCGCCGGGGAGCCGCCCCGGGTGAAGGGCGCGAAGCCGGGGAGGCCGACGCGGTCGCCGAAGGCGTCGGGCGCGTCGGGCGCGGTGTACAGCGGGCGCGTGGTCAGCCCGTCTTCGAGGGTGGTGGACAGCGCGTCCTCCGCCGCCTGACCCGAGACGTCCTTGCCCGCCTTGCGCAGGACGCCCTCTACGAGGCGCCGCCACTGCTCGTGGGTCGCATCCGGGAATTCGGCGGCCAGAGAAAGCCCGTCATCAGGCAGGACCGTCATGCTCAGAGGTTAGTGCCCGTGAGCAGGTGAGCAGCAGGGGGCACACCTGTGACCTAGCCCATTCCCGCGCGCCCTTGATCCGTTCGGACGCGATGCCCTATTCGACGCCCTGTTCGACCGCGCTGTTCGCGACGTGCCCGGACGCCCCGGCGCGGGCGGCGGCCGTGGCCTGCGTGAGGTCGGCCACCTGGCGGCGCAGCTCACGGACCTCCCGCAGCAGCTCCTCCGTGACCTCCTGGACCCGCCGGTTCTCCTCCTCGTCCTCCTGGAAGCGGGCCAGGAACCAGGCGGCGATGTTGGCGGTGACCACACCGAGCAGGGCGATGCCCGAGAGCATCAGCCCGACGGCGATCAGCCGGCCGACGCCGGTGGTGGGGGCGTGGTCCCCGTAGCCCACGGTCGTCATCGTGGTGAAGGACCACCACAGGGCGTCGCCGATGGTGCGGATGTTGCCGTGCGGGGAGCTGCGCTCGACCTCGAGGACGGCGACCGACCCGAACGCCAGCAGCCCGAGCACGGCACCGACGACGTACGTCGTCAGGCGCACCTGAGCCGCCATCCGCACCCGCTGGCCGACCAGGAAGAGCGCGGAGACCAGCCGCAGCAGGCGCAGCGGCTGGAGCAGCGGGAGGACGACCACCGCCAGGCTGAGCGGCTGGCGCTTGACGAACTCCCAGCGACGCTCGCTCAGCCCCAGCCGGACCGCGTAGTCGGCGGCGAACAGGGCCCAGACCGTGCGCTCCGTCCAGTGCGCGGTGGTGATGAGCGAGGGGTCGGCGGCCGGCACCAGGATCGGCAGGGCGTAGGCGGCGCCGAACACCACGGCCAGGGCGAGCAGCGGCGCCCTGGTCTGCTGCTCCCAGCGTTCGAGACGGTTCATGGGCTCAGTGTGCACGCTCTCCCCGCACGCCCTCAGCGGCACGGCAGGCCAGGTCACGGCACCGCCGACCGCGGCCCGGTTGGGGCAGGTTTCCCGAACGGTTCGCGTACTGGCCCCCACTTGTTCGGACAAGTTGAGGAAGCTGACGGCTCCACACATCCGACGGCCCATCGCATCTTCCGGGAGACAGGCCCTTCATGAACGCCCTTGACCGCAGAAGGTTCATGCAACTGGCGGGCGGTACGGCCGCCCTGACCGCGCTGTCCACCAGCATCGCCCGCGCGGCGGAGATACCCGCGCACAGGACCACCGGTTCCCTCAAGGACGTCGAGCACATCGTGGTCCTGATGCAGGAGAACCGCTCCTTCGACCACTACCTCGGCACCTTGCGCGGCGTCAGGGGGTTCGGGGACCCGCACCCCGTGACGCTGCCGAGCGGCAAGCCGGTCTGGCACCAGTCGGACGGCACGAAGGAGGTGCTGCCCTTCCACCCGGACGCCGACGACCTCGGTCTGGCCTTCCTGGAGGACCTGCCGCACGGGTGGAAGGACACCCAGGCCGCCTTCAACAAGGGCCGGTACGACCAGTGGATCCCGGCCAAGTCCGCCACGACGATGGCGCACCTGACCCGTGAGGACATCCCGTTCCACCACGCGCTCGCCGACGCCTTCACCATCTGCGACGCCTACCACTGCTCCTTCATGGGATCCACCGACCCCAACCGCTACTACATGTGGACGGGCCACACCGGCAACGACGGCAAGGGCGGCGGCCCGGTCCTCGGCAACGACGAACTGGGCTACTCCTGGACGACCTATCCCGAGCGGCTGGAGAAGGCCGGGGTCTCCTGGAAGATCTACCAGGACGTCGGCGACGGCCTGGACGCCGCCGGCGGCTGGGGCTGGATCGAGGACGCCTACCGCGGCAACTACGGCGACAACTCGCTGCTGTACTTCGACCAGTACCGCAACGCCAAGCCCGGCGACCCGCTGTACGACAAGGCCCGCACCGGCACCGACGCCCGCAAGGGCGAGGGCTTCTTCGACCTCCTGCGCGCCGACGTCAAGGCCGGGAAGCTGCCGGAGGTCTCCTGGGTCGTGGCCCCCGAGGCCTTCACCGAGCACCCCAACTGGCCCGCCAACTACGGCGCCTGGTACATCTCGCAGGTCCTCGACGCGCTCACCTCCGACCCGGAGGTGTGGAGCAGGACCGCGCTGTTCATCACCTACGACGAGAACGACGGGTTCTTCGACCACGTCGTGCCGCCGTTCCCGGCCGGCTCGTCCGCACAGGGCGCGTCCACCGTCGACGTCACCCGCGACGTGTACGCCGGCGACAGCGGGCGCCCGGCGGGTCCGTACGGGCTGGGTCAGCGCGTCCCGATGTTCGTCGTGTCCCCCTGGAGCAAGGGCGGCTACGTCTGCTCGCAGACCTTCGACCACACCTCCATCATCCGGTTCATGGAGCGCCGCTTCGGCGTGACCGAGCCCAACATCTCCCCCTGGCGCCGCGCCGTCTGCGGCGATCTGACGACGGCCTTCGACTTCCGGCACAAGGACAGCCGCACCCCGCGGCTGCCCGACACCGACGGCTACCTCCCGCCGGACGGCGACCGTCACCCCGACTACTCCCCGGTCCCTCCCGCGAAGGGCTCGCTGCCCCGTCAGGAGCGCGGTCTGCGCCCCGCACGGCCCGTCCCGTACGACCTCGCCGCCGACGGCGCGGTCAGCGCCGCGGGCTCGCTGCGGATCGAGTTCGCCTCCCACGGCGAGGCCGGCGCCGGTTTCCTGGTCACCTCCACGACGGACGCCTCCGGTCCGTGGACGTACACCGTCGGGTCGGGGCACTCGTTCACCGGCGCCTGGAACGTCGCCGCGTCCGCCCACGGCGACTACGACCTCACCGTGCACGGCCCCAACGGCTTCCTGCGCCGGTTCGCCGGCCGGGCCGCGGCGGCGGGTGCCGAGGTCAGCGCCCGCCACGACGGCGGGAGCGGCGCCGTGCGCCTGGTCCTGACCAACCAGGGCCACTCGACGGTCACGCTCACGGTCAAGGACGGCTACGGCGAGCACAAGCCGGCGTCCCACCGGCTGCGTCCGGGTGCCCGTGTCGTGCACGTGGCCGAGACGCACCGCAGCCACGGCTGGTACGACCTGTCGGTGACCTCCGACCACGACGGCACCTTCCGGCGCCGGCTGGCCGGCCACGTCGAGACGGGCCGGGAGAGCACCAGCGACCCGGCGATCGGCGGCTGACCGTCCCGCACGGTACGAGGGCGCGCGCCCGCTACATCGGCTCGACGTAGCGGGCGCGCCACTCCGGGCGGGGGTCGGCGCCCGGGCTCGTCCAGTACTCGCGTCCGGCGACGATCCGCCCGTCGCGGACGGTCCAGAACGACGCCGCGTGGAAGAGCCCGAGGTCCACGTGCGGCACCTCGACCTCCGAGACGGCCTGGTCGCCGTCGCCCACGACCCGCAGGACGCGGATCGACCAGCCTTCCGGGTACTCGCTGTTGACGGCGAGGAAGTTGGCCCTGCCGACGATGCGCTCGCCGCTCACGGGCCACTCCACCACGGCGTCCTCGGCGATCAGTTCACCGGCACCGGCCCAGTCGCGCGCCTGGATCCGCTGCCACAGCTCTTCGACGACCTTCGCAGACTCCACGCTCACAGCATGCCCGAAGGAGCGCCGCCGGGACCCCGGTACGGCAGGGTCTGCCGGTAGACGACGCTGGTCGTCGCGCTCCCGAACTGCGCCAGCTCGTCCATGACTTCCTCCAGGTGGCCCATGGACGCGGTGGCGACCTTCAGCACGTAGCACTCCTCCCCGGTGGTGCGCAGGCACTCCAGGATCTCCGCACGCTCCGCGAGCAGCCGGTGCAGGGGCTCGTGCCGGCTGCCGGGGTACTTCAGGCGGACGACCGCGAGGACCGGGTAGCCGGCCTCGCCGAGGTCGACCTCCGCGCGGTAGCCCGTGATGACGCCCAGGGTCTCCAGCCGGCGGACCCGCTCGGTGGTCGCGGAGGCGCTGAGGCTCACCCGGCGGGCCAGTTCGGTGAAGGGGACCCGGCCGTCGCGCTGCAGCTCGGTGAGGATCGTCCAGTCGGTCGCGTCGAGATTCTCGGCCATGCGGCGAAGATACCGGCGGATCCACGGCCGGGCGCCGCCCACACCGCGAGGAATGCCTTCCGGGCGGGACCTCCGGCTGGATAGCCTGACGGAGTGCGAATCGGTGTGAACGTCCCCAATTTCGGGCCCGGAACCGACCCCGGCGTACTGCGCGACTGGGCGCGGACGGTGGAGGGCCTCGGCTTCGACCTGCTGATGGTCTCCGACCACGTCGTGGTGACGCCGGACGTGGCGGAGCAGTACCCGGCACCCTTCTACGAGCCCTTCACCACCCTGTCCTGGCTCGCGGGCGTCACCGACAAGATCCGGCTGGGGACGACGGTGCTGATCCTGCCGTACCGGCATCCGCTGCTGACCGCCCGGATGGCCGCGAACCTCAACGCGCTCAGCGGCGGGCGGCTGGTGCTCGGCGTGGGCGTCGGCTGGGCGCGGCAGGAGTTCGCGGCGCTCGGCGTCCCCCACGAGCGGCGCGGCGCGCTGACGGACGAGTACCTGGCGGCACTGCGCGAGGCCTGGAAGGACGAGGTGGACTACGCCGGCGGCCCCGTGCCGCTCTGGATCGGCGGCAACAGCGCGGCGGGACGACGGCGGGCGGTCCGCGTCGGCGACGCGTGGCATCCGCTGCGGTTCACCCTGCCCTGGCTGCGCGAGGCCGTCGGCGACCTCGCCTCTCAGGCCCGCGAGCAGGGACGGCCCGTACCCGCACTCGCGCCGCGCATCGCGCTGCGGCTCACGCCGGGACCGGTGACCGGGCCGGACCGGCTCGCCGGCGAGGGCACCCTCGACCAGATCACCGCCGACCTCGACGGACTGCGGGCGCTCGGCGCGGACACCGTCGTCCTGGACCCCTTCAACGGCGACCCCCACGAGATCCTGCGCCCGCAGACGGCGTGGCAGGCGCTCGCGGCCGTCGCCGCCCACCGCTCACGAACGGAGTGACGATGACCGACGAGATGACGACCCGGCTGCTGCGCCGGGCGGTCGAACTGGCCGCGGAGGCCCGTGCGTCCGGCAACCCGCCCTTCGGCTCGCTGCTGGCGGGGCCGGACGGCGCCGTGCTCGCCGAGGACCGCAACAGCAGCCTGAGCGACGACGACATCACCGCCCACCCCGAGCTGAAGCTGGCGCGGTGGGCGGCCCGGGAGCTCGATCCGGCCACCGCGGCCGCCACCACCCTGTACACCAGCTGCCAGCCCTGCGGGATGTGCGCGGGCGCCATCGAGCGCTCGGGCCTGGGCCGGGTCGTCTACGCCCTGTCCACCGACCAGCTCACCGGGCTCAAGTCGCCCGCCGCCAAGGCCGGTTTCCCGCACGTGCCGCAGGACGGCCCGGCCCTGTACGACGAGGCCCGCGTCCCGGTCGAGGGCTACTACTGATCCCGTCGGCCCCGCCCCGCGGCCTCACTCCTGCTTCTCGCCCGAGGCGAAGCGGGAGATGATCAGGGCGACGATGATGATGGCCCCGTTGAGGAACTGGTTCCACAGCGGGGGCACGCCCGCCAGGGTCATCACGTTCACGACGAGCTGCAGGGTGAGGACACCGGTCAGCGCCCCGAAGAGCGTGCCGCGGCCGCCGTTGAGGCTGACCCCGCCGATGACGGTCGCGGCGAAGACCTGGAAGATCCAGCCGCTGCCCTGGTCCGCGGAGATCGAGCCGTAGTGCCCGCTGTAGAGCACGCCCGCGAAGGCCGCGAGCACGCCGCCCACGATGAGCACCACCCAGGTGATCCGGTCCACCCGGATTCCCGCGGTGCGCGCGGCCTCGGGGTTGCCGCCGATCGCGTACAGCGCCCGGCCGTGCCGCAGCCAGGCGAGCGCGCAGCCGCCGACCGCGAAGAGCAGGGCGCAGACCCAGATCGCGGCGGGCACCCCGGCCCAGGAGGCGTGGCCGAGGTAGGTGAAGGAACCGGGGAGCTCCACGATGGAACGGCCCTCGGAGATGGCGATCTGCAGCCCGCGCAGCATGGTGAGCGCGCCGAGGGTGACGATGAAGCCGTTCAGCCGCAGCTTGAGGATGAAGAAGCCGTTGACGGCACCGATGACCGCGCCGACCAGCAGGCACACCGGTATCGCCGTCCAGACCGGCAGCAGTTCCAGTCCGTTGAAGCGGCCGCCCGCGGAGGGCAGGACGAGCCAGACGGCGATGACCGGCGCGACGCCGATGGTCGACTCCAGCGACAGGTCCATCCGGCCCGCGATGAGGATCAGCGCCTGGGCCAGCACGAGCAGGCTGAGCTCGGTGGACTGCTGGGCGACCCCGATGAGGTTGTCGGAGGTGAGGAACGCCGGCGAGACGATGAAGCCGATGACGCCCAGCACCAGGATGGCGGGGACGAGGGACAGTTCGCGGAAGCGGGCGAGCCCGCCCGGTACGCGGCGCGGCGTCCCGGCCGCGGCCGCCTCGGCGGTGGGCACCGGCGGCTCGGTGACGTCAGTGGTGGTGGACATGGCTACCCTTCCTCTTCCTCTCCCTGCTCGGTGTCCCGCGACTGCGCGGGACGGGCGGCCACGCCCTCCATGGCGGCGACCAGTTCCTCGTCACGCCAGCCCCGGCCGAACTCCGCGACCACCCGGCCGTGGAACATCGCCACGATCCTGTCGCACGCCCTGAGGTCGTCCAGCTCGTCGGAGACGACCAGCGCGGCCCGGCCGTCGTCGGCGACCTTGCGGATCCTGCCCAGCAGGAACTCCTTGGACCGCACGTCCACCCCGTTGGTGGGCCGTACCGCGACCAGCACATGGGGGTCGGTGGCCAGGGCGCGGGCGACCACGACCTTCTGCTGGTTGCCGCCCGAGAGCGCGGAGACGGAGGTCGCCGCGCCCGGCGTCCTGATGTCCAGGTCCTTGATCATGCGCTCGGCGAACTCGCGGGTCCGCGAGGGCAGTACGGTGCCGAACGGCCCGAGCTGGTCCGTGACCGTGAGGGTGGCGTTCTCGGCCACGCTGCGCGTGCCGACCAGGCCCTGGTGGTGGCGGTCCTCGGGGACCAGGCCCACCCCCGCGGCCAGGGCCGCGGGAACGCCGGAGCCGCGCACCTCCCGGCCCGCGACGGTGATCCGCCCGGCGTCGGCGCGGTGCAGCCCGGCGAGGGTCTCCCCCAGCCGGACGTTGCCGCTGGCGGTGGCCCCGGCGAGGCCGACGACCTCCCCGGCGCGGACCTCCAGGCGGACGTCCGCGTAGGCGCCGCGCAGGGTCAGGCCGGTCACGTCCAGCAGCGGCGCGCCGCCGGTGGCCGCCGCCCGGCCGCCCGCCGGGGCGCCGGCCGCGGGCGCGGCGGCGCTCTCCCCGGTCATCGCCTCGACCAGGGCGTCGTGGTCCAGTTCGGCCACCGGGGCGGTGACGATGTGGCGGGCGTCCCGGTAGACGGTGACGGTGGTGCAGAGGTCGTAGACCTCCTGCAGGTGGTGCGAGATGAAGAGGAAGGCCACGCCCTGCCGTTGCAGGTCGCGGAGCTTGTCGAAGAGCCGGGTGATACCGCGGGCGTCGAGCCGGGCGGTGGGCTCGTCGAGGATGATGAAGCGGGCGCCGAAGGACAGGGCGCGTGCGATCTCGACGAACTGCCGCTGCTCGACCGTGAGGTCGCGGGCGCGGGCGGCGGGGTCGATGTCGACCCCGTACTCGCCGAGCAGTTCGGCCGCCCGGCGGCGCAGTGCCGTCCACCGGATGGGGCGCAGCGCGCCGGGGCTCTGCCGGTTGAGGAAGAGGTTCTCGGCCACGGAGAGGTCGCCGATGACGGTGGAGCGCTGGTAGACGCAGGCGACCCGGGAGCGCCAGGCGTCGGTGTCGCCGAAGGAGGGCGCCGGTTCGCCCGAGAAGCGCAGGGTGCCGTCGTCGGGCTGCTGGAGGCCGGTGAGGATGCCGACGAGGGTGGACTTGCCGGCGCCGTTGCGGCCCACGAGGGCGTGCGACTCGCCCGGGGCGACCGAGATGCCCGCGTCGCGCAGCGCCACGGTGGCGCCGAACCGCTTGCTGATCCCGGTCGCCTCGGCCACGGCCGGCGGCGCGGTGGCGGGGTCCGCCATGGTGGTCTTCCGTTCTTCGGGTGCGGACGGACGGTCAGCCGATGTTGTTGCCCCACAGGGCCTTGTCGTCGACGTTCTCCTTGGTCACCAGCGGCGCGGGGAGCTGGTCCTCCAGGCCGTTGGGGATGCTGATGATCGTCGAGTCGTGGTCGGTGGGGCCCGCCTTGAAGGTCTTCCCCTCCGCGGCGGCCTTGGCGTAGTACAGCGCGTACTTGGCGTAGAGGTCGGCGGGCTGGGAGACGGTGGCGTCGATCTCGCCCTTGCGGATGGCGTCCAGCTCCTGCGGGATGCCGTCGTTGGAGACGATGCTGATGTGGCCCTTCTGCCCGGCCGGCTTGAGCAGGCCCTTCTGCTTGAGCAGGGCCAGCGTCGGCTGCAGGAAGACACCGCCCGCCTGCATGTAGATGCCGTTCAGGTCGGGGTGCTGGGCGAGCAGGCTCTGCAGCTTGGCGGAGGCGACGTCGCCCTTCCAGTCGGTGGGCAGCTCGAAGACCGTGATGCCGGGGAACTTCTCCTTCATGCACGCCGCGAACGCCTCGGAGCGGTCGCGGCCGTTGATGGAGTCCAGGGCGCCCTGGAACTCGGCCACCTTGCCCTTGCCGCCCAGTTGCTCGCCCAGGAACTCGCAGGCCTTGGTGCCGTACGCCTTGTTGTCGGCGCGGACGACCATGTAGACGTCGCCCTTGTCGGGGCGGGTGTCCACGCTGACCACGGGGATCTTCTTGCCGGCGAGGGTGTCGAGGGTGGAGGCGATGGCGCCGGTGTCCTGCGGCGCCATCACGACGGCCTTGGCCCCGGTGTTCTGGAAGACCTGGACGTTGGCGACGAGCTTGGTGATGTCGTTCTGCGAGTTGCTCCGCGGCAGCGCGTTCAGGCCGTCGTCCTCGATGCCCTTCTCGACGTACTGCGCGTAGGAGTTCCAGAAGTCGGAGTCCGAGCGCGGCAGGTCGATGCCGATGGCGGGCTTGTCGTCGCCGGAGCCGGCGGCGGTGCCGGTGCTGCCGCGGTTGCAGGCGGTGGCGAGCGCGGCCGTGACGAGAACGGCCGCGGCGATCGCGGCGGTGGAGCGCGTGCGGGCGGGCTTCATGCCGTGTTCTCCCTGTCCGGGTAAGCCGGGGCGATTCATCCGAGGTATCCCGGACGAAAGGAAGGTAAGTCCGTCCCGCGACCCTGACAACCCCTTATACGGACACGATCGAATGGAGTTCGAGGGGCGAGACATCCGAGGAATGGATTGCCAGCCCCGTCCCGGAGGCCTAGAGTCACCGTGGCGCGAGACCTCCGATGTCTTGGCCAGGCCGAGCGTGAAAGGCAGCCACTTGTCCGCAACCTCCGCCCGCATCACCGCGATCGACACCCACGACATCCGCTTCCCCACCTCACGGGAGCTCGACGGTTCGGACGCGATGAATCCGGACCCCGACTACTCCGCCGCGTACGTGGTGCTGCGGACCGATGCCGACGACGGCCACGAAGGACACGGCTTCGTCTTCACCATCGGCCGGGGCAACGACGTCCAGGTCGCGGCGATCGAGGCACTCCGCCCCCATCTCGCCGGCCGGCCGGTCGAGGAGCTGTGCGCCGACCCCGGCTCCGTGGCCCGCGACCTGACCGGCGACAGCCAACTGCGCTGGCTGGGGCCCGAGAAGGGCGTGATGCACATGGCGATCGGAGCCGTCGTCAACGCCGTGTGGGACCTGGCCGCCAAGCGCCGGGGCCTTCCGCTGTGGCGGCTGCTGGCCGAGGCCGAGCCCGAATGGCTCGTCTCCCAGGTCGACTTCCGCTACATCGCCGACGCCCTCACCCCCGAGCGCGCGCTGGAACTGCTGCGCGCGGGCCGGAAGGGCGCCGCCGCGCGCACCGCCGAACTGCTGGAGCACGGCTACCCCGGCTACACCACCTCGCCCGGCTGGCTCGGCTACTCCGACGAGAAGCTGACCCGCCTCGCCGAGCAGGCCGTGGCCGACGGCTTCACCCAGATCAAGCTGAAGGTCGGCGCCGACCTGGGCGACGACGTACGGCGCATGCGCACGGCCCGTGCCGCCGTGGGCCCGGACGTACGCATCGCGATCGACGCCAACCAGCGGTGGGGCGTCGCCGAGGCCGTGGCATGGGTCACCGCGCTGGGCGAGTTCGACCCGTACTGGATCGAGGAACCCACCTCCCCCGACGACGTCCTCGGCCACGCCGCGATCCGCAAGGCGGTCGCGCCGGTCCGGGTCGCCACCGGCGAGCACGTGCAGAACCGGATCGTGTTCAAGCAGCTGCTGCAGGCCGGCGCGATCGACGTGCTGCAGATCGACGCGGCGCGGGTCGGCGGGGTCAACGAGAACCTGGCCATCCTGCTGCTGGCCGCCGCCTTCGGCGTCCCGGTGTGCCCGCACGCCGGCGGCGTCGGACTGTGCGAGCTGGTGCAGCACCTGTCGATGTTCGACTTCGTGGCACTGGCCGGCACGACCGAGGACCGCTCCATCGAGTACGTGGACCACCTCCACGAACACTTCACCACGCCGGTCGTCATGCGCCGCGGCCACTACACCGCTCCGGTGGCGCCCGGCTTCTCCGCGCAGATGAGGCCGGAATCGATCGACGCGTACCGCTACCCCGACGGTACGTTCTGGGTGGCCGACCGGGCACGGCAGGAAGGTGGGACGGCATGAGCGAGGAGTTGCGCGACCTGGAGGGCCTCGGGGCCCTGGTCACGGGCGGTGCCTCCGGGATCGGGCTGGCGACCGCGCGGCTGCTGGCCGCGCGCGGCGCCCGCGTCGCCGTACTGGACCTGGCGCCGGACGGACTGCCGGCGCACCTGACGGGTTTCAAGGCCGACGTCAGCGACGACGCCTCCACCCGCGCCGCCGTGGACTCCGCGGCGGAAGCCCTCGGCGGCCTCGACGTCCTCGTCAACAACGCGGGCATCGGGGCGGCGGGCACCGTCGAGGACAACCCCGACGAGCAGTGGCACCGCGTGCTCGACGTCAACGTGCTCGGGATCGTGCGCACCACCCGCGCCGCGCTCCCGCACCTGCGACGCTCGGCCCGTCCCGCGATCGTCAACACCTGCTCCATCGCCGCCACCGCCGGGCTGCCGCAGCGCGCGCTGTACAGCGCCAGCAAGGGCGCCGTGCTCTCGCTGACCCTGGCGATGGCCGCCGACCACGTCCGCGAGGGCATCCGGGTCAACTGCGTCAACCCCGGTACCGCCGACACCCCGTGGGTGGCCCGGCTGCTGGACGCCGCCGACGACCCCGAGGCGGAACGCGCCGCCCTCCACGCCCGGCAGCCGATGGGCCGCCTGGTGACCGCCGACGAGGTCGCCGCCGCCATCGTCTACCTGGCGAGCCCCGCCGCGGCCTCCGTCACCGGCACCGCGCTCGCCGTGGACGGCGGCATGGCCGGGCTGCGGCTGCGCCCGGCCGGGAAGTGAGGGCCCGGACCGCGATGCGCACCACCACCCTGGGCCGCAGCCACGTCGCCGTCACCGAGGTGGGCTTCGGCGCCGCCCCGATCGGCAACCTCTTCACCCCGGTCGCCGACGACGCCGCCCGCGCGGCCGTGGACGCCGCCTGGGACGCAGGCGTCCGCTACTTCGACACCGCGCCCCACTACGGGCTCGGCCTGTCCGAACGCCGGCTCGGCGCCGCCCTGCGCGACCGGCCGCGGGCCGAGTACACCGTCTCCACCAAGGTCGGGCGGCTGCTGGAGCCCGGCGGACCGGGCGGGGACGACCTGGCGAACGGCTTCGCCGTGCCCGCCGGGCTGCGCCGCGTCTGGGACTTCAGCGCCGACGGCGTCCGGCGCTCCATCGAGGCCAGCCTGGAGCGCCTGGGCCTGGACCACGTCGACCTGGTCTACCTCCACGACCCCGACGACGACGCCGAGGAGGCCTTCGGCCAGGGTTACCCGGCGCTGGAGCGACTGCGCTCGGAGGGCGTCGTCCGCGCGATCGGCGCGGGCATGAACCAGACCTCCATGCTCGCCCGCTTCCTGCGCGACACCGACGTCGACGTGGTGCTGATGGCCGGCCGCTACACGCTGCTGGAGCAGGAGGGCCTCGCCGAGGTGCTGCCGCTGGCGGCGTCCCGCGGCGCGAGCGTCGTCGTGGGCGGTGCCTTCAACTCCGGCCTGCTGATCGACCCCGGCGAGGACGCCACGTACGACTACGCCCCCGCCCCGGAACCCGTGCTCGCCCGCGCCCGGCGCCTGCGCTCGGTGACGGGCCGGCACGGCGTGCCGCTGCGCGCGGCCGCGCTGCGCTTCCCCGCGGCCCATCCCGCCGTCGCGAGCACGCTGGTGGGGCTGCGCTCCGCCGACGAGGCGCGGGACACCGCGGCGATGCTGCGGCTGCCGCTCCCGGCCCCGATGTGGGCCGACCTGCGCGCCGAGGGCCTGCTCCGCGCGGACGTACCCGTACCGGACGAGGAGGTGTCATGAGGGTCGCCCTGCACACGAAGGTGCGAGCGGACCGGATCGCCGCCTACGAGGCGGCGCACCGCGAGGTGCCCGCTGAACTGACCGCCGCCATCCGCGGCGCGGGCGTGCGCGAGTGGACGATCTGGCGCAGCGGCGGCGACCTCTTCCACCTGCTGGACGTCGACGACTACCCGGCGATGCTCGCCGCGCTGGAACGGCTGCCCGTCAACATCGCCTGGCAGGCGAGGATGGCGGAGCTGCTGGAGGTCGCCCACGACTACTCCGCCGAGGGTGCCGGGGCGCCGCTGCCGGTGGTGTGGCGGCTGTGACCGCGGCGGAAGGCATCGTCGACGCGCACCACCACCTGTGGGACCTGTCGGTGCGCGACCAGGACTGGATCACCGGGGAGCGGCTGGCCCCGCTGCGCCGCGACTTCTCCCTCGCCGACCTGGAACCGGAGGCGAAGGCCGCCGGGGTCACCGCGACCGTCCTCGTCCAGACCGTCACGGTGGCCGCGGAGACCCCGGAGTTCCTGGCGCTGGCCGCGGGCAGCGACCTGGTGGCCGGGGTGGTCGGCTGGACCGACCTGACGGACCCCGCGGTCGCGGACCGGCTCGCGGCCCTGCGCGAACTGCCGGGCGGCGAGCACCTGGTGGGGATCCGCCACCAGGTGCAGGGCGAAGCCGACCCCGAGTGGCTGCTCCGTCCCGACGTGCTGCGCGGACTGCGCGCGGTGGCCGACGCGGGGCTCGTCTACGACCTGGTGATGCTCGCCCGCCAGCTCCCGGCGGCGACCCGCGCCGCCGGCCTCGTGCCCGAGCTGGTGTTCGCCCTCGACCACCTGGGCAAGCCGCCCATCTCCGAGGGCGGGACGCGGCCCTGGAGCGACGACCTGCGGTCGCTGGCCGCACGGCCCAACACCGTGTGCAAGCTCTCCGGCATGGTCACCGAGGCCGACTGGGACACCTGGACCACGGCCGACCTCACCCCGTACGCCGCCACCGCCCTCGACGCCTTCGGGCCCGGCCGCCTGATGTTCGGCTCCGACTGGCCGGTGTGCCGACTCGCCGCCTCCTACGCCGAGGTGGTCGACGCCGCCCGCGCCCTGACCGGCGGACTGGACGACGGCGAGCGGCGGGAGGTCTTCTCCGGCACGGCCCGGCGCGTCTACGGCCTCTGATCCCCCCGCGCGGACCGGCCCCCGGCGGGGTGCGGGTGACTAGACTCCCACCCCTGGCAGCACGAGGGACGGGCGTGGGCGCGTGAGCGACGGCAGACCGGACACACCCCCGGCGGGCGCGGCGGGGCGGCTCACCGTGCGCGACGTCCTCGACCTCGACCTCGTGACGCCCTGGGTGCCGGAGGTCGTGGCCGGTTCCGCCCATCTGCACCGCGCGGTGCGCTGGCTGCACGTGGCCGAGGCGCTGGACGTCGGGGTCATGCTCAGCGGCGGGGAGATGGTGCTGACCACCGGACTGCTGCTGGCGGGCGACGAGCGGGCGCAGCGCGAGTACGTCGAGTCGATGCAGCGCGCCGACGTCGCGGCGGTCGTCCTGGGCCTCGGCCGGGCGTTCCGCACCACGCCCGAGCCGATGCGCCGGGCCGCCGAGCGCTGCGGGGTGCCGCTGATCGTGCTGCACCGGCCGGCACCGTTCGCGCGGCTCACCGAGGAGGTGCACGCGCGGCTGGTACACGGCCGGTTCGCCGCGCTCGACCTCTCCGACCGGGTCCGCTCCTCGCTGACCGCGCTCAACCTCTCCGGCGCCAGCCTCCAGCAGGTCCTGGACGAGATAGCGGCGCACAGCGGCTGCCCGGCCGTCGTCGTCAACCTCGCGCAGCGCGTGCTGGCCTCGGCCGGGGACAAGGGCTCGCTCAACGACCTGCTGCGCGACTGGGAGCGGGTCTCCGGTCAGGTCGCCGAACTGGCCGGCAGCGGCGCGGTGACGGTCGGCCCGGACGGCTGGGTCGTCGCCCCGCTGGAGGCGCGGGGCCGGCAGTGGGGGCGCCTGGTGCTCTTCGGCTACCACGGCCCGGAGGAGTTCGGCCGGGTGCTGGGCGCCCGTGCCTCCGAGGCGCTCGCCATGCACCGCCTCCTCGGTGACCAGGACCGGGGCTGGGAGGACCAGGCCGCCGAGTCGCTGCTGCACGACCTGGCGACGGGCACGGCCCGCCCCGAGCAGCTGGTCACCCGGGTGCGCGCAGCGGGGCTCCCGGTCAACCGGCGCACCTTCGTGCCCGTCGTCGTCCGCCCCCTCGGAGCGGCGCCGGAGGGCCGGGACGACATGCCGGAGCTGATCGAGCACGTACTGGCCGAACACCCCGGCGTCGCCGGGCTGGTGGCGCGGATCGGCTCCGCCGGCACGGCGGTCCTGCTGAGCGTCCCGTACGGTCAGGACGCCGACGCCGCCGCGCACAAGGTGGCGGTGCGGGTGCACGAGGAGCTCGCCGGGCGGCACCGTACCGCGGTGGCCGGCGCGGGTTTCGGCTGCCGGGAGCTGGACGAGGTCCGCCGTTCCTTCGTCGAGGCGGTGCACGTGGCGGACGCGGCGGTCGCCGGCCCGCCCGGGGCACCGGTGGCCCGGCTGCGCGACGTGCGGTTGCGCGGCCTGGTCCGCCTGCTGCGCGACGAGCCGGAGCTGCAGGCCTTCATCGGGCGGGAGCTGGGGCCCCTGCTGGGGAACCCGGCGCTGCTGGAGGTGCTGCGCACCTACCTGGCCACGGGCCGCAACAAGTCGGCGGCCGCCCAGGTGCACCACGTCAGCCGGCCCGCCCTGTACCGGCGGCTGCAGAGCATCGAGTCGCTGCTCGGCATCGACCTGGACGACTGGGAGCAGCTCACCTCGCTGTACGTGGCGCTGCTCGCGCACGAGGCGCAGCGCGCCGCGGGGCCCGGGTCCGGCCGCTGAGCGGACCGGACCCGGGCCCCGGTACGAACCGGCGGGGTCAGCTCCTGCGGTCGGGCGCGAGACGGCTGAGCAGGAGGTAGACGAGGAGGGAGGCGGCGAGGCCGACGGCCCACCCGTAGTCCGCGAGCGGCTTCAGGAAGGGGATCATCCCGTCGACGGGGAACGGCCCCTGCTTGACGCCCTTGGCGTCGAGCCCGGAGTGCGAGCCGCCGATGGCCAGGACACCGCCGACCGCGAACGCCGCCAGCGCCCGCCAGTTCCACCCGCCGTCGTACCAGTAGCGGCCCTCCGTCCGGTACAGGTCGGCCAGTTCCAGCCGGGTGCGGCGCAGGATCCAGTAGTCGGCGATGAGGATGCCGGCCACCGTGCCGAGCAGACCGCCGACGGTGCCGAGCCAGGTGAAGATGTACGCCTGCGGGCTGGCCAGCAGCTTCCAGGGGAAGATGACGACGCCCACGACCGCGGTGATCAGCGCACCGGTACGGAAGCTGATCCTGCGCGGCGCGATGTTGGACAGGTCGAAGGCGGGTGAGACCACGTTGGCCGCGATGTTCACCGACAGGGTGGCCACCAGGACCGTGATCAGCGCGAAGAGCACCGCGGCCCAGTTGTCGAGCTTCGCGGCCAGCGCCACCGGGTCCCAGATCGGCTCGCCGTACACCGCCTGCGAGCCGGAGGTCACCAGCACCGACAGCAGCGCGAACAGCGTCATCGTGGTGGGCAGTCCGAGGGACTGGCCCCACAACTGGGCGCGCTGGCCGGCGGCGTAGCGGGTGAAGTCGGGGATGTTGAGGGAGAGGGTCGACCAGAAGCCGATCATCCCCATGAGGGCGGGGAAGAAGACCTTCCAGAAGTCACCGCCCCAGCCGAGGGCGGAGGGCTGGTCGAGCAGCGGGCCGAAGCCGCCGGCCTTCACGCTCATCCAGATCAGCAGCGCGATCGCGCCGACGATGACGAAGGGGGCCGCCCAGTTCTCGAACCGCCGCACCATCTCCATGCCGCGCACGATGATCGCGACCTGGATGATCCAGAAGACGACGAAGGAGAGCCACTGCGTCCACGGGTAACCGCCGATCGTCCCGGCGGTCGCCCAGGAGTCGCCGAAGAGCTTCCCCGCGAGCAGGAAGATGCCGGAGCCGCCGATCCAGGTCTGGATGCCGAACCACACGCAGGCGACCGCCGCCCGGACCAGGGCGGGCAGGTTGGCCCCGCGCACCCCGAACGACGCGCGGGCGAAGACCGGGAACGGGATGCCGTACTTGGGACCGGCGTGGCCGGTGAGCAGCATCGGCACGAGCACGATGAGGTTGGCGAGGGCGATGGTGAGCACCGCCTGCTTCCAGTCCATGCCGAGGGCGACCAGGCCCGAGGCGAGGGTCCAGGAGGCGACGTTGTGCGCCATCCCGATCCACAGCGCGGTGAAGTTGTACGTGGTCCACTTCCGCTTGGCGAGCGGAACGGGGAGCAGGTCCTCGTTGGCGTAGGGGCCGGACGGGACGGCGTCGGGCGGGAGCTCGACGCGGCCGTCGGCCCCGGTTCTTCCGGCAGGGGGTGGAGCGGTGGCTGTCATGGCAGCCCCCTTCGTTCGAGGCGGGGAACGGGGATCGAACGTGCCGTGCGGGGGGATGGCGGGCCCGGGATCAGCCGCGGAGCGCGGGGATGACGGTGGAGCCGTAGACGTCGATGGTGGACTCCTTGGCGTCCTGCATGTCGTACAGGGCGAACTGGTCGACACCGAGGGCCTTCAGGGCGCGCAGCTTCTCGATGTGCCGCTCGGCGGTGCCGATGAGGCAGAAGCGGTCGACGATCTCGTCGGGGACGAACGCGGTGTCGGGGTTGCCGGTGCGGCCGTGGTGCGAGTAGTCGTACCCCTCACGGGCCTTGATGTAATCCGTGAGCTCCTGGGGGACCGCGCTCGACACCTCGCCGTACCGGGTCACCAGGTCGGCGACGTGGTTGCCGACCATGCCGCCGAACCAGCGGCACTGCTCGCGGGCGTGGGCCAGCGCCTGCGGGGAGTCGTCCTCGGTGACGTAGGCGGGGGCCGCCACGCAGACCTTGACCTGCGAGGGGTCCCGGCCGGCGGCGACCGCGGCGTCCCTGACCGCTTTGACCATCCACTCGGTCAGGTAGACGTCGGCGAGCTGCAGGATGAACCCGTCCGCCTTCGCCCCGGCGATCGCCAGCGCCTTCGGCCCGTACGCCGCCATCCACACCGGCAGTTGCGCACCGGGCCGCACCCACGGGAACTTCACCACCGTCCCGCCGCCGAGGTCGGCCTCGCGGCCCTCGGCGAGGTCGCGGATGACGTGCATCGCCTCCTCGATGCGGGCGAGGGTGTTGGGCTTGCGGCCCGCCACACGCATCGCCGAGTCGCCCCGGCCGATGCCGCAGATCGTCCGGTTGCCGAACATCTCGTTCAGCGTGGCGAAGGTCGACGCGGTCACCTCCCAGGTACGGGTGCCCGGATTGGTGACCATCGGGCCGACGACCATCCGCTCCGTCCGCGCCAGGATCTGGCTGTAGATGACGAACGGCTCCTGCCACAGCACCGTGGAGTCGAAGGTCCAGCCGTGGGTGAAGCCGTTGCGCTCGGCGCGCCGCATCAGCTCCACGACCCCCGACGCGGGCGGGTCCGTCTGCAGGACGAGACCAAAATCCATAGCTCTGCTCCCTGGGGTGGCTAGACGAGGTACTGGCAGGTCTCGCGGGTCTGGTAGCGGCCGTGGCCGGCCCGGCCCAGGTAGCGGTCCCGGTCGACGACGACGGTGCCGCGCGACATCACGGTGCGGGCCTTGCCGCGTACCTGCTTGCCCTCGTAGGCCGAGTAGTCGACGTTCATGTGGTGGGTGGAGGCGGACATCACCTGCTCCGCGTCCGGGTCGTAGATGACGATGTCAGCGTCCGCGCCCGGCGCGATGGTGCCCTTGCGCGGGTACAGCCCGAACATCCGCGCCGGGGTCGCGCAGGCGATCTCGATCCACCGGCGCCGGCTGATGTGCCCGTCCACCACCGCCTGATGGAGCAGGTCCATCCGGTTCTCCACCCCCGGCAGACCGTTGGGGATCTTCGAGAAGTCACCCCGGCCCAGCTCCTTCTGCCCCACGAAGCAGAACGGGCAGTGGTCCGTGGACACCACCTGCAGGTCGTTGGTCCGCAGACCCTTCCACAGCTCCGCCTGGTGCTCCCTGGGGCGCAGCGGCGTCGAGCAGACGTACTTGGCGCCCTCGAAGTCCGGCTCCGCCAGGTTGTCCGTGGACAGGAACAGGTACTGCGGGCACGTCTCGGCGAAGACGTTGAGACCGCGGTCGCGCGCCGTCGCCAGCTCCGCGACCGCCTGCTGGGCCGAGACGTGGACGACGTAGAGCGGCGCACCGGCCACCTCGGCCAGCCGGATGGCGCGGTGGGTCGCCTCGGCCTCCAGCAGCTCCCGCCGGACCTCGCCGTGGTAGCGGGGGTCGGTCCTGCCCGCGGCCAGCGCCTGCTCGACGAGCACGTCGATGGCGATGCCGTTCTCCGCGTGCATCATGATCAGGCCGCCGTTGTCGGCACCGCGCTGCATGGCCCGCAGGATCTTGCCGTCGTCGCTGTAGAAGACACCGGGGTAGGCCATGAACAGCTTGAAGGAGGTGACCCCTTCGTCGACGAGGAGGTCCATCTCCTTGAGGCTGTCCTCGTTCACGTCCGACACGATCATGTGGAACGCGTAGTCGACGGCGCAGTTGCCCTCGGCCTTGGCGTGCCAGGCGTCGAGTCCGGCACGCAGCGACTCGCCCACCGACTGGACGGCGAAGTCCACGATCGTCGTCGTACCGCCCCAGGCGGCGGCCCGGGTGCCGGTCTCGAAGGTGTCCGAGGCGAAGGTGCCGCCGAAGGGCAGCTCCATGTGGGTGTGCGCGTCGACACCGCCCGGGACGACGTACGTCCCGGTCGCGTCGATCACGGTGCCGGCCGTCCAGCCCTCGGCGACCGTGCTGCCGGTGGTGGCGAGGGCGACGATCTTCTCGTCCTCGACGAGGACGTCGGCGTGGACCTCCTCTGCGGCGGTGACGACCAGTCCGCCGCGGATCAGGGTTCGGCTCACCGGTTCCCTCCCTCCCCTCAGGCCTCGGTCAGCGGGCCGTAGGCGTCGGGGCGGCGGTCCCGGTAGAAGGCCCACTGCTGACGGACCTCCTCGATCTTCCCGAAGTCCAGGTCGCGCACGAGAAGTTCCTCCTCCTTGTCGGAGGCGACGTCGCCCACGAACTGGCCGCGCGGGTCGACGAAGTAGGACGTGCCGTAGAAGTCGTTGTCGCCGTACTCCTCCTGGCCGACCCGGTTGATGGCGGCGACGAAGTACTCGTTGGCGACGGCCGCGGCCGGCTGCTCCAGCTGCCACAGGTACGCGGACAGCCCGCGCGAGGTGGCGGAGGGGTTGTAGACGAGTTCGGCGCCGGCGAGGCCCAGTGCCCGCCAGCCCTCGGGGAAGTGGCGGTCGTAGCAGATGTAGACGCCGACCTTGCCGACGGCCGTGTCGAAGACCGGCCAGCCCAGGTTGCCGGGCTTGAAGTAGTACTTCTCCCAGAAGCCCTTGACCTGCGGGATGTGGTGCTTGCGGTACTTGCCCAGGTAGCTGCCGTCGGCGTCGATCACGGCGGCGGTGTTGTAGTAGAAGCCCGCCTGCTCGACCTCGTAGACCGGCACCACCATCACCATGCGGAGCTCCTTGGCGAGCGCCTGCATCCGCACGATCGTCGGGCCGTCCGGCACCGGTTCCGCCCACCGGTAGTGCTCGGGCTCCTGCACCTGGCAGAAGTACGGGGCGTTGAACACCTCCTGGAAGCCGATGACCTGCGCCCCCTGGGCGGCCGCTTCGCGGGCGTACCGCTCGTGCAGGTCGGTCATCGATTCCTTGTCGCCGGTCCACTTCGTCTGGACGAGCGCGGCGCGCACTACTCGACTCATCGGTCTTCCCTCCGACGTCGCGGCAATGAGCGGGCCGCGAAGGTGAACTCCGGGCCGCTTGACGGCTGACATTAGGAGCCCTGAGGTGCGGGGTGCAGTACCACGCTGTAACGCGCTGGGGCCCCCGGCGTTCCGCCGCGTCACCTGCGCGGACACGGCCCACGGCCGTGTCAGGTCCGTTCGCGCGGCAGGTGAAATCGGTGTTTCGTCCGAGGCCCCGGCGTTACCGGCGGGTGTCCCCGGGCTCACCGACAAGAAATATGGGCTGGACAAAAAAACTTTTCGGTGAGACGGTGGGGCCATGTTGGACGTGAGCGTGATCGAGGACTCGGCGGCCGCCGCTGCCACGCTGGACCCCGTACGGGCCCGCCTCCTCGCCGAGCTGGCGGAGGGGCCCGCGTCGGCGGCCATGCTCGCCGCCCGGGTCGGGCTGCCGCGGCAGAAGGTGAACTACCACCTGCGGACACTGGAGGCGCACGGCCTGGTCGAGCTGGCCGGCGAACGCCGGAAGGGCAACGTCACCGAGCGGCTGATGCGGGCCACCGCGGCCTCGTACGTGATCTCCCCGCTCGCGCTGGCCGCCGTCCAGCCGGACCCCGGGCGTTTCCGCGACCAGCTGTCCGCGCGCTGGCTGCTGGCCGTCGCCGCCCGGCTCGTCCGCGACGTCGGCACCCTGATCACCGGTGCGGCCAGGGCCCGCAAGCGGCTCGCGACGTACGCCCTCGACGGGGAGGTGCGCTTCGCCTCCGCCGCCGACCGGGCCGCGTTCGTGGAGGAGCTGACCCGCGGGGTGAGCGCGCTGATCGCCAAGTACCACGACGCGGACGGCGAGGGCGGTCGCGAGCACCGCATCGTGGTCGCGCTCCACCCCACCGTCAAGGACCCCGGCCCCACGCCAGGGCCGTCCGGGGAGGCCGCACCGGCCGTCGGGCGGGCCACGCCGGCCGCCGTCGAGGAGTCCCCGTGAGCGGCCCGTGACCCGTCGCGGCCGGCACCGCACCGCACCGCACCCGCCGAACACCACCCCCACCACCACCCCACCACCCACCACGTCGTCCGGGCGTCCGGGCCCGTCCCCCGAGGAGCGAGAAGCACCATGTCCAAGGAATTCGAGATCGTCCGCGAGTTCGAGACCGAGGCAAGCCCGGAGGAGGTCTGGGAGGCCGTCACCACCGGCTCCGCCGGCTGGCTGTGGCCCCAGGAGTTCGAGCCGCGCAAGGGCGGCGCCGCGCCCTTCGGCGGCACCCTCACCGCCTGGGACCCGCCGCACCACCTGATCGCCCGGTCGGAGAGCCCGGAGGGCGTCGACAACCAGTTCTTCAACCAGCTCGAGCACGTCATCGAGGAGCGCGAGGGCGGCGGTGCCTGGGTGCGCTACGTGCACAGCGGCGTCTTCGTCGACGACTGGGACAACCAGTACGACGGCGCGAGCAAGCACACCGACTTCTACCTGCACACCCTGCGCCAGTACCTGACCCACTTCACCGGGCGGCCGGCCGCCTTCGCCACGGTGAACGGCCCCGCCGCGTCCACCTCGCCCGACGCCCTCGAGGCCGTCAGCCGCGCCCTCGGCGTGCCGGACGACGCGGCCGAGGGTGCCGTGGTGCGTGTCGAACTGCCCGGCGCCGGGCCGGTGGAGGCCCTGGTCGACTACCGCGACCGGTACTTCGTCGGCCTGCGGACCGGCGACGCGATGTACCGGGTCTTCGGCCGCAACCACTTCGGCGCCCCGGTCGGCGTGAGCGTGCACGACTTCGCCCCCGGCGCCGACGGCGAGCGCGCCGGGCAGCGCTGGCAGGCGTGGCTGGACGGCGTCTTCGCGTAACCGCGCGCCCCACCGCGCCCCCTGCACGGGACCGCCCCGGCTGGATCACCAGCCGGGGCGGTTCGCGTCGTGCTGCCGGTCGCGTCAGGCGAGGGTCGCCAGCGCCTCGTTGAAGGTCGCGGACGGACGCATGACGGCCGCGGCCTTGGCCGGGTCGGGCTGGTAGTAGCCGCCGATCTCGGCCGGGGAGCCCTGCACGGCGATCAGCTCGTCGACGATCACCTGCTCCTTCTCGGTCAGCGTCTGGGCGAGCGGGCCGAAGGCCTTGGCCAGCTCGGCGTCGTCCGACTGCCCGGCCAGCTCCTGGGCCCAGTACATCGCCAGGTAGAAGTGGCTGCCGCGGTTGTCGATGCCACCGAGCCGGCGGCTGGGCGACTTGTCCTCGTTGAGGAAGGTGCCCGTGGCGCGGTCGAGGGTGTCGGCCAGGACCTGGGCGCGGGCGTTGCCCGTGGTGGTCGCCAGGTGCTCGAAGCTGACCGCGAGCGCGAGGAACTCGCCGAGGCTGTCCCAGCGCAGGTAGTTCTCCTTGACCAGCTGCTGGACGTGCTTGGGCGCGGAGCCGCCGGCGCCGGTCTCGAAGAGCCCGCCGCCGTTCATCAGCGGCACGACCGACAGCATCTTGGCGCTGGTGCCCAGCTCCAGGATCGGGAAGAGGTCGGTCAGGTAGTCGCGCAGCACGTTGCCGGTGACGGAGATCGTGTCCTCGCCGCGACGGATGCGGTCGAGGGAGAACTTGATTGCCTCGACCGGGGACTTGATCTCGATCTGCAGGCCCTCGGTGTCGTGCTCCGTCAGGTACTGCTTCACCTTGGCGATGAGGTTCGCGTCGTGGGCGCGCTCCTCGTCCAGCCAGAACACCGCCGGGTCGCCGGTCGCGCGGGCGCGGGTGACGGCGAGCTTGACCCAGTCCTTGATCGGCGCGTCCTTGGTCTGGCAGGCGCGGAAGATGTCGCCGGCGGAGACGGCCTGCTCCAGCACGACGTTCCCGGCCTGGTCGACCAGGCGGACGGTGCCGGTGTGCTGGATCTCGAAGGTCTTGTCGTGGCTGCCGTACTCCTCGGCCTTCTGCGCCATGAGACCGACGTTGGGCACCGAGCCCATCGTGGCCGGGTCGAAGGCGCCGTTCGCGCGGCAGTCGTCGATGACGGCCTGGTAGATGCCGGCGTAGCTGCTGTCCGGGAGCACCGCGAGGGTGTCGGCCTCCTGACCGTCCGGGCCCCACATGTGGCCGGAGGTGCGGATCATGGCCGGCATGGAGGCGTCGACGATGACGTCGCTCGGGACGTGCAGGTTGGTGATGCCGCGGTCGGAGTCGACCATGGCCAGGGCCGGGCCCTCGGCCAGCTCCGCCTCGAAGGAGGCCTTGATCGCCGCGCCGTCGGCCAGGGACTCGACGCCCTTGAGGATGCCGCCGAGGCCGTCGTTGGGGGTGAGGCCGGCCGCCGCGAAGGTCTCGCCGTACTGGGCGAAGGTCTTGGGGAAGAAGGCGCGGACCACGTGGCCGAAGACGATCGGGTCGGAGACCTTCATCATCGTGGCCTTCAGGTGCACCGAGAACAGCACGTCCTCGGCCTTGGCGCGCGCGACCTGCTCGCCGAGGAACTCGCGCAGCACGGCGACGCGCATGACGGAGGCGTCCACGACCTCGCCCGCGAGCACCGGCACCGACTCGCGCAGCACGGTGGTCGTGCCGTCGTCACCGACCAGCTCGATGCGCAGCGCGCCGTCCTCGGCGATGACGGCGGACTTCTCCGTGGAACGGAAGTCGTCGGCGGTCATGTGCGCGACGTTCGTCTTCGAGTCGGCCGACCACGCGCCCATGCGGTGCGGGTGCGCCTTGGCGTAGTTCTTGACCGACGCGGGGGCGCGGCGGTCGGAGTTGCCCTCGCGCAGGACGGGGTTGACGGCGCTGCCCTTGATCTTGTCGTAGCGGGCGCGCACGTCCTTGTCCTCGTCGGACTTCGGGTCGTCCGGGTAGTCCGGCAGCGCGTAGCCCTGCGCCTGCAGCTCGGCGACCGCGGCCTTCAGCTGCGGGATCGAGGCCGAGACGTTCGGCAGCTTGATGATGTTCGCGGCCGGGGTCTTGGCGAGCTCGCCGAGCTCGGCGAGGGCGTCGGCGATGCGCTGGCCCTCCTCCAGGTACTCGGGGAAGCTCGCGATGATGCGCCCGGCCAGGGAGATGTCACGGGTCTCCACGGCGACTCCGGCCGTGGAGGCGTACGCCTGGATCACGGGCAGGAACGAGTACGTCGCCAGCGCCGGCGCCTCGTCGGTGTGCGTATAGATGATGGTCGAGTCAGTCACCGGGTGCTCCGCTCCACGTCTGCAACATTGCTCGACATCAAGATATCTCGTGAGCGGCCGCCACTCGAATGGACCCTCCCGGCGCCGGGGCACCACCGCCCGGCCCCGCCCCGGCCACGCCGGGTACCCCGGGCGGGACGCTCATGGTGCCCGCCCGCATACCCGGCGGCATAACTGTGGTGTTCCACCACATGGGAGCGTGACGTGGCCGTTTCTACGGTGTGGCGACATCGGAAACGTCCCCGTCCCCCGCCCGGAAGTGGTGACCATGGCAACCCCGGCACCCGCGCCCACCGCACCCGGCTCGCTCCGCAGAATCGTCGCGGCGAGCCTCATCGGCACCACCATCGAGTGGTACGACTTCTTCCTCTACGGCTCCGCCGCCGCGCTGGTCTTCAACAAGCTGTTCTTCCCCAACGAGGAACCCCTGGTCGGCACGCTGCTGTCGTTCCTCACGTACGCCGTCGGCTTCGCCGCCCGCCCGGTGGGCGCCCTCGTCTTCGGCCACTTCGGGGACCGCCTCGGCCGCAAGCGGCTGCTGGTGCTGAGCCTGCTGCTCATGGGCGGCGCGACCTTCTGCATCGGCCTGCTGCCGACGTTCTCCACGATCGGCGTCGCCGCACCGGTGCTGCTCACCATGCTCCGCCTCGTGCAGGGCTTCGCGCTCGGCGGCGAGTGGGGCGGCGCGGTGCTGCTGGTCTCCGAGCACGGCGACGCGAAGCGGCGCGGGTTCTGGGCCTCGTGGCCGCAGACGGGCGCGCCGGCCGGGCAGCTGCTCGCCACCGGTGTGCTGTCGGCGCTGACCGCGCTGCTCTCGGACGCCGCGTTCACCTCGTGGGGCTGGCGCATCCCGTTCCTGCTCTCGGGCGTGCTCGTGATGGTGGGGCTGTGGATCCGGCTGTCGGTGGACGAGTCCCCGGTGTTCAAGGCGGCGCTGGCCAGGGCGGAGGCCCGCAAGACGGAGGAGTCCACGATCGAGCGGCTGCCGCTGGTGTCGGTCCTGCGCGACCACTGGCGGGACGTCCTGGTGGCGATGGGTGCCCGCATGGCGGAGAACATCAGCTACTACGTCATCACCGCCTTCGTCCTCGTCTACGCCGTCGAGCACGCGGCCCTGGGCAAGCAGACCGCGCTGAACGCCGTGCTCATCGGCTCCGCGGTGCACTTCGCCGTCATCCCGGCCTGGGGCGCGCTCTCCGACCGCGTCGGGCGCAGGCCGGTGTACCTGCTGGGCGCGGCGGGCGTGGGCCTGTGGGCCTTCCCCTTCTTCGCGCTGATCGACACGAAGAGCTTCCCGGCGCTGCTGCTGGCCGTCACGGGCGGCCTGGTGCTGCACGGCGCCATGTACGCGCCGCAGGCGGCCTTCTTCTCCGAGATGTTCGCGACCCGCATGCGCTACTCCGGGGCCTCGATCGGCGCCCAGTTCGCCTCCGTGGCCGCGGGCGCCCCGGCTCCGCTCATCGCGACCGCGCTGCTCGCGTCCTACGACAGCTCGGTCCCCATCTCGCTGTACGTCATCGCCGCCGCGCTGCTCACGCTGGTCGCGGTCGGGGTGGCCAAGGAGACGCGCGGCCGGGACCTCGACGCCGTCGACTCCGGGACCGCGGAGGACGCCCCGCTGGCCCGGTCGGCCCACGCGGGCTGACCCCGTGCGGACACGTTCCGCACCCCCTGGTACGTGGACCCCGTCACGGTGTGTCAGTGGCGGGGTCTACCGTCGTGACCGTGGGTGACACGAGAGAGATGACGGGGGTGCTGCACCATGTCGAGCTGTGGGTTCCGGAGCTGGAGCGCGCGGACGCCGAGTGGGGCTGGCTGCTGGGCGAGCTCGGCTACGTCCGGTACCAGCGGTGGGAGGCGGGCCGCAGCTGGCGGCTGGGGGCGACCTATATCGTCGTCGAACGGTCACCGGACCTCGTCGAGGGGCCGCACGAGCGCCGCAGGGCGGGGCTGAACCACCTCGCGTTCCATGTGGCGGGCCGCGCGGAGCTGGACGCCCTGGTGGCCCGCTCGCCGGGGCACGGCTGGACGCTGATGTTCCCCGAGCTGCATCCGTACGCCGGCGGCGAGGAGCACTACGCCGCCTACCTGGAGAACGGCGACGGGTTCGAGGTGGAGCTGGTCGCGGGCGCGGATCAGACCTGACCGGCGGGGCCCGGCGGGCCCTCCTGCCCGGCCGAGAGCCGGTGCAGGCGCAGCGCGAGCTGGATCTCCAGCGCACGGTCCGGGGCCTGCCAGTCGGCGCCGAGCAGGTGGGAGATGCGCTCCAGGCGCTGCGCGACGGTGTTGACGTGCACGTGGAGGGCGTCCTTGGTGCGCACGGGGCTCATCCCGCTGGCGAAGTAGGCGTCCAGGGTGCGCACGAGGTCGGTGCCCCGGCGGCTGTCGTAGTCGGCGACGGCGCCGATCGTGCGGTGCACGAAGCCGTCGACGTCGCGCGACTCGGTCAGCAGGAGCCCGAGGAAGCCGAAGTCGTCGCCCGCGGCGCCCTCCCCGACCCGGCCGAGGGCGCGCAGCGTGTCGCCGCAGCGCTGCGCCTCCGCGTAGGCCAGGGCGACGGCGCCGGGCCGCCCGGCCGGCGCGTGGACGGGGCCGGACGCCCCCACCGTGACGGCCGCCTGCACCGCCGTGCCCAGCTGCTGGGCGATCCGGCGGGCGGTGGCGGAGGCGTCGGAGCCCGGCTCCAGCGGGAGCAGCAGCACGGTGCCCCCGTCGCGCGCTGCGGCCAGACCCCGCCGGGTGGCGGCGAGGTGGGAGGCGGCCGACCACAGCCGCTGCCGGTCGGCTGCGGCCCCGGCGTGCTCCTCGCCGACGCGGGCGGCGAGGACGACGTGCGGGGCGTCGAGGTCCGCGCGGAGCCGGCCCGCGCGTTCGCGCAACAGTGCGGGGTCACGCTGCGGGGCGTCGAGCAGGTCGTCCAGGAGTTCGCCCCGGAAGCGCTGCTCGGCCTCGGCGGCGGTGCGCCGGGCGAGCAGCAGCAGGGAGGTGACCATGGCGGCCCGCTCCAGCGTGCGCTGGTCGACGGGGTCGAGTTCGGGGTGGCCGTGCAGCACGAGCGCGCCCAGCAGTTCGCCGCCCGCGGTGACGGCGGCCGTCCAGGTCTGGCCCTGCCGTACGGCGTGGCCGTCCTTCCGGGAGCGGGCCACGGCGTCGGCGAGCACGTCGGGGACGGGGTCGCGGTCGGTGCCGACGACCCGCACCGTCCCGGAGAGCACCTCGGCGACGGCGTCCGCGACGTCGTCCACGCCGCCGCCGCGCAGGACGAGTTCGGTGAGCCGGTCGTGCACCTCGGAGGCGCGTTCCAGCACGGCGCTGTGGCTGCGGATGGTGTCGTTGGCGGTGCCCAGGTCGGCGAGCGCGGACCGGGTCTCCTCCAGCAGGTTCGCCGTGTCGATGGCGACGGCGGCGAGCGAGGCGAGGGAGGCCAGCAGGGCGATCTGGCCGCGTTCGAACACCCGGGCCCGGCGGTCCGCGGCGTACAGCACCCCGATGACGCCGGTGCCCAGCACGAGGGGCACGCCGAGGATCGCCACCAGGCCCTCGTCGTGCACGGCCGAGTCGATCGGGTGGGTGTGCCGGAAGCGCTCGTCGTCGAAGTAGGACTCGGTGACGTAGGGCAGCGCGGTCTGCGCCACCAGACCGCCGAGCCCCTCCCCCATCCCGAGCCGTACCCGCTGGAACTCGGCGGAGACCGACCCCTCGGTGACCCGCATGTAGGTGTCGCCGGCCTTCCGGTCGATCAGGCTGAGGTAGGCGACGTCCGTGCCGAGCAGGGACCTGGCCCGCTGCACGATGGCCTGCAGCACCGAGTCCAGGTCGCGCAGGCCCGCGAGGTCGCCCGCCGTCTCGAACAGCGCCGACAGTTCGGCCTCGCGCCGCCGCCGGCCCTCCAGTTCCGCCCGCACGCGCAGGGCCAGCAGCTTGGCCTGCTCCATCTCCGCGAGCACGGCGGGGGGCGCGCCCTCGGCCCTGGCCGCGAGGACCGGCCGCTCGTACTCCTCGGCCGGTGCCCCGCGGGCGAGCAGCCGCAGGAAGGGTGCGTCGGAAGGGCTGTGGGGAGCCATGGTTCCGCCGTCGTCGTCGGGGGCGTGGAGTGGGTCGCGGGGCACGCTGTCAGGGATACCGGCAGATCAGTGCGCCGTCCATCCACCGTCCATGGTGAGCGAGGCACCGGTGATGAAGGACGCCTGCGGCGAGCAGAGGTAGGCGGTCAGTTCGGCGACCTCCTCCGGCTCCACCAGCCGCTTCACGGCGGAGTCGGCGAGCATGATCTCGGTGACGACCCGCTCGGGATCGATGCCGTGCGCGGCCGCCTGGTCGGCGATCTGCCGCTCGACGAGCGGGGTGCGCACATAGGCGGGGCTGATGCAGTTCGAGGTGACGCCGCGGGCGGCACCCTCCAGGGCGGCGGTCTTGGACAGCCCCTCAAGCCCGTGCTTGGCCGAGACGTAGGCGCTCTTGTAGGCCGAGGCCCGCAGTCCGTGGACGGAGGAGATGTTCACGATCCGGCCCCAGCCCTGCCCGTACATGTGCGGCAGCGCCCCCCGGATCAGCCGGAAGGGCGCCTCCAGCATCACCCGCAGCACCGTGGCGAAGACGTCGGGCGGGAAGTCCTCGATGGGGCGGACGAGCTGCAGCCCGGCGTTGTTGACCAGGATGTCGGTGCCCGCGGCGGCCTGCTCGGCGGCGTCGAGGTCGGTCAGGTCCAGCGTCACGGTCTCGACGGCGCCGGGGCGGCCGCCCGCCGCGGCCTGTTCCGCGAGCTCGGCCAGGCCTTCGGCGTCCCGGTCGGCGGCCCGCACCTTGGCACCGGCCGCGGCCAGGCGCAGGACGCACGCGCGGCCGATGCCGCCGGCGGCGCCGGTGACGAGCGCGGTGCGTCCGTCCAGGTCCGGCGGCCCGGACGGCGGGACGGGGCCTGCTGCGGGACGGGGCGCGGGGGGCGTGGGCGTCATGCACTGCAGGCTAGGCAGCGCGTGGGCCCCGACCGATGTGTGCGCCGCCCACACTCGTGGCACCGCCAATGGGGGTGGCGCACACTCACTCCTGCGGCGGCCCCGCGGGCTCGAACCAGGTCGGGCCGTCGGACAGCGCGTGCTTGAGGCGCAGCCGCCCGTGGTTGCCGAGGTCGGGCAGACCGTCCACGTCGAACCAGCCGACCTCCAGCGACTCGTCGTCCGCGACCCGGGCCCGCCCGCCGACGGCCCGGCAGAGGAAGGTGATGTCCACGTACTGGCAGCGGTCCCCGTTGGGGTAGAGGACCGGGTCGATCGTCTGGACCAGGACGACGCGCTCCACGACCGCGCGCACGCCGGTCTCCTCCAGCACCTCGCGGACGGCGGTCTCGGCGGGTTGCTCGCCGGGTTCGGCGATGCCGCCGATGAGGGACCAGCGTCCGTTGTCCGCCCGCCGGTTCAGCAGGACGCGGTCGTCGTCGTCGAGGACGACCGCCGTGACACCGGGCAGGAGCAGCTGCCGGTGGCCGACGAGGGCCCGCAGCTCGCGGAGGAATTCGGGAATCGGCACGCCGCCGAGCCTACGTCCTCGGCCGGACCCTCCCGTGGATCAGGTCCGTGAGCGCGGCACTTGCCGTTCGCGCACGGGATCTCCACATCCCGAGCCCCCAGCGGTTACGGTGACCCCCGGGGCCGGGGGGTTCCCCGGGGGTCAGGGGGTGCGCTGATGGACACGCGAACCGGTGGCACGCGGTCAGGCGTCGGGGGCGCCGGCGACGGCCCGGCGGAACGCCCGCGCTCCGGATGGACGGACGCGGTCGGCGCGCTGGTCCTCGCCGGCTGCGCGGTGTGGTCGCTGGTCGCCGCGGCGGGCCGCCCGGCCCGTCCCGAGGGCGTGCTCCTGGCCGTCCTGGCGGTCACCGCCGGATACGCGGCAGGCCGCGTTGGCGGCGCCCTGCGTCCGGTGGCCGTCCCCGCCGTGGCGGCCCTGACCGCGGTCGTCCTGGTGGTCGCCCTCCCCGGTCGCCTGTCCGGCGGCCCGGACACCCCGCCGCTCGGGTACGCGAACGCCGACGCCGCGCTGATGGTGCTCGCCACCGGCGCCGCCTGCTGCGCAGCCTGGGCCGCGCGGACCCGACCGCTCCGGCTGGGCCTGCGCCTGCTCGGCGCCACGGCGGCCGGGTTCGCGCTGGCCGTCGGCTCCGCCGCGGGGTTCGCGGCGTGCCTCGGGGTGGTCCTGTGCTCGCTGGCCGCCGACCGCACGCGCCGCGCGGTCGGCCTCGCGGGCCTGGCCCTGGGCCTCGTCGTGGCGGTCGGCGGCACCTGCGCGGTCGCCGTCGACGCCCTGCCGCCGGGGCTGTCGGCCTCACTGTCCGGGCAGCTCACCCCGGCCCGGGTCCGGCTGTGGCACGACGCCCTGGAGACCGCCCGGGACCATCCCGTACGCGGGATCGGCCCGGGCCGCTTCGCCGAGGCGGGCACTGCACCGGCTCCTTCGGCACCCGGCGGGGGCACGCCGCAGTCGGCGCCCCTGCAACTGGCCGCCGAGCAGGGACTGCCCGGCGTCGCCCTCCTCGGCGCCTCCTACGTCTGGCTGCTCTGGGCCCTCCAGCGCTCCCCGCGCCCGACCCCCGTCGTCCTGACCACCGCGGCCGCCCTGACCGGCCTCGCCATGCAGTCCGCCGTCGACCACGTCCTCAGCTACCCCGCCGTCACCGCCGCCGCCGGCCTCCTCGCCGGCCTCGCCACCTCCCGCCCCCTCGGCGGCCCCCCGGGCCCCGGCGGCACATGAGCCTCCGGCCCACCCTGCCGCCTCGCCATGTCCGCGCGCGACGTCGGCGCAGCGTCGGAAGGGGGCGTCCCACGACCGCCTCCACTGCGTGCAATCCAGAGCGCGGGAGGCCCTGCGTCATCCGCGCAAGCACCCCGCGGCGGCGCGGCACGTGAACCCCCGCTCACGTCACCGCCCCCGCATCGCCGCCCGGGCGAAGCCGCCGGTGCCCACCGAACCGAACGCGCCGATCGCGGCGCCCAGCGGTGCCGCTGTTGCCTCGTCCACACGGGACGCCCTCCCGGCGTCCCGTCGCTGCCGCCCGCACCGGCCCTCCCCGGCTCGCGGCCTGGGTCACACACCGGCACGACGGGGCGGGGGCCATTGCCTCACCCCGGGGGGCCGACATAGCATCGTGCTCCGTAGTGGTGAATCGATTCGACGAATCGATTCGACAACCCGGCACACGGGTCGCGAAGGAGCCGCATGACCACGATCAAGGACGTCGCCGAGCGCGCCGGGGTCGCGCCGAGCACCGTGTCGTACGTTCTGAGCGGCTCGCGCAAGATCTCCGAGGACACCCGCCGCACCGTGCAGCAGGCGATCGACGAGCTCGGCTACCACCCGCGCGCGAGCGCCCGCACGCTGCGCAGCGCGCGCACCAACGTGCTGGCACTGGCGTTCCCCCGCGTGGCGGGCGGCTACCGGGCGGTCGACGGGCAATTCGCCATCTACATCAGCGACGCGGCCCGCGCCCACGGTTACGACGTCCTGCTCATGACCGCGCGGGAAGGCGTGCCGGGGCTGCGCCGCATCGCGCGCGGCGGCCAGGCGGACGCCGCGATCCTGATGGCCGTCGAGATGGAGGATCCGCGCATCGCGGCCATGCTCGAACTCGGCTTCCCCACGGCGCTGCTGGGGCGGTCCGCCGACGACACCGCGCTGCCGTGGACCGATCTGGACTGGGAGGCGGCCGCCGCCCTCGCCGTCCACGAGGTCGCCGCCGCCGGCCACCGGGACATCGCGTACCTGGCCACCACCGAGCGCGAGATCCAGGCGCGGCGCGGCTACGCGATCCGGGGCGTGGCCGGAGCCCGCCGCGCGGCGCCGGAGACCGGGGCCGACGTGCGCGTGCACCAGTCGACCGGGGACATGGCGCGGCTCGCGCGGCGCATCGGCACCCTGCTGCACGGCGAGCGCCCGCCGACCGCCCTGGTGGTGCAGCACGTGGCGGCGCTCCCGCACGTCCTCGCCGCCGTGGCGGCGGAGGGGCTGCGGGTGCCCGAGGACCTGGCGGTCGTGGCGGTCGGCAACCTCCCCGACGACGTGGGCGGTCAGGACCTGCCGCGCATCGAACTGCCCGTCCCCGAGATGTCCGCCGAGGTGACACGGCTCGCCGTGGAGGCCATCGCCGCCCACGCGCAGGGCACGCCACCCACGCCGCCGGGGCACCGGCTGATCCCCCCGGCGCTCGTGCCGGGCCCGCTGATCGCCCCGCCCCGCCCGCGCACGGCCGGCGCCTGAACCCGGCCCCGGAAGACCCGGCGCCCTCCGTTCCCACCGTCCCGTTCCACGTACCCGCCACTCACCCAGCCAGGGAGCACTCCCCCATGCCCACCGATTTCCCGGTCTTCCCGCCCGGTTTCCGTTTCGGCGCCGCCACCGCCGCGTACCAGATCGAGGGTGCCCACGACGAGGACGGCCGCGGGCCGTCCATCTGGGACACCTTCAGCCACACCCCGGGCCGCACCGCCGAGGGCGCCACCGGTGACGTGGCCTGCGACCACTACCACCGGCACGCCGAGGACGTACGCCTCCTCTCCGACCTGGGCGTCGACTCCTACCGCTTCTCCGTCGCCTGGCCGCGCGTCGTCCCGCAGGGCCGCGGCGCGGTCAACGGCAAGGGCCTGGACTTCTACGACCGCCTCACCGACGACCTGCTCGCCGCCGGCATCTCCCCCGCCGTGACCCTCTACCACTGGGACCTCCCCCAGGCCCTGGAGGACGAGGGCGGCTGGCGCAACCGCGCGACGGCCGAGGCCTTCGCCGCGTACACGGCCGCAGTCGCCGAGCGGCTCGGGGACCGCGTCGAGCGCTGGATCACCCTCAACGAGCCCTACTGCTCGGCCTTCGTCGGCTACGCCGAGGGCCGGCACGCCCCCGGCGCGCAGGAAAGCACCGGCGCGCTGGCCGCCGCCCACCACCTGCTGCTCGCCCACGGCCTGGCCGTGCGCGCCCTGCGCGAGGCGGGCGCCCGCGAGGTCGGCATCACCCTCAACCTCGACCGCATCGAGGCGGCGAGCGACTCCGCCGCGGACCAGGCCGCGCTGCGCCGGGCCGTGACGCTGCACAACGACACGTGGACCGAGCCACTGTTCTCGGGCCGCTACCCCACCGGCGAGGCCGAGACCTGGGGCGCGCTCGCCGACGGCTCGTACCGCCGCGAGGGCGACCTCGAGGTCATCGGGGCCCCGCTGGACTTCGTGGGCCTCAACTTCTACCGCCCCCTCACCGTCACCGACGCCCCGCACCGCGAGGCCGACCCGGCCCGCCGTACCGCCGTCGACATCGGTGTGCGGGAGACCGACCCCTACGGGACGCGGCACACCACCATGGGCTGGCCCGTCGTGCCCGAGTCCTTCACGGCGCTGCTGCTGGAGCTCAAGGAGCGTTACCCGTCGCTGCCGCCCGCCTTCATCACGGAGAACGGCTCGGCCGAGGCCGACGTCCTCTCCCCCGACGGCCGCGTCGACGACGCCGACCGCGTGGCCTACCTCCGCGACCACCTCCACGCGCTCCTCGCCGCGATGGACGCGGGTGTGGACGTGCGCGGCTACTACGTCTGGTCGCTGCTGGACAACTTCGAGTGGGCCCGGGGCTACGGCCAGCGCTTCGGCATCGTGCACGTCGACTACGACAACGGCGCCAAGCGCACGCCCAAGGCCAGTTACGGCTGGTACCGGGACCTGATCGGCGCCCACCGGGCGGGACGGCAGGAGCGGTCGTGAAGTTCACCGACGGCTTCTGGATGATGCGCCCGGGCGTCACGGCGAAGTACGCGGCCTCCGTCGCCGACGCCTCGGTCGCGGACGACCGGATCGTCCTCCACGCGCCGGTGAAGCCGGTGCGGCAGCGCGGCGACACGCTCAACAGCCCGCTGCTGACGGTCGAGTGCTGGTCCCCCGCCGAGGGCGTGATCGGCGTGCGCACCACCCACCACGCCGGGAAGGCCCGCCGCGGCCCGGAGTTCGGCCTGGCCGGCGCCGGCGACGGCGGCACGGGGAAGACCGCCCGCGACGGCTCGGTGCTCGAGCTGACCTCGGGCGAACTGACGCTGCGCGTCGACACCTCCGCCCCGTGGCGGCTGGACTTCACCGCGGGCGGCCGTGTCCTCACCTCGGCCGGCGCCCGCGGCGCGGGCTTCGTCACCGACGCCGACGACCGGCACTTCATGGTGGCCCAGCTGTCGCTCGGGGTCGGTGAGCTGGTGTACGGCCTGGGCGAACGCTTCACCCCGTTCGTGAAGAACGGCCAGACCGTGGACATCTGGCAGGCGGACGGCGGCACGATCAGCGAGCAGGCCTACAAGAACGTCCCGTTCCACCTCACCAACCGCGGCTACGGCGTCTTCGTCAACCACCCCGGCAAGGTCTCGTACGAGGTCGGCTCCGAGGTGGTCGACCAGGTGCAGTTCAGCGTCGAGGACCAGTCGCTGGAGTACTTCGTCGTCCACGGATCCACCCCGAAGGAAATCCTGGCCCGCTACACGGCCCTCACCGGCCGCCCCGCGCTGCCGCCGGCCTGGTCGTTCGGCCTGTGGCTGTCGACCTCCTTCACCACCTCCTACGACGAGGCGACCGTCAGCCACTTCGTGCAGGGGATGGCGGACCGCGGGATCCCGCTGAGCGTCTTCCACTTCGACTGCTTCTGGATGCGCGAGTACCAGTGGAGCGACTTCACCTGGGACGCGGAGGTCTTCCCCGACCCCGAGGGCATGCTCGCCCGTCTCAAGGAGCGCGGGCTGCGCGTCTCCGCCTGGATCAACCCCTACATCGCGCAGAAGTCCGCGCTCTTCGCGGAGGGCATGCGCGAGGGCTACCTCGTCATGCGGCCGAACGGCGACGTGTGGCAGTGGGACCTGTGGCAGCCAGGGATGGCGCTGGTCGACTTCACCAACCCCGCGGCCCGCGCCTGGTACGCGGGGAAGCTGCGCGCGCTGCTGCGGCAGGGCGTCGACGTCTTCAAGACCGACTTCGGCGAGCGCATCCCGGTCGACGTGGTGTGGCACGACGGCTCCGACCCGGAGCGCATGCACAACTACTACGCGCAACTGTACAACCAGGTCGTCTTCGACCTGCTGCGCGAGGAGCGCGGCGAGGGCGAGGCGGTGCTCTTCGCCCGCTCGGCCACCGCGGGCGGGCAGCAGTTCCCGGTGCACTGGGGCGGTGACTGCGAGTCGACGTTCACGGCGATGGCGGACAGCCTGCGCGGTGGTCTGTCGCTCGGCCTGTCGGGCTTCGGCTTCTGGAGCCACGACATCGGCGGCTTCGAGGGGACGCCGGACCCGGCGCTGTTCAAGCGCTGGGTGCAGTTCGGCCTGCTGTCCTCGCACAGCCGGCTGCACGGCAGCAGGTCCTACCGCGTGCCCTGGGAGTTCGGCGACGAGGCCGTCGCCGTCACCCGCGACTTCACCCGCCTGAAGAACCGCCTCATGCCGTACCTGTACCGGGCCGCACTGCAGGCCCGTGACCAGGGCACTCCGATGATGCGGGCGATGGTGCTCGAGTTCCCCGACGACCCCGCCTGCCACCACCTCGACCGGCAGTACATGCTCGGCGACGACGTGCTGGTCGCTCCGGTCCTCAGCGCGGACGGCGGGGTCGAGTACTACGTCCCGGCCGGCACGTGGACGCACCTGCTGACCGGCGAGCGCGTCGAGGGACCGGGCTGGCGGCGCGAGACGCACGGTTTCGACACGCTCCCGCTGCTGGCGAGGCCCGGCTCGGTCGTGCCGTTCGGCGCCTTTGAGGAGGGCCCGGAGTACGACTGGGCCGACGGCGTCACCCTGCGGGTGCACGCCCCGGCCGACGGCGGCGAGACGATCGCCACCGTGCCCGCACCGGACGGCACGGCGGCCGCCGTCTTCCGGGTAAGCCGTACGGGTGACACGGTCACGGTCGAGGCCCGGGGCGAGCGCCCGCCGGCCACGCCGTGGAACGTCCTGCTCGTCGGCGCGGACGACACGGACGGGGCCGAGGGCGCCACGTCGGCCGAGCGCACCGGGCTGGGCGTGCTCCTGACGTGCGCCGCGGGAACCGGACGGGTGACGGCGCGCTGGTCGTAGCCACGTCGGCCGTGAGGGGCCGCGCCCGAAGCCCTCGGTGGCTACGGGCGCGGCCTCCGCCCGGCGGCTACGGGCGCAGGCTCAGCCGGCTGCGGATGGCCCGGACGGCGCCCTCGGCGTCGTCCACGGTGACGGTGAAGTGCCGGCCGTTGCCGAGGTCGATGACGACACCGGGCCCGCGGCGGACCACGACCGCGGTGCCCTGTTCCGGCCGCCAGCGGTAGCCCCAGCCGCCCCAGTGGCGGGGGCTGACGACGGGGGCGAGGTGCGCGTCGTTGATCTCCTCCCACCGGAATCGCCGGCGGGGCACGCCGATGTGGCCGCAGAGCACCTGGAGCCCCTCGCGGTCCACGTTCACGCGGACGTGCGTGAACGCGACCGTTCCGAACAGCACCAGCAGCCCCGCTGCGATGCAGCCCACGACCGACATGACCAGCGGCACCGTGCCCGAGGTGTAGGGCGAGGCCACGGCGAGCTCGATGCCGAGCGCCATGCAGGCCGCTCCCGCGGCCGCCAGCAGCCACTGGAAGCGGTTGCTCGCGTGGCCGGTCCACACCTGGGATGTACGCGCGTCGTCACGCTGCGCGTCCGTCATAGTCCGCAGCCTACTCATCCCACGACGAGTTGGCACCGTTCCACGGAGGGGAAATGGGGGGGACGCCGCCCGGGGGCGCGTCCGGGCGGTGTCAGCGCGCCTCGGCCGTGGCGGGGGTCACTCCGGCGTCGAGGGAGCGGCCCTCGGCGTAGGCCAGCGCCTCGGGCGTGACGGCGCCCGCCTGTCCGCTGAGGATCACCGCGAGGCTCCCGGTGGACGCCGCGTCCGGGCGCGGCTCGGCGCCGATCCGCCGCAGGGTCTGGGCGGCGACGGCGTCCGCCGAGCCGTACAGCCGGGCGGGACCGGCCAGGGCGGACAGGATGCGGTCGGCGACCAGCTCGTAGTGGGTGCAGCCGAGGACGACCGCCTCCACGTCGGAGGGGGTGAGCGCGGCCGCGGCGGCGATGGCGGTGGCGGTCGCGGCCTCGTCGGCCCGGTCGACGGCGTCGGCGAGGCCGGGACACGGCACCTCGGTGATCTCGGCGCCGTTGCCGAATTCCTCGATCAGCCCGCGCTGGTAGGGGCTCCCGGTGGTCGCCGGGGTCGCCCAGATCGCGACCTTGCGGGCCCCGGCCGCGGCGGGCTTGATCGCCGGGACGGTGCCGACGACCGGGATGCCGGGTTCGAGCGCCGCGCGCAGCGCGGGCAGGGCGTGCACCGAGGCGGTGTTGCAGGCCACGATCAGCGCTTCCGGCCGGTGCTCGGCGGCGGCGAGGGCGCAGGCCAGGGCGTGCGCGGTGACGTCCTCGGGGGTGCGCGGACCCCAGGGCATGCCGTCGGGGTCGCTGGAGAGCACCAGGTCCGCGTCCGGCCGCAGCCGGCGGATGGCCGCGGCCGCAGCGAGCAGGCCGATACCGGAGTCCATCAGCGCGATCTTCACGGGGGACAACCCTACGCGATGCGATTGTCGGCCCGCTCTGCGGCCGTACCGGGGGAAATGACGCACGCGGGAGGGCGACGGCGGCAGACTGCGGGGGTGACGTGGCTGACGTGGGTGACCATGGTGTCGTTGCTGTCGTGGGTGTGGCTGCTGCTGGCGCAGGGGGCGTTCTGGCGCACGGACGTGCGGCTGCCTGCCGTCGCGGCGGAGCCCCGGGAGTGGCCGGACGTGGCGGTGGTCGTCCCGGCGCGGGACGAGGCGGAGGTGCTGCCGCGGAGCCTGCCGAGCGTCCTGGCGCAGCGCTACCCGGGACGCGCCGAGGTGGTCCTGGTGGACGACGGCAGCAGCGACGGCACCGGGGAACTGGCCCGTGCGCTGGCGGTCCGGGTGGACGGGCTGCCGCTGCGCGTGGTGACGCCGGGGTCCGTGCCGGAGGGCTGGACGGGGAAGCTGTGGGCGGTGCGCCACGGCATCGAGGTGGCCACCGCGTCCGGCGGCCCGGAGTTCCTGCTGCTGACGGACGCCGACATCGCGCACGGCCCCGAATCGCTGCGCCACCTGGTGGCCGCGGCGCAGGCAGGCGACCTGGACATGGTGTCGCAGATGGCCCGGCTGCGGGTCGCCACGGCCTGGGAGCGGCTGATCGTCCCCGCCTTCGTCTACTTCTTCGCGCAGCTGTACCCGTTCCGCCGGGTGAACCGGCCGCGTGCCAGGACCGCCGCGGCCGCCGGCGGATGCGTGCTGATCCGCCGCACGGCGGTGGAGCGGGCGGGCGTGCCCGACACGATCCGGCACGCGGTGATCGACGACGTGGCGCTGGCCCGCGCCGTCAAACGGTCCGGCGGGCGGATCTGGCTGGGCCTGGCCGATGAGGTCGACAGCGTCCGCCCCTACCCGGGCCTCGCCGAGCTGTGGCGGATGGTCTCGCGCAGCGCGTACGCGCAGCTGCGGCACAGCGCGGTCCTCCTCGCCGGCACGGTGCTCGGCCTGCTGCTGGTGTACGTGCTCCCGCCGCTCGCCACGATCGGCGGGGCGGTCACCGGTGACCGCTCGCTGTGCGCGGCGGGCGCGGCGGCGTGGGCCCTGATGTGCGGCACCTACCTACCGATGCTCCGCTACTACCGGCTGCCGCCGTGGCCGGCGTTGCTGCTGCCGTTCACGGCCGTCCTCTACCTGCTGATGACGGTCGACTCGGCGGTGCAGCACGGCCGGGGCCGTGGGGCCGCGTGGAAGGGCCGCACCTATACGCGGCCGCGGCCCGACGACGCCTCGGCGTAGACGACGGCGAGCCGGGCGCCGACGGCTGCCGTGCCGTAGCGGCGCCGGGTGCGGTCGGCGAGGGCCGCGGGACGGCGTGCCGACAACCGGGCGGCGGCCTCCACCAGCGCCCGGCCGAGTGCGGGGGCGTCACCGGGTGGGGCGAGCACCCCGCCGTCGTGCCCGACGAGTTCGGGGAGCGCGCCGGTGCGGGTGCCGACGACGGGGGTGCCGCAGCAGAGCGCGTCCAGGGCGCGCACGCAGAAGCTCTCCACATGACTCGCGACGAGGAAGAGGTCGGCGTGCGCGACGGTGTGCAGCGCCTCGGCGCGGCCGCGGGCCCGGCGCACCGTGACGAAGTGGGCCACTCCGCACTTGCGTATCAGCTCGCGCACGTCGCCGGGGAGTTCGGCGGACCCCTCGGCGATGACGTCCAGCCGCAGCCGCGGGTCCTTGACCCGGGCGCCGGCGAAGGCGCGCACCAGCACCTCCCAGCCCTCGTGCGCCTCGAAGCGCCCGGCGGCCGCCACCCGCACCGGGTCCTGGCTGATCCGGGTGCGGGCGGGCACCGGCGGCAGTGCCTCGGGGCCGACCGGGTGCGGCACGAGGCGGTGCCGGCCCGGGAGGCGGAGTTCCCCGAGCCGCAGCAGCAGTGCGTCGCTGACCGCGAGGACGGCGGCGGCCTCGCGGTAGATCCGCGCGCGGGACCGCCGCGCGGGAAGACCGGGGAGCGGGCGCGTGGGGTGGCCCAACAGTGACGGGTCGTCCTCGCTCAGCACGTAGGGCAGCCCCGCGGTCCGTGCGAGCCGGGGCAGCAGTCCCCCGGCGCCGGGCACATGGCCGTGGATGAGGTCGAACCGGCCGCACTCGGCCGCTTCGTGGCGCAGCACGCCCTCGACGCGGCCCGCGGTGATCCGGCGCGCCACGGCGCCGCCGTGGGGGACGGCGACCTGGTAGTGGTGCGGCCGCTCGGGGTCGCGGCCGGCGTAGGGGACCCCGCGGACGGCGGGCAGGGTCAACTCGCGGACGGCCACCACGTCGACCACGTCGGCGACGGTCGCAGCGGCCTTGTGCCATTCCTCCGGCCGCGCCGGCCGGTTCTGCCCGAAAAGCATGGCGACGCGCATGGCCCACTGTGGCATATCGGGGGCCTCCCGGGACGAAGTTCGCCGGAGTCACGGAAACGCCGCGTTCCTCCTTCGTGCGGGTGACCTGTTGGTGCGCGAGAGTGCCGGTCCCGTCACCCTCCGGCACCACCCGGCCGGGTGCTTCCCCGCGCCCGTGTTCCTGCGTGACGAGCGGTAATGCCCCAGGCCCAGCGCCTTTACGCGATCCGAACGGCGGCCACGGACCGATTTCCTCCGATTCGCTCGCAATAGGGGTCAGCCGTCACTCGCTGCACATGAAATGACCTGCTAATCGGTCTCCCCAACCAGCACATCGTGGGCTTAACTTATGGGCTATGACCTCCCCCCGCGGTTCTTACGGCGGTGGCTACTACACGTCGCCGTTCTTCCCCGACACCCCCATCTACGACAGCCTGGTCGCAGAGCGGGGCACCCCTCAGATCGCGCCGATCCGCGTACCGTCCGCGTACGACACCGGCAGCAATCTCCCGGCCCTGCCGGCCGCGCTCCCCGCGCTGCCGCCCGGCCCCTCGCAGTACTCCTCCGCGCCGAGCACGCCGTCGTACTCCGGCTACTCGGCGCCCGGCTACCAGCAGCCCCAGCTGCAGCAGGCGCCGGCGCCCTACATCCCGCAGCAGGCCACCGCGCCCCGGCCCGCCGCCTTCAACGGCGGGTACCAGGCGCAGCAGGCCCCGCAGCAGTACCAGGGCCCGGCCGGCTACGAGCAGGTGCGCCCCGCCGCCGCGCCGCGTCCGGCGCCGCCGCGCCCCGTGGCGCCCAGCGGCTACGACGAGCAGCCGTACCAGCGGCGCAACCTCGGCCAGGGCTACTACTCCGGCTGACGCCGGCGGGCGGCCCGGTCCCCGCCGACGGGTGACGGCGCCGCCTGGCACGATGGCGGAATGACGACTCCGACGCCGACACCGCGCCTCAGCTCACTGCACGTCCACCCCGTCAAGTCGCTCGGTGGACAGCGGTTGTCCGAGGCGCTGGTGGAGCCGTGGGGGCTCGCCGGAGACCGCCGGTGGATGCTCGCCGACGCTGCGGGACGATGCGTCACGCAGCGGGAGCAGCCCCGGCTGGCCCTGGCACGCGCGGAGTCGTCCCCCGGTGGTGGGCTGCTGCTCACCGCCCCGGGGATGCCGTTGCTGGATATCGACGCACCGGGACCGTCCACGACGGTCCCGGTGCACATATGGGGCGACAAGGTGGAGGCCGTGCCCGCGGGAGACGCGGCCGCCGCCTGGTTCAGCACGTACCTGGGCACGGAGGTCACCCTCGTCCACCTCGACGACCCGGCCCGCCGCCGCCCGATCGACCCGGACTACGCGCGCCCCGGTGAGACCGTCAGCTTCGCCGACGGCTTCCCCCTGCTCGTGACGACCGAGGCCTCGCTGACCGCCCTCAACGCGCTGATCGCCGCGGGCGACCACCCCGGCGAAGGCCCCCTTCCGATGGACCGCTTCCGTCCCAACGCCGTCATCGCGGGGACCGGTCCCTGGGCCGAGGACACCTGGACCCGGATCCGCATCGGGGAAGTCGAATTCCGCGTCGTGAAGCCCTGTGGGCGTTGCGTGGTGACGACGACGGACCAGCGCACCGCGGCCCGTGGCCGGGAACCCCTGCGCACCCTCGCGCGCCACCGCAGATTCGGGGGCAGACTGGTTTTCGGACAGAATCTCGTGCCCGTACGACCCGGAACACTCCGGGTGGGAGACGCGTTGTTGATGGTGGAGTGAACGCGTCCCGAGACCGCGGCACGGTCCGGGCACCGGACGGGTGCCGGCGTGAGATGGCCCCCTCCCGCTCGGTCCATGCCGCGCATGTGCCGTGCCATGTGCGGTACTTGGACGGTGAAGGGGGTGCGGCCCGATGGCGGCCACGCACGTGCGGTGGTGGCGTTGGCGGAAGAACAGCCTGCGCCGCCGTTCCGACGTGTTCGAGGCCTGCGCGGGGGTCGCGGCGGGCTGCGCCATCGTCCTGGGGGCGCCGGCCGCGGGGCTGGTCGCCGGGCTGGCCGTGGACCACTCCCTCCAGCACACCGTCGGCGTCGAGCACGCCACCCGCATCGAGGTCGGCGCCCTGGTGCTCAAGGCCGGGCCGCGCGAGGCCGCCGACCCCGACCCCGAGTCCGGCCACGTCCGCGAGGAACGCCGCGACGCCGTGGTCCGCTGGACCGCTCCGGACGGGCAGGTCCACACCGCCCAGGTGCGCGTGGCCGCCACCCACGACAAGGGCGACCACCTCACGATGTGGACCGACAAGTCCGGTGCCGTGCCCGTGCCCCCGCCCCTGGACACCCGGTCCGCCACCACGCATGCGATGCTCGCCGGGATCGGCACCTTCCTCGCCGCGAGCGTGCTGGGGTTGATGGGGCGCCAGGTGCTCATGTGGCAGTTGATGCGCCGCAGGCTCGCGGAGTGGGAGCGCGAGTGGGCCGCGGCCGGGCAGAGCTGGGGCCGCGCCGGGGCGGGCGGCTGACCACGCCGGATACGTACGCCGGTGCCACGGATCATCCGCAATCGGCCTCATCCGCCCGGTTCCATCAGGTGATCCATCGGCATCGGGTGCTGGCGCGCGCCCGGCGCGCGCTACCGTTGAGGCCCCCAGGTCGGCGCAGTGCAAGAGGACGGGGCAGAGCATCTCCATGGCACAGGGCGTGGTTCAGGTGACGCACACCAGCAGCTCGCGGTGGCGCCGCCGCACGGGAGAGTACGAGAGCCTCGCCGCGGCCCTGGATGCGGCCGCCGAGGGCGACGTGCTCTCGGTCAACCCCGGGACCTACCGGGAGAACCTCGTCGTGGAGAAGGCCATAACGCTCCGCGCGGCCGAGGGGCCGGGCTCCGTCCGCATCGCCCCGCCGGCCGGTGTCGCGCTGACCGTACGGGCCGCGGCGACGGTCCAGGACCTCTCCGTCGAGGGGCAGGACACCTCCGCCGCCGCCCTCCTGGTCGAGGGCGCCGCACCCGAACTCACCGGACTGCGGGTCAGCACGCGGTCCGCGGTGGGCATAGAAGTCCGCGACGGGGCGCGGCCGACCGTGCGCCGCTGCACCGTCGACAACCCGGCCGGGCTCGGGATCAGCATCCTGGAGGCCGCGGGCGGGCTGTTCGAGGACTGCGAGGTCGTGGCCGCGGGCCAGACCGGCATCTCCGTACGCGGCGGAGCCTCCCCGCGGCTGGAACGCTGCCGGGTCCGCAACGCGTCCGGGGCGGGACTCGCCCTCACCGGTGAGGGCACCGTGGCCGAGGCGGTCGGCTGCGAGGTGTACGAGGTCAAGGGCACCGGCGTACAGGTCGCCTCACGCGCGGCCGGCCATCTCACCGAGTGCCAGGTGCACCGCACCACCGGCGACGGCATCACCTTGGACACCGACGCCGTCCTGACCCTCTCCGACTGCGACATCCACGACATCCCCGAGAACGCCGTGGACCTGCGCTCCCGTTCGGTGCTCACCCTCACCCGCACCACGGTGCGGCGCTTCGGCCGCAACGGCCTGTCGGTGTGGGACCCGGGCACCCGGGTGGACGCCAACCAGTGCGAGATCCACGACAGCCAGGGCGACTACCCGGCGGTCTGGGTCAGCGACGGGGCGGCCGCCGTCCTCGACTCCTGCCGCCTGCACGACGTGCCCGACGCCTTGTTCGTGCTCGACCGGGGCTCGCGCGCCGACGTGGTCGACAGCGACATCTCCCAGGTCCGCAACACCGCGGTCTCGGTCAGCGACGGCGCCACCGTGCAGCTCGACGACTGCCGCATCCGCGAGGCCTCCACCGGTGCCTGGTTCCGCGACCACGGCAGCGGCGGCACGCTGTCCGCCTGCACCATCGACGACACGGCGACCGGGGTCATCGTCACCAAGGGGGCCGATCCCACGCTGGAACGGTGTGTCGTGACCAACCCGGCCGAGGCCGGGTTCTACGTCTCCGCGGGCGGCCGCGGGACCTTCACGGGCTGCCGGGTCACGGGCAGCCGGGGCTACGGCTTCCACATCATCGACGGCTGCCGCTCCACGCTCACCCGCTGCCGCACGGAGCGGTGCGCGCGCGGCGGTTACGAGTTCGCGGAGCCGGGCCCGGTGACGGAGGACTGCACCGGGGACCAGAGCGGTGAGCGCCGCACCGTGCCGGAGCCGTCGTCGCGTGTGCCGGCTCCGGCGGGTGAGCGGCAGCCCGCGCCCACGTCGTTCGGCCTGCTCGGCGGACTGCCCGTGACGCCGACCAGCACCGCCGGGCCCGCGGCCGTGCCCGCGCCGGCCCCGGCCGGGGACACCCGTCCCTCGGACGAGGTGCTGGCCGAACTCGACGCGCTGGTGGGCCTGGAGAACGTCAAGCGTGAGGTGCGCTCCCTGATCGACCTGATCGCGGTGGGCCGCAGACGCCGCGAGGCCGGCCTCAAGGCCCCCTCCCCGCGCCGCCATCTGGTCTTCACCGGCTCCCCCGGCACGGGCAAGACGACCGTCGCCCGGCTCTACGGCGAGATCCTGGCCACCCTGGGCGTGCTGGAGCGCGGCCACCTGGTGGAGGTGGCCCGCGTCGACCTGGTGGGCGAGCACATCGGCTCGACCGCCATCCGCACCCAGGAGGCCTTCGAACGCGCCCGCGGCGGGGTGCTCTTCATCGACGAGGCGTACGCCCTGGCCCCCGAGGACTCCGGCCGGGACTTCGGCCGGGAGTCGATCGACACCCTGGTGAAGCTGATGGAGGACCACCGCGAGGCCGTCGTGGTGATCGTCGCGGGCTACACCGCGGAGATGGAGCACTTCCTGTCCGCCAACCCCGGTGTCGCCTCCCGCTTCTCGCGGACCATCACCTTCGACGACTACACCCCGGTCGAGCTGCTGCGGATCGTGCGGGCCCAGGCCGAGGAGCACGAGTACCAGCTCTCGGAGGACACCGGCGAGGCGCTCTACAAGTACTTCACCGCGATCCCCAAGGGCCCGGCCTTCGGTAACGGCCGCACCGCGCGGCAGACCTTCGAGGCCATGGTCGAGCGCCACGCGGGCCGGCTCGCCCGGATCAGCGAGCCCAGCCACGAGGAGCTGCAGTTGCTCTACCCGGAGGACCTCCCCCCGCTGCCCTGACCCTGCCCGGGCAGCACTCCCTCCACGTTGCGGTACAGCCAGCGGAGCAGCGCACCGCGCTCGGCCGCGAAGGCCGGGTCGGCCTGGTAGTCGAAGTGGGTCAGCAGGGGCGCGGGCAGCGGGTGTTCCTCCGTCCGGCCGTACGCAGCAGGATCGGGCAGCGGCGCCCGGTCGACCGGTGGCCCGGGCTCATCGAGGTGCACCGGGCCGCCGATCGGATCCGTACGCCGCCACAGATTGCGCCAGGCATGCAGCTCGCCGTGGAGCGAGGTCAGCGCGGGGGGCCCGAAGTAGGCGGGGAACCAGCGCCCGTACAACCGGCCGAGCGGCGAGCCGTAGGTGAGCAGCGCGATCCGCGCCCGGGTCGCCGGATCCAGCTGCCAGACCGCCGCCGCGGCCAGGACGCTCCCCTGGGAGTGCCCGGAGAGGATGATCCGGCCGTGGTTGGCCCGCGTCCAGGTCGTCATGCGCCAGGTCAGGTCCGGCACCGCGCGCTCGGCGTAGCAGGGCGGGGCGAAGGGGTGCGCGGCGCGCGGCCAGAAGGTGCCGACGTCCCAGAGGATGCCGACGGTGCGGCGTGCCCCGGCGTCGCGGTAGGCCCTGCGGCCGAGCGCGATCAGGGCCACCACCCCGGCGCCGACCAGCCAGGAGCCCAGGGCCTGGGCGGTCTCCGCGACCGTGCGCACCCATCCGGGCGGGTCGGCCCCGGCCCGCCCGGGGACGGCTCCGCTCAGCCAGGCCCCGGCGAGCGCCCCCGCGCCCAGCAGGAAGGCCACCGTCCCGATGACCCCTATGAACAGGGCGGCCTGATCGGTGAGTTCGGCCCTGGCCCGGGCCAGGGCGATCTGGCGGCTGCGCGCCGGCTCGTGCTCCTCCCCCGGATAGTCGGACTCCACCTTCGGCACCAGCGCCCGCGTCCGGCGCAGCAGCCTCCTGCCGCGCGCGACGACCACCACGGCCAGCACCAGCAGCAGCAGCGGGATCGCCGATGCCTGCCAGGACAGCAGCACGGGCGGCCCGGCGACGGCTCCGTCCCCGCCGCCCGGCGTGGCCCCGCGGTCCAGCCAGTCCGCGACCCGCTGGGCGATCCCTCCGGTGAGCACCCCGCCGAGCGAGCACGCGAGCAGGGCCACCGCCGGCCCGCCGAGACCTCGCAGCTCCGCCCGCCCGCCGCCGGAGCGGTGCATCAGATGCGCGACGCACGCCAGCGCCACGAGCAACAACCCCTGTGCCAGGGCGAGCCAGCCGAAGGCCTCCCCTGCGGGCAGCCGCCCGCCGGCGTTCCATCCCGGCCGGTGCCAGCAGGCGTATCCGGCCGTGGCCAGCAGCGCGGCGGCCGCCCCGCCCAGCATCGCCGGGGCGAGCCGTGGATCCAGGGCCTCGTCCGGCGCGTGCTCGCTGCGTCCCATGCCGCAGGTCACGGCGATCGCCGCGACGGTCAAGCCGGCCAGGGCGCCCGTCAGCAGCCAGCCGACCGCGGCGAGTATCCGGATCCCGCCGACGTCCATGTCCCTTTCGAGCGGCGGGACGACCAGGGCGACCGCGACCGTGAGCAGCCCCGCCGCCGTATGGGCCGCACGGAGCCTGGCGACCAGCCGCCGCCCGTACCAGAAGCCCCGCCGGGCCAGCGGCGTGACGTCCGGCTCCTCCCGCCCTTCCGGATGCGGGCCCGGCAGGGGCCGCTGGGACTCGTAGGCGTACCAGGTGCGCCGGGAGAGCCACCACAGCAGCAGGGTCAGCCCGACGGGCAGCGCGGCCCCGGCGGCGATCCGGCGCCCCGGCTCGCCGGCGGCGAGGAACGACAGCCAGCTCTTCCCGCCCGCACAGGCCGCGTTGCCCGCGCACTGCCAGGCCACCAGGTCCATCGCGACCTCGCAGGCCGCCGCCACCAGCAGCACCGTCAGCGACAGCGCCAGCAGCCGCACCAGCACGTCGTACGCCCGGTCCAGGCGCGGCCGGGAGACCGGCGGCCGCATCCAGTGCGCCAGGTTGGCCACCATGAAGGGCAGCAGGAGCAGCCACAGCGCACGACTGCCGTCCCCGGACGTCAGATTGCACCAGGAGTAGGCGTCGGGCACCGGGCCCTCGCCGTACTCCTGCGGACGCCGCTCCGCGTCGGCGTCGTCGGCACGCCGGTAGATCCCGGCGGTGTCGTCACCGCAGACGCGCGTGATGCGCGGGTCGTTGAGCATCGTCTGCGGCGTCGTCCCGCCGACGCCGTGGACCAGCAACTCCAGCGCCAGTTCCGTCCTCACCGTATCCGACCGCATCGCGATCGCCTCCCCGTACTTTCCCCGTGACGCGCGTACGGCATCGCGCGTATTCAGAATCGGGCACACGTACCAGTACTGGACAGAGGTGTTCACGAATGCCACCCGAACGTGTCACACGCGGTACGTGTGGGACCGGTCACCCCGCGCCCTTCGTCCCCCGTCCGGCGGGGGCGGTCGTGGAAGGATGGCGAGACTGCCGGTCCGGGCAGCATCGGGATCACATCAGAGGATGGGACGGGACCTCGGGTGAGCGACAACCAGAACCTGCTCGCGGAACAGCGGCGTGCGCTGATCCTGGACGAGGTCCGGCGCCGCGGCGGGGTCCGGGTCAACGAGCTGACCCGGAAGCTGAACGTGTCGGACATGACCGTCCGCCGCGACCTCGACGCGCTCGCCCGTCAGGGCGTGGTCGAGAAGGTCCACGGCGGCGCCGTGCCGGTCGCCCCCGCCAGCAGCCACGAGCCGGGCTTCGAGGCGAAGGCGGGTCTCGAGCTCGGGGCCAAGGAGGCCATCGCTCGCGCCGCCGCCCGCCTGGTCACCCCCGGCAGCGCCATCGCGCTCACCGGCGGCACGACGACGTACGCCCTGGCGCAGCACCTCCTCGACGTGCCCGACCTCACCGTGGTCACCAACTCCGTCCGCGTCGCCGACGTCTTCCACTCCGCGGCCCGCGGCGCGGGCGGCGGCCGCGAGGGCGCCGCGACCGTCGTCCTCACCGGCGGTGTGCGCACCCCCTCGGACTCCCTCGTCGGCCCCGTCGCGGACCGGGCGATCGGCTCGCTCCACTTCGACCTGCTCTTCCTCGGCGTCCACGGCATCTCGGTCGAGGCCGGCCTGTCCACACCCAACCTCGCCGAGGCGGAGACCAACCGGCGCTTCGTCCGCTCCGCACGCCGGGTGGTCGTCATCGCCGACCACACCAAGTGGGGCACCGTGGGCCTGAGCTCCTTCGCCACCCTGGAGGACGTGGACACCCTCGTCACCGACGCGGGCATCCCCGAGGTGCTCCGGGCGGAGATCGCCGAGCACCTGTCGGACCTGATCGTCGCCGGCGAGCCCGGGGAGGCCGAGCCGGGCGGCGCCCTGCGCGAGAGTCCCGCAGACAACTGACGAGGCATCAACTACCGTACGGCCCATGACCCGCCGACTGCGCCCCACACGTCAGGTGGACCTGGGCTTCCTCGCCTCGGCGCCGCTGCGTCTCGTCTTCGCCGCCGACGTCACGGCACCGCCCGACGCCGTGCACGCCGCCCTCGCCAAGGACATCGAGGGCTGGACGGCGTGGTTCGGCGCCGTCACGGCCGCCGTGCCGACCGCCACGGGCCGTGCGATCGGGCTCCGGGGAGGAGTGCGTTTCGAGGAGACCGTCCTCGCCGACGAGCCTCCGCGGCGCTTCGCCTACCGTGTTGACGCCACGAACGCCCCAGGCCTGCGCGCCCTGCTGGAGGAATGGGCGCTCTCCCCCACCCCGGGCGGCGGCACCCACGTGCGCTGGACCTTCGCCGCCGACGGCCCCCCGCCCCTGCGCACCTTCCTGCTCCTGTCCCGCCCGGGCCTCGGCCTGTCGTTCCGTTCCGCGGTCCGCTCGCTGGACCGCCGGCTGGCCTCCTGAACGGGCCTCCCGGCGGGGCCGGGGCCTCAGGTACGGGAGACGGTGCCGCAGCCCTCTGACCCCGTCCGCTCGGCCTCGAGGTCCCTGCTGCGGTCGTAGGGGTCCACGGTGGGCCCCGACCGACCGGGGTCGTCACCCGGCGAGGCGCCGGAGGCGAACTGCGGGTGGAGCCAGCCGTCGTGGACGGAGCAGGCCGTGTTGGCAACGTCGTCGACGTACAGGGTGATCGCGAACTTGCCGGGGGTCACCCGGTAGCGGGACGGGTCGGGGAACTCGACGTCCAGGATGCGGCGGATGATCGTCCGGGCGACCTCGGTGGAACCGGACCCCGCCTGCACCAGGGGGTACACGAAGGTGTAGTCGGCGTGGACGACGACGGCGCGGTCCTTGCCCTTCGCGAAGGTCATCCGGCCGCGGGTCTTGACCACGTCTCCCGCCAGGGCGACTTCGGAGGGCTTGAAGCGCACCGCGAGCCGGAGCGGGTCGTTCTTCCAGGTCGGCTTGCGGAAGGCCGTCTCGAACCGGGTGCGCAGGTCGCGCTGGCTCGGATCGATCATCCCCAGGGCGGCGTCGGGCCGTTCGCCCCGAAGCGTCGCGGGGTCCAGGTTGGTGTCGACCAGGTACGCCTTGACGTTCTTGAGGGCCGCCTTCACCTGCGCCGACGTCATCCAGCCGGCCGACCGCGCCTTCGGCGGGACGATCCCCGCGGCGCCGTCGGCGTACTGCTTCGCCGGGGAGCCGGCGAACGGGTCCTCGAGCGTGGGCGTGCCGGGGAACGCCTCCTGCGACGGGGCGCTCGTCGGCCGCGCGGTCTCCGCGGCGAGCGGCGAGGGGTCCGGGGCCGCGCTGCCGCGCATCGCGTCCAGCGCCCAGCCCGGGTTCAAAGCGAACAGCAGCACCCCGACGGCGACGAGGACGCCGACCAGCCCGAGCCACCGGCGGCGCCGGTGGCCGCGCGCCTCGACCGCGTAGACCGCCGGGCCGGTGCGCCAGCCCTCGGGCTGCGCGGGCGGCGGGTTGCCGCGTCCTTTGCGCTTGGTGCGGCGCGCCGCCTCCGCGTCCTGCTGCCGCAGTCGCTCGGTGACCATACGGGCCCGCGCCGAGGGTTCCTTGGGCGCCGACGCGCGGATCTCCGCCTCGCTGTCCTGGACGAACCGCTCCCAGACGTCGTCGGGCACGGAGGGGACGTCGTCGGGGGGCGGTGGGGTGGTGGTCACCGGAGGCTCTTTCACAAGATCGGACTGACAGGCCTTTCCATAACCGAACGCAGTTTCCCCACAAGCCCCGTCGGCCCCGGGACCACCGCCTCACCGGTACTCCGCGAGCCGCGGCCGCACACCGACCACGACGAGGGCCGCGGCGATGCCGAGGACGCCCGCGGGAACGGCGGGCCAGCCGTCGAGCGCGGAGCGCGCGGCGTCCGTGCGCACGGTGAAGTCGGCCTGCTGGTCCTGCGCGAGGACGTCCAGGGTGGTCGAAAAGTCCCAGAAGTCGAACCCCACCTCACCGCGCCCGACGTCCGTGAGCACCACGGCTGCCTCGTCGATCCGCCGGCCGGCCATCAGTTCGACGAGCTTGCGGTCGTCGGCGCGGAAGTGCGCGTAGCGCTCGTTGACGTCGGCGTACGCGGTACGCTCGTCCGCCGCGGCCCAGCCGTCGGGGGCCAGCAGGCCGTCCAGCCGCCGGTTGAGCGCGTCGAGTTCGGCGCGCTGCTGCGGCTCGGCGCCGTTGACGAGCCAGCGGCTCTGCGTGGCGGCGGCCTCCGCGGCGACCGCGCGGGCCTGTGCGAGCCGGGACCAGGGGCGCAGTCCGTCCCGGGTCCCGGCGTCGAGGTCGGCGGCGGCGCCGGTGAAGGAGAACACGCCGGCGAGGGTGACCCCGAGCGCCGCGGCCGTGGCGGCGGCCAGGGCCGGGTTGAGGACACGGCGGTAACGGCGGGTCAGGTCCCGCTGCCACCACAGGAGTACGGCGACGGCGACCAGGCCCAGCAGCCCCACGGCCACGGCCGAGCCCACGGCGGCGTCCTGCGCGGTGCGCGACGCCGCCGTGGCCTGCGCGTCGTAGGCCTTCGCCAGGGTCGCGACCTTGGGCAGCAGGTGGCTGTGCATGATGTCGCCCGCCTCGGCGGAGAAGGCGACGGCGACCACCGGCGGGTGGCCCGCGGCCCGCTCGTGGTGCTGCTCGTCGACGTAGGCGGCACGACCGCTGGCGTCGTCGTAGCGCCCGAGCAGGTCGAGGATGCCGCGCACCTGCGCGGCATGGGCCTCGTCGCCGCCGAGCTGCCGGAGGAGGTCGCTGGCCTGGGCCCGGCGTTGCTGGGCGGTGATGAGTGCGAGGAGGCGGTTGCCGACCGACACCTCGGGGTCGTCGACCGCATGGCCGGGCACCAGCTGGTTGGCGCGCTGGGCGTCCAGATCGGCCAGGGCGAAGCGGAGTTCCGCCGTGACGGCGGCGCGGTGCGCGGAGGTGTCGCGCAACTGCTCGGCGTCCGACCGTACGGTGACGGCCCCGACGACCACGGCGAGGCACAGGGCGAGGACGGCCACCAGCGCGGCGGTCGCCTGGACGACCAGGCGCGCCGGGGGCGGCATGCGCCGGCGCCGCGCCCGGACGGGCGGTACCGGCGCCCGGCGCACCGGCGGTGCGGCCGCACCGGGCGCGGGGGTCGGCGGCGCGACCGCCGGAGGCGCGACGTGAGAGATCGTCATATCCGGACGCTAGGAGCGCCCGTGGAAGGGAAGGCGGTACTCCGGCGGACTCCTGGTGACCACGACGTAACAGAACGGAACGGGCGGACCGCGTCAGTCCGGCCAGGTCCCCGCCGTCAGGAAGGTGTCGATGGTGACGGCGTACGGCGTGACGTCCAGGCCCTGTTCGGTGACCCAGGCATCGGAATAGTACTTGTCCAGGTACCGGTCGCCGGGGTCGCACAGCAAGGTGACGACACTGCCCGTGTGGCCCGCCGCGAGCATCTCCGAGACGATCTTGAAGGCGCTCCACAGGCCGGTGCCCGTCGATCCCCCGGCCTTGCGCCCGATGGCCGCCTCCAGGGCGCGGACCGCCGCCACCGACGCCGCGTCCGGCACCTTCATCATCCGGTCGACGGCACCGGGCACGAAACTCGGCTCCACCCTCGGGCGGCCGATGCCCTCGATCCGTGAACCGCGGTCGCAGCACACGGAGTCGTCGCCGCTCACCCAGCCGTCGAAGAACACCGAGTTCTCCGGGTCCGCGACGCACACCAGGGTTTCGTACTGCATGTAGTGGATGTAGCGGGCGATGGTGGCCGAGGTCCCGCCGGTGCCGGCGGTGGCCACGATCCACGCCGGGCAGGGGTTCCGTTCCAGGCGCAGCTGCTGGTAGATCGACTCGGCGATGTTGTTGTTGCCGCGCCAGTCGGTGGCGCGCTCGGCGTAGGTGAACTGGTCCATGTAGTGGCCGCCGGTCTCCTCCGCGAGGCGGGCGGAGACCTCGTAGACCGTCCGCGGGTCGTCCACCAGGTGGCACCGCCCGCCGTGGAACTCGATCAGCCGCTGCTTCTCCCAGCTGGTGGTGCGCGGGATCACGGCGATGAACGGTACGCCGATCAAGGCGGCGAAGTACGCCTCGGACACCGCGGTCGAGCCGCTGGAGGCCTCGATGACGGGCTTGCCCGGCCGGACCCAGCCGTTGCACAGGCCGTAGAGGAACAGCGAACGGGCGAGGCGGTGCTTGAGGCTGCCGGTCGGGTGGGTCGACTCGTCCTTCAGGTAGAGGTCGATGCCCCAGGCGTCGGGGAGCGGGAAGCGCAACAGGTGTGTGTCGGCGGAGCGGTTGGCGTCCGCCTGGACCTTGCGCACGGCCTCTTTCAGCCACCCCCGGTAGTCCGGGTCGGTCCGGTCCACGTCGACGGTGGGCATCGCCTCCGTCGGCCTCGCACGGTCTTCGCGGTCACCCTTCTCGCTGCTGTCCACCTGCGCCGCCTTCCGTTCGCGCCTGTCTCCCGATCATAGGCAGGCGCTGGTGCCACGCCCCCCGGAGCGGGCAGACTTCGAGCGGACGAAGGAGGGGATGCGCCGTGGCCGAAGCGGAGTTCACCGCCACAGGGGTGCGGATCGGACGGCGGCTGCGGTCGCTCACCCGGGGCGGGCAGGTCCTGATCCGTGACGGCCGCCTGGTGCTGCTCACCAGCCGCGGGCGGGAGATCGACAGCGCCCCGGTGGAGGACGTCCACGCCCTGACCCCGCGGTTCGCGGTGCGGCGCCGCACCCTGACACGGCTCAACGGCACCGGCTACCTGCTGACCCTGCGCACGCAGGGCGCGGCGTCCGCGGGCCGCTTCCTGGACGCCCTGCGCACGGCCCGGGAGCGGGTCGCGCGCCGCTGAGCCGAACGGAACGGCACTCTCCGCGTTCACGGAGTTGCGGTAAGCATCCATCGGGGTGATCCTTGAGTGGCGTCACGGAGTCACTGCAGCAGTCACTCACAGCAATCCCGCAAAGGTGTTCCCATACCATGCGGGCGGGGCATGCCCCGATCACAGGGGCGCGCCCTCACCGCGGAGGGAGTCGCAGCCGTGATCAGCTCAGAAGGCAGTAAACGGCAGTGTGCCCTGGAACTTGAGGCACTGCCGTCCCGGATCCAGCAGGTACGCCGCATCGTCGCCGCTCAACTGCGGTACTGGCGGCTGGACCCCCTGATCGACCCCACTCTGCTGGGCATCACCGAACTGCTCGGCAACGTCCACCGGCACGCCCGGCCGGACAAGCGCTGTTCCGTCGAGCTGAGTTTCGCCTCCGGCTGGCTCACCGTCGCCGTCTCGGACAACGATCCGCGCCTGCCGCGGGTCCGCGAGTTCGAGCCCCTGGCCACCTGCGGCCGCGGCCTCGCCATGGTCGTGTCGATGAGCGACAGCTGGGGCACCGAGACCGTCAACGACGGTGGCAAGGTCGTGTGGTTCACGCTCCGGGCCGAGGCGACGGTCTCGTCCAGGGCGATGACCGAGCAGGTGTCGGCGGCAGTCGTCCGCAAGGTCGCCCCGCGGACGCTGCCGGTGCTCCCCGAGACGCCGGAGGCCTGGGCCCCGGTACTCGATCGGCTGGTCCCGGCCGCGGCCGAACCGGTGCTGGTCTGACGCGCGGCCGCCGCACCCCCGGAGGGGCACGGCGGCCGTGGCCCCCGGGCCGTCGTCGGCGGAGTCACTCCGCTGCGATGGCCCTCAGTACGTCCAGACGCGCCGCGCGCCGGGCCGGACGCCAACCGGCCAGGACTCCGGCCGCCAGCCCGACCAGCACGACGACCGCGAGCTGGACGGGCGGCACCGCGAAGGCGCTCGTGCCCGCGCCGTCCGACGCCTTGACCAGTGCCCAGCCGAGGAACCCCCCGAGCGCCAGGCCGCCGGCCGTGCCGAAGGCGGCGACCAGGACGGACTCCCAGCGGACCATGGCCCGTAGCTGGCTCCTGGTCTGCCCGACCGCGCGCAGCAGCCCGAGTTCGCGGGTGCGCTCGTGCACCGCGAGGGTGAGCGTGTTGGCGATGCCGAGCAGCGCGATGAGGACGGCCAGCGCGAGCAGTGCGTAGACGAGCGTCAGCATGATGTCCACGCCCGAGGCGGCGGATTCCGCGTACTCCTCGCGGGTCTGCACCTCGGGGTTGCCGTACTGCCGGGCGATTGCTTGGACGGCCGTGCGGCCCTCGTCGAGGGCGACGCCCTTCTTGAAGGCGACGGCGACGAGGTCGTCGGCGTCCTGCACCTTGTGCGGTGCCCAGGCAGTGCGGGTGACGATGTAGTCGCCGCCGAGGCCGGCCTCCGGGTAGAGGGCGCGCACGGTGAAGGTCTGGCGGGTGCCGTCGGCGAACGCCAGCATCATGGTGCTGCCCGGCTTCCAGTGGTGCTTGTCCGCTTCCTTGCGGGAGACGGCGATGCCGTCCCGGCCGAGGCCGCTCAGGGAGCCGTCGACGGCACCGAGGTCGAGCACGCGCGTCAGGGCGACGGGGTCGGTGACCGTCAGCCGCCGCCCGCCGCCGTCGACTTCGGCGACGCCCTTGCCGAGCCCGACCGCCGTCGCCACCTCCGGCAGCTTCGCCACGGCGGGGGCGAGCCCCGGGCTGAGACCGTTGGCACCCGCACCGAACCCCGAGGCGGTCAGGGCGACGTCACCGGCGAAGGAGCGGTCGACGGTCCGGTCCATGGTGGCCTTCAGGGAGGCACCGAAGACCGTGAAGAGCGACACGACCGCGACGCCGATCATCAGCGCGGTGGCGGTGGCCGCCGTCCGCTTCGGGCTCCGCAGCGCGTTCCGCCGGGCCAGCGCCCCGGTGGCACCGCGCAGCCGGGCGAGCGGGGCTCCCAGGACGCGTACCGCGTACGAGACGGCGACCGGCCCCAGGACGACGAACGCGACGACGACCACGGCGGCTCCGGCGGAGGCGAGCCACACCTCGGGCGTGCCCGCCGCGCCCGCCACGGTCGTCGCGGCACCGGCCACCGCCAGCGCGGCCCCCAGCGCCGCCCGTCCGCGCGAGGAACCGGAGTGGTCCACCGCCGTCTCGCGCAGCGCGGCGAGCGGCGCCGTACGCCCGGCCCTGACGGCGGGCAGCACGGCCGAGCCGGTGCAGACGAGCAGGCCGACGCCGAGCGGTACGGCCATGGCGGTGGCGCCGACGACCAGTCCCCCGTCCGGGAAGGGGAATCCAACGGCCGGGAACAGCGCCTGGAGCCCGGCCGCGATGCCGATCCCGCCCAGGAGCCCGGCGGCCGAAGCGGCCAGCGCCACGGCCACAGCTTCCGTGAGGGTCGAGCCGAGCACCTGGCGCCGGGACGCGCCGAGCGCCCGCAGCAGGGCGTTCTCCCGGGTGCGCTGGGCGACGACGATCGCGAAGGTGTTGTGGATGCTGAAGGTCGCCACGAGCAGGGCGATCCCGGCGAAGACCGTCAGCAGGGTCGTGAACAGCGACAGGAACCGGCCCGAGACCTGGTCGAGGTTCTCGTCCGTGGCCTGCCGACCGGTGATCGCCTCGACACCGTGGGGCAGCACGCCCGCGACGCGCCTCGCCAGCTCTTCCTGGCCGACGCCGGAGGCCGCGCGCACCTTGATCGAGGACGCCCGGCCGGGCCCGGGCATCAGTTGGCGCTCGGCGTCGGCGCGGGTGAGGCCGGTGAAGGTGGACTGGCCCATGCCGTCCTCGCCGCCGAAGGTCACCAGTCCGACGATCGTCACCCGCAGCGGGTCGGGGGTGCGCAGCACGGTCGTGTCGCCGATGCCCACCCCGCCCTGCTCGGCCGCGGCACGGTTCACCACGGCCTCGCCGGCGGCCCTGGGGGCGCGGCCCTCGGCGAGGGCGTACGGGTTCAGCGCGGCGTCGTCGATCCAGTTCCCGGCGAGGGTCGGCGGGCCCTGACCGCCGACGGGCTTGCCGTCACGGCCGACGAGTTGGCCCGCGCCCTCGATGTCGGGCGCGACGGCCGCCACCCCGGGCACGGCCCGCAGCCGCGCGACGAGCGCGCTGTCGACGGGTTCGCGGGTCCCTTGTCCCTCCCCGGGGACGGTGACGACGTCGGCGCTGCGGACGACCACGTCGGTGCCGCTGTTGGCGTGTCCGAAGAGCATGTCGAAGCCGGCGCGCAGGGTGTCGCCCATCACCAGGGTGCCGGCCAGGAAGGCGACACCCAGGAAGACCGCCAGGAAGGTGCCGGCGAACCGGCGCTTGTGGGCCCTCAGGGAGGACAGGCTCAGCCGCAGGGACGCGCGGACCGGCCCGGCCGGCGCGCTCATGACGTCACCCGCTGCCGCGGTGCGGTGCCGCGTCCCGCGTCGCGGGCGGTGTCGAAGGCCTTCATGCGGTCGAGGACCTTCTCCGCGCTCGGGTCGGGCATCGTGTCCACCAGGCGTCCGTCGGCGAGGAAGACGACCTCGTCGGCGTGGGCGGCGGCGACCGGGTCGTGGGTGACCATGACGACCGTGCGGCCCATCTCGTGGACGGCCCGTCCCAGCAGGCGCAGCACCTCCTCGCCGGACCGCGAGTCGAGGTTGCCGGTGGGCTCGTCGGCGAAGACGACCTCGGGCCGCCCGGCCAGCGCCCTGGCCACCGCCACGCGCTGCTGCTGGCCCCCGGAGAGCTCGCTCGGGCGGTGCCGCAGCCGGTCGCCCAGGCCCACGACGTCGATCAGGGCGTCCACCCACTCGCGGTCCGTCCCGGCACCGGCCAGGTCCTGGGGCAGGGTGATGTTCTCCGCCACGGTCAGGGTCGGCAGCAGGTTGAAGGACTGGAAGACGAAGCCGACCCGCTCCCGGCGCAGCAGCGTCAACTGCCGGTCGCCGAGCGCCCCCAGCTCCGTGTCGCCGATCCAGGCGGTCCCGGAGGTGAGGGTGTCCAGGCCGGCGGCACAGTGCATGAGGGTGGACTTCCCGGATCCGGAGGGACCCATGATCGCGGTGAACCGCCCGCCGGGGAACCCGACCGTGACCCCGTCCAGGGCGCGCACCTGGGCGTCGCCCGCCCCGTAGGTCTTGACTGCGTCGACGACGCGGGCGGCGGTCATCGCTCCCCGCCCTTGGGGAAGCGGCCGAACTGCTCGTCCAGGACGGACAGCCGGCGCCAGTACTCGTCCTCGTCGATCTCGCCCGCGGCGAAGCGGCGGCCCAGTACGGCGATCGGCGAGTGCTCGCCGATCGCGGCCCGGGCGTGCCAGGGGCCGCGGCCGAGGCCCCTGCGCCACGCGGCGCGGCGCAGCACGAATGCGACGCCTCCGATGACGGCGGCCCAGATCAGCGGGAAGAACAGGATCCAGGGGCCGGGGCCCCCGTCCCAGTGGTCGGCGAGCGCGGTCAGTGCGTTGGCGTCCATCGCGAATCGTCTCCTTGGTGATGCCGTGGTTTCCTGCACCACGAGACTGGTCCGCGCGCGGCCGCTGGTCGTCGTACGGCCAGCGGCACCGCGGGTACCACCCGGGGAGTACGGCCGCTGTCGGTGCCTGCGCCTAACATGCGGATCATGTGGCGATGCACAGGTCTGCGATGGGTGTCCGGGGGCCCGGCGTGGACCTGGTGGCACCCCCGCCACGGCGACCGGCGCAGTCCCGTGCGCCTCGGCGACCCGCTGGCGCTCGCCGTGGAACCGGGCGCGGTGCGGCAGTGCATGGGCGTGTGGCGTTCGGGGCGCTGGACTCCGTGCCCGCGGGCCGCGGAACTTCCCGCGCGGGCCCGCCGCGACCAGTGCGAGCAGTGCGCGGCGCTGGACCGCTCGCGGTCCGTGGCGGCGGACACGCGGCTGGACGACCCCCGGACCTTCGCGGTGTACCTGGCCTGGTTCGGCCCGGGTCTGGGCAAGGTCGGCATCACGGCGGCCGAGCGGGGCAGCGCGCGGCTGCTCGAACAGGCCGCGATCTGCTTCACGTTCCTGGGCCGGGGGCCGCTGATGGCCGCGCGCCGCGCCGAGTCGGTCCTCGGGACGGCGCTGGGCATCCCGGACCGGGTGGCGACGTCCGCGAAGCGTGCCGCCCGTGCCGCGCTGCCACCTGCACCCGCACGGGTGGCCGGGCTGCGGGCCCTCCACGAGGCGGCGGCCGCGGTCCCCGACTGGCGGGACACGCTGACCGCCACCGGGTTCCAACCCGTCGACCACGCGGTGGTGTTCGGCCTGGAGCCCGACGCGCCCCAGGCCACCGCCGCGGTGACCGGGCTCGCCCCGGGTACCGCCCTGGGCGGCACCGTCGTGGCGGTGGCCGGCGGCGACGTCTACCTCCGCACGGCCGGGCCGGCCGGCGGTGTCCTGCTGCTCGACACGCACCTGGTGCCGGGATGGCCGCTCACGGCGTCGGCGGAGGACCTGCCGGCCCCGCCCACGAAGGCACTGCCGCAGGCCACCGAGCCTCCGGAGCCGCTGTTCTGACGGTGTGCCGGCGGCTCCGGGGGGCGGACCTCAGGCGCCGAGCGCCGTGAGCGGGTCGTCCAGCACGGGCTGCCAGGCCAGTTCCGCGGCCCCGACGAGGCTGTTGTGGTCCAGCGCGCAGGCGAGCAGCGGGATGCCGCCGCTGCGCCCCCACAGGCTGCGTTCGGCGACGACGGCACGCAGCCGTCCCGGGTCGGCGTCGAGCAGCCAGCGGTGCAGGCCGCCGAGCAGGATCCGGTCGGGGTTGAGGACGTTGACCAGTCCCGCGAGTCCCTGGCCGAGGTGGTCGATGAGGCTGTCGGCGGCGCGCCGCACCGCCGGGTCGTCGTACTCCTCGCGGAGCAGGGCACGGCACTGGTCGGGCAGCGAGCCCTCGGGGCCGGGGATGCGGCCGGCGGACTCCAGGAAGGCGAGGGGGTCCACTTCGACGTCGAGGCAGCCACGGCTGCCGCAATGGCAGGGGCGGCCCTCGGGGTTGACCGTGAGGTGGCCGACCTCCAGGGCGAGTCCGGCACTGCCGGTGTGGAGCTTGCCGTGCAGGACGAGCGCACCACCGACGCCGCGGTGGCCGGTGGCGACGACCAGCAGGTGCTCGGCTCCCTGTCCGGCGCCGTGCCGGTGCTCGGCGAGAGCGGCGACGTTGACGTCGTTGCCGACGAAGCACGGCGGCGGCGCCCCGTTGGGGGAGATGATGCCCGACCGCTCGATCTGCTCGCGGAAGATGTCCAGGACGGGCGCGCCCGCGGGCCAGGCGAGGTGCAGGGGGTTGAGCGCGGCGCCTTCCGGCTCGGCGACGGCGGAGGGCACGGCGAGACCGGCGCCCGCGCACGCCCGGCCGGAGGCGCGCAGCAGCTCCGCTCCGGCCTCGACGACGGCGCCGAGGACCCGGGCGGGGTCCGCGGGCACGGTCATGGTGACCGGAGCGGACGCGAGGATGTGGCCGCCGAGTCCGACCAGGGCGGCGCGGAATCCGTCGGCGTGGATCTGCGCGGCGAGGACGACGGGCCCCTCGGGGTTGACGGCGAGCCGGTGCGAGGGCCGGCCCTGCGCTCCGGCGGGTCCGCCCGGCCGGGTGTCGACCCGGATCAGGCGCAGTGCCTCCAGCTCGGCTGCGACGGCCCCCGCGGTCGCCCGCGTCACGCCGAGTTCGGCGGTGAGCACGGCGCGGGTGGGGGCACGCCCGGTGTGCACGAGCGCGAGCGCGGGACCGAGCGCACCACGGCCCCGCTCCAACCTTGTCCGAGTCTGGGTCACAGTCCTATTCTCACTTTGTGCCGAGCCTAAACAAAATACGGAGCGTACTCGCCCGGCAAGATCGCGCAAGTCCGCCGCCCCCGTTGCGGCGCCTGCGTGTCGCCCTGACCGCGTTCTTCGCCCTGGACGGATTCGTCTTCGCCGGCTGGGTCGTTCGCATCCCCGCCGTCAAGGAGCAGGTCGGCGCCTCGGCCGGGGCGCTCGGCCTCGCGCTGCTCGGCGTGTCGGCGGGGGCGGTCGCCACCATGATCCCCAGCGGGCGGCTGTGCCGGCGCTTCGGGGCCCGGCAGGTGACCGTCGGCACCGGTGCCGTCCTGTCACTGGGCGTCGCGTTGCCCCCGTTCACCCACTCCCCCCTCGCCCTCGGTCTCGTACTGCTCCTGCTCGGCGTGGGCTTCGGCGGCATGAACGTCGCGATGAACAGCGTCGCCGTCGACCTGGTGGCCGCGCTGCGGCGCCCCATCATGCCCGGTTTCCACGCGGCGTACAGCCTTGGCGGACTGGTCGGGGCGGGTGTCGGCGGGCCACTGGCCGCGCGGCTGACGCCGGCCCAGCACCTGGTCGGCGTCGCGCTGTTCGGACTCCTTGCCACGGTGCTGCTCGGGCGGCTCCTGCTCGGACACGCCGTCCCCCGTACCGCGGAGCCCGCGGATCCGCCGGCCGTCACCATGGACGGTGCGCACGACACGGCGCGCCAGGCGGGCGCCCGGCGGATGGTCGCCGTCTTCGGCCTAATCGCGCTGTGCACCGCATACGGCGAGGGAGCGCTCGCCGAATGGGGTCCGCTCCACCTTCAGGAGGACCTGCACACCGGTCCGGCCCTCGCGGCCACCGGATACGCCGCCGTCGCCCTCGCGATGACCGTCGGACGCCTCTCCGGCACCGCCCTCCTGCTGCGGCTCGGCCCGACCCGGGCGGTGGTGCTGGGCGGACTCACGGCCTGCGCCGGGATGCTGCTGGGGGCGTTCGGCCCCGAGGTCTGGCTCGTCCTGGCCGGTTTCGCGCTCACCGGGCTCGGGCTCGCCAACGTCTTCCCCGTGGCCATCGGCCGGGCCGGTGCCCTCGGCGGCCCCGGCGGTGTGGCCACCGCCTCCACCCTGGGGTACGCGGGCTTCCTGCTCGGGCCGCCCACGATCGGCTTCCTCGCCGACGCCTTCGGGCTGCCGGTCGCGCTGACCACGGTCGCCGCGCTGGCGGCGGTGGCCGCCGTGGTCGCGCACACGACCCGGCACGCGTCCGCGGCGGCCGGAGTCTGACGCGTCGCATCCGGGTTCCCCCGGCGTGCGGGGACTGGACGGCCGACGCCGCCCACGGCCGGGGTGGCTGGTCGGCGGCCGTGGCAACGGCCGTGGCGTCGGCCGTCCTCGACGCGGTGCTGTCCGGCCTGGTGGGCGCGGGCCCGGCGCCGGCGTCGACCCGCGCACTGAGCTTTCACGGACCCGGCTGTCGGTGCCGGCTGCCACAATCGCGTCATGGAGACAGCCGAGTTCATCGAGGTGCTGCGACGCGACGGCGGACTGCTCGCCGACGCGGCGGAAGCGGCCGGGCTCGACGCCGAGGTGCCGTCCTGCCCTGGCTGGCGCGTGCGCGAACTGGTCCGCCATCAAGGGGTCGTGCACCGCTGGGCGACGCGTTACGTCGCGGAGGGACGGCGGCAGCCGGAGCCCATCGAGGCCGAGGCACCCAGGGACGACGCCTCGCTCCTCCCCTGGTTCCGCGAGGGCCACGGGCTGCTGGTCGCGGCCCTCGATGCCGCACCCGCCGACCTGGAGTGCTGGTACTTCCTCAAGGCCCCCTCCCCGCGGGCCTTCTGGGCGCGGCGCCAGGCGCACGAGACGGCGGTCCACCGGGTCGACGCGGAACTGGCCCTGGGCCGGACCCCGTCCCCGGTGGATCCTGGGTTCGCGGCCGACGGCATCGACGAGTTGCTCGCCGGTTTCCACGCCCGGCCCAGGAGCCGGGTCCGCAGCGGGACGCCCAGGACGCTCCGGGTGCGCACGACCGGCACCGACGCCGCGCGGGACGATTGGCTCGCGCGCATGTCGGCCGATCCCCTGGCCGTCGAACGGCCCGCGCCGGGCGAGGCGGACTGCACGGTGAGCGGCACCGCCGAGGAGCTCTACCTCACCCTCTGGAACCGGGGTGCGTACGAGAAGCTGCAGGTGACGGGGGATGGCTCCGTGATCGAACTGTGGCGGCGCACGGCGGCGATCGACTGACGCACCGGGCGCGCCGCAGGGGCGGCACCCTGGTTACCGGCCGGTAACTTCACGTGCTGGCGTCTTCGCATGGCACGACGTTCCCTCACGCCCGCCGCCCTGCGCCGCGCGATCACCTGGTGGCCGCCCTACCTGTTCTCCGGCATCCGCGTCCTGCACATCGCCGACGACTGGAGTTCGGCCCGGGTCCGCCTGCGGCTCCACCGCTTCAACCGCAACTACGTGGGCACCCACTTCGGCGGATCGCTCTTCTCGATGAGCGACCCCTTCTGGATGCTGCTGGTCATGAACCGCCTCGGGCGCGACTACCTGGTGTGGGACCGCGCGGCGGAGATCGAGTTCGTCTCACCCGGCAAGGGGGACGTGTTCGCCGACTTCAAGCTGACCGAGCACCGGCTCGAGGAGATCAGGGAGCTCACCGCGGGCGGCGACAAGGCCCTGGTGTGGTTCGAGAACGACGTCGTCGCGGACGACGGGACGGTCGTGGCCAGGGTCCGCAAGCAGCTGTACGTCCGCCGGAAGCGCGACTCCCGCTGAGCGGAAGGACGCCTGCGGCGCCGGGCGCCCTCAGGCCTGGCCGAGCATCCGCTCCAGGACGGCGCGCTGCACGGGCTTGACCTCCTCGTGGCGCACCCGGCCCGCCTCGGTCAGTGCGACCCGCACCCCGCGCCGGTCCTCGCTGCAGATCCCCCGGCTGACGAGGCCGTCCTTCTCCAGCCGGCCGACCAGCCGGGAGAGCGCGCTCTGGCTCAGGTGCACGCGGTCCGCGAGCTCCTGGACGCGGTAGGTGCATCCGCCGTCGTCGGGGTTGCCCTCGGCGAGCAGGTCGAGCACCTCGAAGTCGCTCGCCCCGAGTCCGTGCGGGTTCAGCTCACGGTCGAGTTCGCACGCGGTGCGCGCGTGCAGGGAGAGGACCTCCCGCCACCGCTCCACGAGCACATGCTCACTCTTCACGCCGGTCATGGCCGCAGGATACCAGAAAATCAACACTAGATGTACGCACATTAAATGCGCTTGCATCTGATGCACATGCATGTAATGTTCCTCGGCATGACCTCTCCGCACACCGCCGTCCCCGGTTCCGACGGGCGCTGGAGCGCCCGGCAGTGGGGCACCCTGCTGGTGCTCTGCGCCGCGCTCTTCCTCGACGCCCTGGACGTCTCGATGGTCGGCGTGGCCCTCCCGTCCATCGCGGACGACCTCGACCTGTCCACCTCGTCGCTCCAGTGGGTCGTCAGCGGCTACATCCTCGGCTACGGCGGCCTGCTGCTCCTCGGCGGCCGTGCCGCCGACCTGCTCGGCCGGCGCCGGGTCTTCCTCGTCGCGCTGGCCGTGTTCGCCCTCGCGTCCCTGCTCGGCGGACTCGTCGACTCCGGTGAACTGCTCATCGCCAGCCGCTTCATCAAGGGTCTGAGCGCGGCGTTCACCGCCCCGGCGGGACTGTCCATCATCACCACGACCTTCGCCGAGGGACCGGTCCGCAACCGCGCCCTCAGCATCTACACCACCTGCGGCGCGACCGGCTTCTCCATGGGTCTGGTCCTGTCCGGCCTGCTGACCGAGGTGGGCTGGCGCTGGACGATGCTGCTGCCCGCGCCCGTGGCCGTCCTGGCCCTCGTGGCCGGCATGCGGCTGATCCCGTCGAGCCCCCGCGAGCGGCACACCGGCCGCGGTTACGACCTGCCCGGCGCCCTGACCGGCACCGGGGCGATGCTGCTGCTGGTCTTCACCGTCGTCCAGGCCCCCGAAGCGGGCTGGAGTTCGGCCCGCACCCTGCTCTCCTTCGCCGCCGTCGCCGTCCTGCTGGCGTCCTTCGCGGTGATCGAGCACCGCAGCAGCCACCCGCTCATCCGGCTGGGCGTCCTGCGCTCGCCCCACCAGATCCGCGCCAACCTGGGCGGCGCCGCCTTCTTCGGCTCCTACGTGGGCTTCCAGTTCCTCGTCACCCAGTACATGCAGTCGCTGCTGGGCTGGTCGGCGCTGCAGACCGCGCTCGCCTTCCTGCCCGCGGGGGCGCTGGTGGCGCTCGCCTCCACGCGCATCGGTCCGCTGGTGGACCGCTTCGGCACACCGCGGGTGATCGCCACCGGGTTCACCTTGCTGTTCGTGGGCTACGTGCTCTTCCTGCGCGTCGACCTCACCCCCGGTTTCGCCGCGGTGATCCTGCCGTCCATGCTGCTGCTGGGCGCCGCGTGCGCGCTGGTCTTCCCGTCGCTCAACATCCAGGCCACCAACGGCGTGCGCGACGAGGAGCAGGGCATGGTCTCCGGCCTGCTGAACACCTCCTTCCAGGTGGGCGGCGCCATCTTCCTCGCGGTGGTGACCGCCGCGATCACCGCCGGGTCCGATGACGGCCACCCCGCCTCCCCGCAGGCGGTGCTCGACAGCTACCGCCCGGGGCTGGTCGTGGTCAGTGCTATCGCCCTGGCCGGACTGCTGATCACCCTCACGGGGCTGCGCCGCAGGGTGTCGTACGGCTTCGTGGTCGCCTCCTCCGACACCGCCACGCCGGTGGGCGAGGAGCGCAAGGTCCCGGTGCGGGACTGACCTGCTCGCCGCCTGGGGGCCCGTGCGGACCACGGTCCGCGCGGGCCCCTGCGGTTCAGCCGAGCCAGCCCGGCCGCACCAGACCGGATTCGTAGGCGAGGACGACGAGTTGGGCCCGGTCCCGGGCGCCGAGCTTCACCATCGTGCGGCTGACGTGCGTCTTGGCGGTGAGCGGGCTCACCACCAGGCGGCGCGCGATCTCCTCGTTGGACAGACCGATCCCGACCAGGGCCATCACCTCGCGCTCCCGCTCGGTGAGCCGGTCGAGTTCCGCCGCGGCCGAGGGCTCCTTGGACCGGGCGGCGAACTCGGCGATGAGCCGTCGGGTCACGCCGGGCGACAGCAGCGCGTCGCCGTCCACCACCGCCCGTACGGCACGCACCAGTTCCTCCGGCTCGGTGTCCTTGACCAGGAAGCCCGAGGCGCCCGCCCGGATGGCCTCGAAGACGTACTCGTCGAGCTCGAACGTGGTGAGGATGACGACCCTGACCCCGGTCAGCGCCGCGTCCTCGGTGATCAGGCGGGTGGCCTCCAGTCCGTCCATGACAGGCATGCGGATGTCCATCAGCACCGCGTCCGGGGTGAGTTCGCGGACCAGGCGCAGCGCCTGGGCGCCGTCGGAGGCCTCCCCCACGACCTCGATGTCGGGCTGGGCGTCCAGCAGGGCGGCGAAGCCGGCGCGCACCAGGAGCTGGTCGTCGGCGAGCAGGACCCGGGTCATGGGTTCTCCTTGTCGGGGACGGGTGCCGCCGCGGCGCCGGCGGCGCACGGCAGACGGGCCAGGACCCGGAAGCCGCCGTCGGCACGGGGTCCGGCCTCGACCGTGCCACCGAGCGCCGCCGCCCGCTCGCGCATGCCGAGCAGGCCGTTGCCGCCACCGGAGTCGGGGGCGTGGTCGGCGGTCGCGGTGGCGGGGCCGTCGTCGTCGACCCGCAGCTCGACGGCGTCCCGGCGGCGGGTGACGCGGACGCGGGCGGTACGGGAGCCGGAGTGGCGGATGACGTTCGTCAGCGCCTCCTGGACGATGCGGAACGCCGCCAGGTCGACGCCGGGTGGCAGGGCTCCGATGCGGCCGTCGCGGGTGATGTCGACGGCCAGGCCCGCGCCCGCGGCCTGTTCGAGCAGTTCGGGCAACCGGTCCAGGCCCGGTGCGGGCGAGCGGGGTGCCTCCCCGGGGCTGCGCAGGGTGCCGAGCACCTGGCGGACCTCGCCGAGCGCCTCCTTGCTGGCCGCCTTGATGGTGGTCAGTGCCTGCCGGGCCTGCTCGGGGCGTTCGTCCATGAGGGCGAGGGCCACCCCCGCCTGCACGTTGATGACCGAGATGCTGTGCGCGAGCACGTCGTGCAGCTCGCGGGCGATGCGCAGTCGCTCCTCGTCGGCGCGGCGCCGCTCGGCCTCGGCCCGCTCCCGCCGGTCGCGGACGAACTGTTCCCTGCGCAGCCGCCACAGCTCGGCGACGGCGAGGATCGCCAGCAGCCAGGCGGCGGCCCCCGACACCTGGGCCCACGAGGCGGCCTCGTCCCCAGCGGGCGGCAGCCAGCGGTACAGCCACACGGTGATGAGCAGGTAGGCCGTGTACAGGGCGGCCGCGATGATCAGGACGGCTCTGCGGCGACCGGCGGCGACGGCCGTGAAGTACGCGGCGACGATGCTCAGGAAGACCGGACCGTACGGGTAACCGGCGGCGACGTACGCGAGCGTGACGGCCGAGACGGCGGCGGCGGCCGCGACGGGCGCGCGGTTGCGCCACAGGAGCAGGACCGGCCCCGCGAGCAGGAGCGCGTACCCGAAGTGGCCGAGGGTGACCCGGTCGGGCGCGTTGTGCGCGGCGGCCGTGGTGCCGACCACCTGGACGACGGCGATGACCAGCGACGAGACCCACGGGTGGCGCAGGCGCTCGCCGCCGTGGGAGTGGCCGGGCCCGGTGTGGCGCCACCAGGGCCCCCAGGGCGGGCCGCCGCCCCGTGTCACGTCGTCGGTCATGCGGCCACGCTAGACCGGGGGGCGGCGGGTCGGCGTCCGGTCGGCGGGGTGATCGCGTCTACTCCCCGTGGAGTACGCGCTCACGGCGGAGCCCCGCCTGGTGCGCGAGGCCCGCGACGGCGTGGTCGAAGAAGTCGTCCCGCGCCTCGACCACGTTGTTGAACTGGCCGAACACCTCGAAGCTGACGAGGCCGAACAACTGCGCCCAGGCGGCCACGAGGGAGGGGATCGCCCGTGCCGGCAGGTCGCGGTCGAGGTCCTTGCTGAGCCGCCAGGCGTCGGCGTGGGCGGCCTCCGACAACGGGGCGTCGGCCGGGGCGGCGGCGAGCGCCCCCGCGGTGTGGGCCTGCTCGGCCACGGCGATCAGTGCCAGCCCGACCCGGGACGCGGGTCCGATCGTGTCGAGCGGCGCGGAGTAGCCGGGCACGGGGGAGCCGTAGATGAGGGCGTACTCGTGCGGATGGCCGAGGGCCCAGCGGCGTACGGCCCGGCAGACCTCGCTCCAGCGCTCCACGGGGTCGCCGCCTGCGCGGGCCAGGGCCTCCTCGGCGGTGGCGCCCACCGCGTCGTAGGCGTCGATGATGAGGGCGGTGAGCAACTCGTCCCGGCTCGGGAAGTAGCGGTAGAGCGCGGAGGAGACCATGCCCAACTCCCGCGCGACGGCGCGGAGCGAGAGCCTCGAGGCGCCTTCGTCGGCGAGCTGCCGGCGCGCCTCTTCCTTGATGGCCGCGGTCACTTCGTCGCGGGCCCGTTCCCTGGCCGTTCGGATGACGCTCATGCGATCAGTGTACGCACGAATGGAGCGACGACCAAGAAAGAGAGCAGTGCTCTTGCCATGGAGCGGCCGGACGTGCACACTGTTCTCAAGCGAGAGCACCGCTCACGGACCACCTCGGTCCACGGCCCGCGCGTCACGGAGGAGTCCTCATGTCCGAGCACGTCATCAAGCCCGGCTGGTTCACGGTCAACGTCTTCAACCGCGCGGTGGCCTGGCTGACCCGCCGCGGTCTGAGCGTGTGGGGCTCCCGCGTGCTGGCCGTCCGCGGCCGCAAGAGCGGGGAGTGGCGGCGCACCCCGGTCAACCTGCTGGTGGTGAACGGGGAGCGCTACCTCGTGGCGCCGCGCGGGCACGTCCAGTGGACGCACAACATGCGCGCCGCCGGCGGCGGTCAGCTGCTGCTGGGCAAGAAGGTCGAGGAGTTCAGCGCGACCGAGGTCGGCGACGACGTCAAGCCCGAGGTGCTGCGTGCCTACCTCAAGCGCTGGAAGGCCGAGGTGGGCGTGTTCTTCGGCGGCGTGGGGGCGGACTCCACCGACGAGGAACTGCGCGCCATAGCCCACAAGCACCCGGTCTTCCGCATCACCGAGCTCCGGCCCGTCAGCTGAAGCGGACCTCCACCTTCTCGAACCCCAGCGAGGTCAGCAGCTGTTCCAGCATGGCCCGGGTGTTGGTCTCCGCCCGCTTCGCCAGTTCGGTGGACTTGGCCGCCTGCTGGATCTTCTTCGCGGCGAGTTGCTGGACCTGCTGTTCGTCCCCCGGGTGGGAGGAGAAGAAGTCGCCGAGCCGGTCGAAGAAACCGCGCTCCTGGGCCACCACGTAGGAATGGTCGGGGTCGAGCGAGGTCCGCTCGAGTTGGGCGTGGGGCAGGGTGATCACGGCGGAGGTCCGGTCCTCGGAGACGGTCACGCCCTTCGGGCCCACGTCACCGAGGTCCACGTAGGCGTCGACACTGCCGGACCCCACGTAGAGCGTGCGCCTGCCGCGCACGGCGTCGGGAAGGAACTTGGCGTCCTTCTCCAGGTCGACCACGACCTGGAACTGGCCACTTGCTCCTTCGAAGCGGCTCATGTCCTGGATCGCCTTGAGCACCACGGGACCACTGCGGTCCTTGGTCTCCTCGGCGAAGGGATTGGGCAGACCCGGTATCAGGTCCGCGCGCGCGACCAGGAACAGAAGTCCGCCGAGCACGACGAGCCCGGTGAGTGTACGCACCCACCACGGCAGTCTTCCGTCTACGTTCCTCAAGGGCATGACGAGGACACCTCCCATAACGTCTCTGCCCCTCAACTCCGCCTTTATGACGCCCAGGAGGGTGCCATCAGGAGGTCAACGACGGTCGAACGACTCCAGCGCGCGACGGGCCAGCGGATGCGTACGGACCAGCTCGGCGAGCGAGCTGGAACCGCGGGTGATCTTAGCGAAGGCGTTCCACGCCGGGGGGAGGGTTGTGAGAGCCGCGTGCAGCAGACCCGGACGCTTCTCGAAGACGCCCAGCATCCGGCGGCCGACGCCCATCTCGACCCCGAGGCCGGCCTTGACGGCGAACGCGTAGTTCAGGGCCTGGCGACGCGCGTCCACCGCGTCGCTCGCCTCGGCGATCCGCACCGCCCACTCCCCCGCCAGGCGGCCGGAGCGCAGCGCGAAGGAGATGCCCTCGCGGGTCCACGGCTCCAGCAGGCCCGCCGCGTCACCGCAGACCAGCACGCGGCCCCGGGAGAGCGGGGAGTCGTCGGCGCGGCAGCGGGTGAGGTGGCCGGAGGAGATGCTCGGCTCGAAACCGGCCAGCCCCAGCCGGCCGATGAAGTCCTCCAGGTAGCGCTTGGTGGCCGCGCCCTCGCCGCGCGCCGAGATGACGCCGACGGTCAGGGTCTCGCCCTTGGGGAAGACCCACCCGTAACTGCCGGGCAGCGGGCCCCAGTCGATGAGCACCCGGCCGGCCCAGTCCTCGGCGACCTCCGCGGGCACCGGGATCTCGGCCTCGAGCCCCAGGTCGACCTGGGCCATCTTGACGCCGACGTGGGCGCCTATCCGGCTCGCCGAGCCGTCGGCGCCGACCACCGCGCGGGCGAGGATCGTCTCGCCGTCGTTGAGCACCACCGCGACGGTCCGCCGGTCCGGGACGGAGGTGCCGTGCTGTTCGACCCGGGAGACCTGGGCCCCGGTCCGCAGCTGCGCGCCCGCGTCGACGGCCGCGTCCACCAGCTGGGCGTCGAACTCGGGCCGGTTGATCAGCCCGAAGAGCATCTGCCGCGACCGGCGGGTCCGGCTGAGCCGGCCGTTGAGGCTGAAGGTCACCGCGTGCACCCGGTCGCGCAACGGGAGCTCGAAGCCCGGCGGCAGCGCGTCGCGGGAGGGCCCGATGATGCCGCCGCCGCAGGTCTTGTAACGCGGGAGTTCGGCCTTCTCCAGCAGGAGCACACGGCGTCCCGCACTTGCCGCGGCGTAGGCCGCCGAGGCCCCGGCCGGTCCGGCACCCACCACGACGACGTCCCACACCGGCGTACCGTCGACGTCCTCCGCCGAACCGCCGTCCTGCGCCTGGTACTCGCTGCTCACGTGTGCTACCGCTCCCGTTCGACCTGCCGACTGCCGTCGCCCCTGCTCAGCCGCATACTAATCCGCGGGGTGAGCGAGGCCGCCTGTGGCACCATCGATCACGACCACCGGTCCACGAACATCGCGTTCGACCCTGTCCCACCCATCAGGAGCGCCCATGTCCGCCGCACCACTCGCCGCAACCGTCGCCGCACTGATGCCGCGAGCCAGGACCGAGCTGGCCGAGCTGGTGTCGTACCGCTCGGTGGCGGATCCGCGGCAGTTCCCCAAGAGCGAGTGCGAGCGGGCCGCCTCCTGGATCGCCGACGCGCTGCGTGCGGAGGGCTTCGAGGACGTCGCCCTGCTGGACACCCCGGACGGCACGCAGTCGGTCTACGGCTACCTGCCCGGGCCGGAGGGAGCGCCCACGGTGCTGCTGTACGCGCACTACGACGTGCAGCCGCCGCTGGACGAGGCCGGCTGGCTGTCGCCGCCGTTCGAGCTCACCGAGCGCGACGGCCGCTGGTTCGGGCGCGGCGCGGCCGACTGCAAGGGCGGCCTGATCATGCACCTCACCGCCCTGCGCGCGCTGCGCGAGAACGGCGGGGTCCCGGTCGGCGTGAAGATCATCGCCGAGGGCTCGGAGGAGCAGGGCACCGGCGGTCTGGAGCGCTATGCGGAGGAGCACCCCGAACTGCTCGCCGCGGACGCGATCGTCATCGGCGACTCCGGCAACTTCCGCGTCGGCCTGCCGACCGTCACGGCGACCCTGCGCGGCATGGCGCTGGTCGACGTCAAGGTGACCACCCTGGAGGGCAACCTGCACTCCGGCCAGTTCGGCGGTGCCGCACCGGACGCGCTGGCCGCCCTGGTCCGCATCCTGCACACGCTCCACGACGACTCCGGTGCCTCCACCGTGGCGGGCCTCACCGCCGACGCCGCCTGGGACGGGCTGCAGTACGACGAGGGCGACTTCCGCGCCGACGCCAAGGTGCTCGACGGCGTCGAGCTGATGGGCACCGGCACGGTCGCCGACCGCCTCTGGGCACGTCCGTCCGTCACCGTCATCGGCATCGACGCCCCTCCCGTGGTCGGCGCCACGCCGTCCGTGCAGGCCACCGCGGGTGCCAAGGTCAGCCTCCGGGTCCCGCCGGGCGTGGACGCCCAGCAGGCGGCCAAGCTGCTGATCGCCCACCTGGAGGCGGCCGCCCCCTGGGGGGCCCGCGTGGAGGTCACCCAGGTCGGCAGCGGCCAGCCGTTCCGCGCGGACACCTCCAGCCCGGCGTACGCCTCCATGGCGGAGGCGATGCGCACCGCGTACGGCACGCAGATGGAGATCGCCGGCATGGGCGGCTCGATCCCGCTCTGCAACACCCTGGCGACGCTCTACCCCGAGTCGGAGATCCTGCTGATCGGCCTGAGCGAGCCGGAGGCGCAGATCCACGCGGTGAACGAGAGCGTCTCCCCCGAGGAACTGGAGAAGCTCTCGCTCACCGAGGCGCTCTTCCTCCAGAAGTACGCCGCCAAGGCCGTCTGAGCCCCGGTGGGCGGCCGGGACGCGCCCGCCGCCTCTCAGCCGCCCACCGGCACGCCCGCCTCCAGGTTGAGCACGGTGGCCCGCTCCCGCGCCCGCAGCGCCCAGCGCAGCCGGGTGTGCCGGACCGGCGGCAGCATGGAGGCGGCCTCGTCCTCCGTGGCGAAGCGCCAGCCCCGCAGCTCGGCGCCGGGCAGCAGGAGGCGCTCGGCGTCGGCGGCGGGGAGCCGCCCGCCGTCGAAGAGCAGCCGCAGACCGCCGTATCCGGGCGGCAGCGGCGGTTCCCAGTCGACGACCAGCAGCCGGGGCACCGCCGGGAGCCGCAGTCCGAGTTCCTCGGCGACCTCCCGCATGCCGGCCCGGGCGGGCGGCTCACCGGGCTCGACGACCCCGCCGGGGAACTCCCAGCCGGGCTTGTAGGTCGGGTCGACCAGCAGCACCCGGTCGTCCTCGTCGAAGAGCAGCACGCCCGCCGCGAGGGTCTCGGCGGTGGGCTCCGGGGTCTGCACGATGTCGCAGGAGCCCGCGCCCTCCCGTATCGCCTCGGCGATCCGCTCGGCCGTCGCGCGGGAGGTGAGCCCCGCGGTGTCGACGAGGTGGGCGTCCGCCGTGAGCCAGGGCAGTGCCTCCTGGTAGGCGGGCAGGTGGTCCAGACACCAGGCGCGGACCCCCGCGCTGGCCTCGGCGTCGCCCGGGATGTCGGCGCGCTGGTCGATCCGCTCCCGCAGAACCGTTTCCTCAGCGTGCAGCAGCACATGCCGCACAGTGATCCGGCGGGCCGCGAGCCCGCCGAAGATCTCGTCCCGGTACTCCTGCCTCAGCAGGGTCATCGGCACCACCAGCGGTCCCCCGCCCACCTCGGCGAGCAGCGCGGCGGCGGTGTCCACGACCAGCCTCCGCCACGCGGGCAGCTCCTGGTAGTCGGAGACCTCGCCCAGCCGCTTCTCCGGGAGCATCAGCCGCAGTCCGCTGCCGATGAGTTCCGGATCGTAGAGCACGCTGCCCGGCAGCAGTTCGAGCAGTTCGCGTGCCGCAGTGGTCTTCCCCGCGCCGAACGTGCCGTTGAGCCAGACGATCACGGTGCCCCCTCTTCCGTAGCCCGGTAGCCCCCTACGAATTGCCCGGATCATCGGCGTCGGCAAACGCGCAGACCCGGCCATCGGCGCATACCGGCGGCTTCGGCACCCGCGAACCCGGTGGTCAGCCCTCCTTGGACCCCGGGGTCAGTCGGGCGATGAACTGCCGCCGCAGCAGCATGGTGGTCCCGGCCCGCGACGGCCTCGTCGTCACCTCCCGCGACCACCACGAGCTCGGCCGCACGCCCCGGCCGATCGTGGAGATCCACGTGTTCCTGGACGGCGTCGGCACGCACACCACGCCTGCCTCGTCCACCGCGACGACCGGATCGTCGCGCTGTTCCGGACGAAGACACCGCCGCCGACCCGGTGGGCGAACGCCCGCAGCGACGCCGCCATGGCGCGCCTGCTCCGCCTGGGCTTCACGCTCGGGCCCGAGATCGACAAGCCCGAGAAGCAGGCGCGACCGACCGCGCCCACCGGGCCGTGACGTGCGCGTCGCGACGTCCACGAGGGCAGCGCGCGACGACGCGCGGGCACGACTGTGCGCCCCCGCGCGAACGGGTGAATCTCCTCCTCCGCGAGGCACACCGGACCTCGCCCCCGGCCGTGGGCCAGGGGCGGGACTGCGACGACCCGGACTAGGCGCCGGTCGCGAAGGCCTCCAGCCGCAGCGCCTGCGCCGCGGCGGCGGCCGCGCCGACCAGGCCCGCGTCCGTGCCGAGCACGGCGGGAACGACCTTCACCCCCGAGGCGAACGACAACGTGGCGTACCGGCGCATGTGCGCGCGGAGGGGCTCGAAGAGCAGCGGGCCGGCGCCCGCGACACCGCCGCCGATCACCGCGACGTCGATCTCCACCAGGGTGGCCGTCGCGGCGATGCCCGCGGCCAGCGCCTGCGCCGCACGGTCGTACGAGGCGAGGGCGAGGGCGTCGCCCTCACGGGCGGCCCGGGCGACGGCGGCGGCGTCGGACTCCTCGCCGTGGGCGGGACGCCAGCCGGACTCCAGGGCGCGCCGCACGATGTTGGGCCCGCTGGCCAGGCGCTCGACACAGCCTCGGCTGCCGCAGGGGCACACGTCCCCGTCGAGGTCGACGCTGATGTGGCCGATGTGCCCGGCGTTGCCCGTCGGGCCGGGGTGGAGCTTGCCGCCGAGGACGAGACCGCCGCCGACGCCGGTCGACACCACCATGCACAGCGCGTTGTCGTGCCCGCGGGCGGCGCCCTGCCAGTGCTCCGCCGCGGTGATCGCGATGCCGTCGCCGGTGAGGACGACGGGCAGCCCGCCGACGCGTTCGCCCACCTGGGCGACCACGGGGTAGTCCCGCCAGCCGGCGATGTTGACCGGGCTCACCGTGCCGCGGGAGGCGTCGATCGGCCCGGCGCTGCCGATGCCCACCGCGACGACCCGCGGCCAGCCCGCGGACTCCCGCAGCCCGGCCAGGACCTCCGCGAGCGATCCCATCACCGTCGCCGCGTCCCGGTCCGCGGGCGTCGGGCGCTGCACGCGTACGAGCAACTCGCCGCGGGCGTCCACCAGGGCGCCCGCGATCTTGGTGCCGCCGATGTCCACGGCGGCGATCAGCGGGCCCGCACCGGCGGCACCCGACGGCGGGACGATGGACTCGGCAGAGCTCTCGAACGGCATGGGCGTAGTGTCGCCCTTTGTTGACAACGTTGTCCAGCCCATAGGATCACGCCGTGACCGATATTCCGCGTACCGCCCGTCCCACCATGAAGGATGTCGCGGCCAGGGCCGGTGTCGGCCTGAAGACGGTATCGCGTGTCGTCAACGAGGAACCAGGCGTCACCGAGGACACGATCTCGCGTGTCCAGGCGGCCATCGACGCCCTCGGATTCCGCCGCAACGACAGCGCGCGGCTGCTCCGCAAGGGCCGTACGGCCAGCATCGGGCTGGTCCTCGAGGACCTCGCCGACCCCTTCTACTCCCCGCTCAGCCGGGCCGTCGAGGACCTGGCACGGGCGCACTCGACGCTGCTGTTCACCGGATCGAGTGCCGAGGACGCGGACCGCGAGCAGGAACTGGTGCTCGCCTTCTGCGCCCGGCGTGTCGACGGGCTGGTCATCGTGCCCGCCAGCGAGGACCACCGCTACCTCGAACCGGAGATCGCGGCCGGCGTCGCCACCGTCTTCGTGGACCGCCCCGCGGGCGGCATCGACGCGGACGTGGTCCTCAGCGACAACGCAGGAGGCACCCGCGAGGGCGTCGCCCACCTCATCGCCCACGGGCACCGGCGCATCGGCTTCATCGGCGACCTCCCCCGCATCCACACCGCGGCCGAGCGTCTGCGGGGCTACCGCGAGGCGATGGCCGCCGCCGGGCTCCCCGTGCACGAGGGCTGGGTCTCCTGCGGGCCCACCGCCCCCGACCGCGTCCGCGCCGCCGTGGAGTCCATGCTGAGCGGCCCGGAGCCGGTCACCGCCCTGTTCGCCGGCAACAACCGGATCACCGTGACCGCGGTCCGGGTCCTCGCCGACCGGCCCAGCGTGGTCGCCCTCGTGGGCTTCGACGACTTCGAGCTCGCCGACCTGCTGCGCCCGGCGGTCACCGTCGTCGCCCAGGAGCCCGGACAGCTCGGCCGGACCGCGGCGGGCCTGCTCTTCCAGCGGCTCGACGGCTCGGCGGGCCCCCCCAAGCGGGTCGAGCTCGCCTGCCGCCTGATCCCGCGCGGTTCGGGCGAGCTCCCGCCCGTGCCGTGACGGCGCGGCGGGCGGTCAGGACGGCTCCTCCTCGACCAGCCCGCAGGTGAAGCCGAAGGACTCCAGGGCGCGGCGCCGCGCCGGGTCCGGCTCGGCCGCCGCCAGGTCGTCGAGCACCCGCAGGAACCGGGCGCGCTGAGGGGGTGGCAGGTCGTGGAGCACCCACCCGGCGTGCTCCGCCGTCCTCACGGCGACATCGGCGGCGACCTCGTCGTCGGCGCAGGTGTCGAGGAAGTGGACGACGTCCACGACGATTCCGGCGAGTACCGGCACGAGCGGGTCGGCGTCCGTCGCCGGGGCAAGTTGGCCGAGCGCGTGGCGCGGGCGCGCCGTGCCCCGACCGTCAGCAGGCATGTGCCGTGGCGGTGAAGGTCAGCGAGGTGAAGGACCCCGGGCCGCCGTCGTACGCGACCGTCACCGTCCAGCCACCTTTTCCGAGGTTGACGTACGTACCGCCGCCGGGGCTGTTCTCCCGGCGCAGTTCCGTCCACCCGTGCTCGCGCAGGACCGCCGTCACGGCGGCGTACTCCCGCTGGCCCGCCCCCTCGGCGGCCGCCCAGGCGAGCATGCACTGCTCGCTGGGCCGGTCGGACTCCTTGTCGGTGGTCACGGTCAAGCCCATCACGGTGTTCTGCGACCTGCGTACGCCGGACTGGTCCGCCGCCGCGTCGAGTTCCGCCTCCACCGCGGCGCGGCTCAGGGGAACCGCCGTCACGGGCACGGCACTTCCCGGCCCTGCCGCGAACGCGGCGAGCACGGTGACGGCACCCACCCTGAGCAGCGCTCGCGTCACCGGCGAGCGGGGCGCCGGTTCCCAGCCGATCTCCTCCACCACGACACCATCCCACGACGGACGGACAACCGGCACGCACCGGCCGGCCGTTGACACCCCACCCCGTGAAACGATTCGATACCGGCCATGCCGCTCACCGACCTGCCGCTGGACGAACTGCGCCGCTACGCCCCGGAGATCGCCGAGCCAGGGGACTTCGGCGCCTTCTGGGCCAAGACCCTGACCGCCGCCCGCGAGGCGGGCACCGCCCCGGCCGAGTACCGCGCGGTCGACTCGCCGCTGGCCACGGTCGAGGTGTTCGACGTGCGCTTCCCGGGCTGGGGAGGCCAGCCGGTCGCGGCCTGGCTGCTGCTGCCCCGCGGGGCGGCCGGGCCGCTGCCCGGGGTCGTCACGTACATCGGCTACGGCGGCGGGCGCGGGCTGCACCACGAGAACCTGCTGTGGAGCGCCGCGGGCTACGCCCATCTGGTCGTCGACTCCCGCGGCCAGGGCCACGACACGCCGGACCCCGACCCCGCCCCGGGCCCGCAGTACGTCGGCGGGTTCATGACCCGCGGCGTGGAGGACCCGGAGCACTACTACTACCGCCGTCTGATGACGGACTGCGTACGCGCCGTGGACGCCCTGCGCGCGCACCCGGCCGTCGACGCGGGCCGGGTCGTCGTCTCCGGCGGCAGCCAGGGCGGCGGGCTCGCCCTGGCCGTGGCCGGACTGGCCCCGGACGCGGTCGCGGCGGCCCTGGTCGACGTGCCGTTCCTCTGCCACTTCCGGCGGAGCGCGGAGACCGCCACCGAGGGGCCGTACCCGGAGCTCGCCCAGTACCTCGGCGTCCACCGGCGCATCGACCCCGAACGGCTCTTCGGCACCCTCGACTACTTCGACGGTGTCCACTTCGCCCCGCGCGCCACCGCGCCGGCGTTGTTCAGCGTGGGCCTGATGGACCCCGTCTGCCCGCCGTCGACGGTGTTCGCCGCCTACAACCGCTACGCGGGACCCAAGGACATCACGGTGTGGCGGTTCGGCGACCACGGCGGCGGACGCGGCTCCCAGCCGTACGAGCAGATGCTGTGGCTGCGCGGCCTCGGGCTCGCCCCTGCCACGGACCGGTAGCCGCCGCTCCCGCAGGTGGCACGCTCAGGCGCAGGACGGGCACAGGCCGCGGTAGGTGACCTCGGCCGCGGAGACCGTGAAACCGAAGCGCTCGTCGGCCGGGAGGTCGGCCAGCGGGTCGCCGGTGGGGTGGACGTCGCGGACGGTGCCGCACCGGGAGCACACCAGGTGCTGGTGCGGACGGTGCGCGTTGGGGTCGTAGCGTTTGGCCCGGCCGTCGGTGGAGACCTCTATGACCTCACCGAGGGAGACCAGCTCGCCCAGGGTGTTGTAGACGGTCGCCCGGGAGATCTCGGGCAGCAGCCGCGCCGCGCGGGCGTGCACCTCGTCGGCCGTGAGGTGCACGTGGTCGCCGTCGAGGACCTCCGCGACGACACGCCGCTGGGACGTCATGCGCCAGCCGCGCCCGCGCAGTCGCTCCAGCAGGTCGCTCATGTGTGCTCACCCGTTCCGCTCGGTGGACGTCCGGAATTCACCCCGTGGACGCGTCCGGGTTCTGATCGCCTAGGGAATTGACGCTCTTCTTGACTTGGACTGCGTCCATCGTAGGATCGGTTCCGGCGCCAGCCAAGGGACAGGAAGACTCCAGTACGGCAGAAGAGAGAGACGTGACGGGACCACCGCCGAGCAGCCGCGCGGTGCCGCCTGGGAGTTACGGGCGCCCGCGTCGCACTGCCGCAGCCGGTCCGGGACCCGCTCTCCCTGTCATGCCGCCGGTGAGGCCCCCGTGCGCTCACCGCGACGGCCCCCGCCCGAACGCGTCCGACGGCCCGCAGTCCTGAGCACCGTGATCCGCCAGGTCCGGAAGGATTCCCATGTCTGAGAACCACGAAGCAATCGTCACAGACGCCAAGACGGAGGGTGTGAACGGCTGCCCCGTCGCGCACGGGCGCGCCCCGCACCCGACCCAGGGCGGAGGAAACCGGCAGTGGTGGCCGGAACGGCTGAACCTGAAGATCCTCGCCAAGAACCCCGCGGTGGCCAACCCGCTCGGTGAGGACTTCGACTACGCCGAGGCGTTCAAGGCCCTCGACCTCGCTGCCGTGAAGCAGGACGTCCTCGCGGTCCTGACGACCTCTCAGGACTGGTGGCCGGCGGACTTCGGCCACTACGGCCCGTTCATGATCCGCATGGCCTGGCACAGCGCGGGCACCTACCGCATCAGCGACGGCCGCGGCGGCGCCGGCGCCGGCCAGCAGCGCTTCGCCCCGCTCAACAGCTGGCCGGACAACGGCAACCTCGACAAGGCCCGCCGCCTGCTGTGGCCGGTGAAGAAGAAGTACGGCCAGAGCATCTCGTGGGCCGACCTCATGATCCTCACCGGCAACGTCGCGCTGGAGTCGATGGGCTTCGCGACCTTCGGCTTCGCCGGCGGCCGCGAGGACGTCTGGGAGCCGGAGGAGGACGTCTACTGGGGCCCCGAGTCCACCTGGCTCGGCGACCAGCGCTACACCGGCGACCGCCAGCTGGAGAGCCCGCTCGGCGCCGTCCAGATGGGCCTGATCTACGTCAACCCGGAGGGCCCCAACGGCAACCCGGACCCGATCGCCGCGGCCCGCGACATCCGTGAGACCTTCCGCCGGATGGCGATGAACGACGAGGAGACCGTCGCCCTCATCGCCGGCGGGCACACCTTCGGCAAGACCCACGGCGCGGGCCCCGCGGACAACGTCGGTCCCGACCCCGAGGCCGCCTCGATGGAGGAGCAGGGCCTCGGCTGGCGGAACAGCTACGGCACCGGCAAGGGCGCCGACGCGATCACCAGCGGTCTCGAGGTCACCTGGACCAGCACCCCGACCCAGTGGGGCATGGGCTTCTTCGAGAACCTCTTCCGCTACGAGTGGGAGCTGACGACCAGCCCCGCCGGCGCCAACCAGTGGGTGGCCAAGGACGGTGCCGGCGCGGGCACCATCCCCGACGCGCACGACTCCTCCAAAAGCCACGCCCCGACGATGCTGACCACGGACCTCTCGCTCCGGTTCGACCCGGTCTACGAGCAGATCTCGCGTCGCTTCCTGGAGAACCCGGACGAGTTCGCGGACGCCTTCGCCCGCGCGTGGTTCAAGCTGACCCACCGCGACATGGGCCCGGTCGTGCGCTACCTCGGTCCCGAGGTCCCGTCCGAGACCCTGCTGTGGCAGGACCCGCTGCCCGCGCGGACGCACGGGCTCGTCGACGCCGCCGACGTCGCCAGCCTCAAGGAGCAGGTCCTCGCCTCGGGCCTCACCGTGTCGCAGCTGGTGTCCACCGCGTGGGCGTCGGCCTCGTCCTTCCGCGGCAGCGACAAGCGCGGTGGCGCCAACGGCGCCCGTCTGCGCCTGGAGCCGCAGCGCGGCTGGGAGGTCAACGAGCCCGACGAGCTCGCCGTGGTGCTGCGCACCCTGGAGGGCGTCCAGGAGTCCTTCAACGCGGCGCAGTCCGGCGACAAGCGGATCTCGCTGGCCGACCTGATCGTGCTGGCCGGTTCCGCCGCGGTCGAGAAGGCCGCCGCGGACGGCGGTCACCGCGTCGAGGTGCCCTTCACGCCGGGTCGTGTGGACGCCGCGCAGGACCAGACGGACGTGGAGTCCTTCGCGGCGCTCGAGCCGGCCGCCGACGGGTTCCGCAACTACCTCGGCAAGGGCAACCGCCTGCCGGCCGAGTACCTGCTGCTCGACCGGGCGAACCTGCTGACCCTCAGCGCCCCCGAGCTGACGGTCCTCGTCGGCGGTCTGCGCGTCCTGGGCGCGAACCACGGGCAGTCGTCGCACGGCGTCTTCACCGCGACCCCCGGGTCGCTGACCAACGACTTCTTCGTCAACCTGCTCGACCTGGGCACGTCGTGGAAGGCGACCTCCGAGGACCAGTCCACCTTCGAGGGCCGTGACAACGCCACGGGCGAGGTCAAGTGGACCGGCACCCGTGCCGACCTCGTCTTCGGCTCCAACTCCGAGCTGCGCGCGCTCGCGGAGGTCTACGCGAGCGACGACGCGAAGGCGAAGTTCACCGAGGACTTCGTCGCGGCGTGGGCGAAGGTCATGGACCTCGACCGGTTCGACCTCGTCTGATCGTCCCTCTGCAGGACGGCCGGGCCGGCCCCCGCTGGGGCCGGCCCGGCCGTCTTCGCGTGGAGGTCCTCAGACGGCGGGGCCGCCGCGGCCCGCGAGGGCGTCGAGGTCGGCGCGGGTCAGCCCGGTGGCGGTGGCGACCTCCGCGAAGTCCACGGCGCCGCAGTCGAGTCCGCGCAGCAGGTAGCCGCTCAGCGCGCGGGCGGTGGCGGGTTCGTCCATGACGTCGCCGCCGGCCTTGGCGACGTACGCCGCGAGCCGGGCCGCCGCCGCGTCCAGGCCTTCGCGGTAGAAGGCGTAGACCGCGGCGTACCGTGTCGGCAGATGCGCGGGGTGCATGTCCCACCCCTGGTAGTACGCGCGGGCCAGCGAACGGCGGACCAGGCCGTAGTGGAGCCGCCAGGCCTCGTGGACCTGGGGGCCCGGACCGACGGGCAGCACATTGGTGGAGCCGTCGGAGAGCCGTACGCCCGTGCCGGCGGCCGCCACCTGCATGACGGCCTTGGCGTGGTCCGCGACCGGGTGGTCCATGGACTGGTACGCCGCGCTGACCCCGCACGCGGCGCTGTAGTCGAAGGTCCCGTAGTGCAGCCCCGTGACGCGGCCTTCGGCGGCGTCGATCAGCCGGGCGACCGTGGCCGTGCCGTCGGGCCCGAGGATGGACTGCGTGGTCTCGATCTGGATCTCGAACCCGAGACGTCCGGCCGGGAGTCCGCGTGCCGTCTCGAACTCCTCGGCGAGCCGCACCATCGCCGTGACCTGCTGGGGGAAGGTGACCTTGGGCAGGGTCAGCACCAGGCCGCCCGGCAGCCCGCCGGAATCCATCAGGCCGGTGAGGAAGATGTCCAGGGTGCGGATGCCGCGGTCGCGCACGGCGGCCTCCATGCACTTCATGCGGATGCCGACGTACGGGGGCGCGGTCCCGTCCGCGACGGCTGCGGCCACGAGCCGGGCGGCGCGGGCGGCCGCCGCGTCCTCCTCGGCGTCGGGCCGGGTCCCGTAGCCGTCCTCGAAGTCGATCCGCAGGTCCTCGACCGGTTCGCGCCGCAGCTTGGCCCGTACGCGGTCGTGGACGGGCCCGGCGAGGGCGGGCGGCAGGCCCAGCACGCCGGCGAGCCGCACCGCGTCGGGGGCGTGCTCGTCCAGGGCGGCGAGGGCGCGGTCGCCCCAGCTGCGCACGGTGTCGGCGGCGAAGGCGTCGGCGGGGACGTAGACGGTGTGCACGGGCTGCCGGGTGCCCGGGTCCCCGGGGTAGCGGCGGGCGAGTTCGGTGTCCACGGCGGCGAGCGAGGCGCCGACGTCCTGCCGGACCGCGTCGCCGAGCGATGTGCGGACCGTCTCGTTCTGCGCCATCGGGCACCCTCCCGGTCTTCAACAAATCGTTGAAGTGAAGCTAACGCCCCCTCCGTCGCACCGTCAACGACCCGCGGGGAGAGCCAGGAAGCGCCGGAGCCCCGTGGTGCCGTCAGGGGGCGTCACGGGGCTCCGGTGGGTGTGTGCTGCCGGCCGGTGGTGTGCCGGGGTCAGCCCTTGCGGCCGGTGACCTCCTCGGTCAGCTGCGGCACCACGGCGAACAGGTCACCGACCACGCCGTAGTCGACCAGCTCGAAGATCGGCGCCTCCGGGTCCTTG
>NZ_JBIATA010000018.1:52886-190581 GCF_042891295.1 Streptomyces sp. NPDC001902 | reverse complement strand
GGGGGGGGGGGGGGGGCCCGCCGGGGGGGGGGGGTGGGGGGGGGGGGGGGGGGGCCCCCCCCCGCCCCCGCCCGGGGGGGGGGGGCCCCCCCGGGGCCCGGGGGCCCCCCCCACCACGCCGTTGTCGTCGACGGTCCGCGGGTTCAGCTCAGCGGAGCACCCTGCGACTCCTGGGCGATGCCCAGGGCCGTGGTGTACGTGGAGACGACCAGCTTGCCGATGGTCGGGTAGGGACCCAACGCGTCGGCCGCGGAGCAGTCGGCCTCCTTGGCGGCGTCGTGCAGCACCTCGGGGGCGACCTCGGGACCGACCACGTACGGCGCGAGCGCCAGGGTCGTCGAGCCGGACGAGCGCAGCTGCTCGGCGGTCTGGGCGACCGAGCCCTCGATGTCCAGCGCGGCGGCCAGCACCGGCACCGCGAGGCGTGCGGCCAGCAGCAGACCCGTCACACCCGCCGCCTGGACGGCCTCCTCGCCACCGACGGTGGCCAGGATGATGCCGTCGGCGGCCGTGGCCACCGTGAACAGGCGGGCGCGGTCGGCGCGGGCCAGTCCGGCCTCGGAGAGGCGCACGTGCAGCGCCTCGGCCAGCAGCGGGTGAGGGCCGAGCACGTCGGTCACCTCGGCCGCGGAGCGGCTGTCCGCCACTGCCTGGCGGATCCGGCGCATCACCGACGGCTCGGGCCCGGCCAGCAGCGGGACCACGACGGCCGCGGGGGCCTGGTCGCCGCGCTCGCCGGCGGCCTGGGCCACCACGGACTCGAGCGTCGGGTACTCCTCGCCGTCGCCGTCGACGTAGCCGATGCGCGGGTCGAGACCGGAGAGCTCGATGCGGGCGATGCTGACGATCTCCTCCGCGAGACTGCGTATCGCGGAGGACGGGGTGCCGGGCACGGCGAGGACCAGCGCGGGGGCGCCCTCGGGCGTGGTCAGCGGCTCCGGGCGCCGGTGCCGCCCGGGCTGGCGGGGGCGGGGCATTCGAACGGGCAGGCCGGGTGCGGGCCCTTCGGCAGTGCTCATGGCGAGGCATGCTAGTGCCTTTGCGCGCTCTGTTGTTCGGGCGGGTCCATCGCAGGGGTTACCTGTCCGGTTCTGTCCCGATACGGTGCCGGGTCCGCGCACCCCGGCACCGTACGCGTGCCACGGTCAGCCGAGACCGCGCGAGTCCTGCTTGAGGGCGGTGTCCACGGTCAGCGCGGAGGCGACGACCATGCTCAGCAGGGGGTCCGGCAGCTGCCGGTGGATCTGCAGCACGTAGTTGTCGGCCGTGGTGAACATCGTCTTCGCCAGGCCCTCCCACGTCTTGGTGATCCGGGCGACCTCGGTGTCGGTGTGGTCGACGATGGAGAAGTTCCAGGCACGCCAGTTCTCGGCCTTGATCGCGCCGATCTTCTGGCCGTTGACCTCGAAGGAGAAGTTGATCTTCCCGATGGCGTTCTGCTGTACGATCTCGCCGAGCGTCATGCCGTCGGCGCGCTGCACGATCACCTTGGACTTGATGAACTTCGCGGGCCGGGTCAGCAGCAACTGGGGCTGCCCGTGGGCGTCGCGCACCTCCAGGCGCACCGACATGAACTGGTCGACGCTCGCGACGAAGCGCAGCACCTTCCGCGCGGTGCTCTGGCCGACCTGGAGCACCGAGCCGAGCTGGCGCCCCTGCTGGTCGAAGACGCTGTACTCGTTGCTCAGCTCGATGAGCTTGGCCTTCTGGTTGACCACCAGGACGGGCTCGCTGAAGAGCGTGCCCCCACCCGGGCCGGTGGGGGCCACGCCGGCCTGCTGCTGCACCTGGCGCTGGATGCGCGACGGGTCGGGACCGCCGTCGACGCCCAGCTCCCAGGGGTTGTCCTTGGGCTGCGGCGGGACCTGCGCGCCGCCCGCATGGGTGTGCTCCGTCCACTGGGACCCGTCCCAGTAGCGCAGCAGGTTCTGAGTGCCGTGCGGGTCCGGGTACCAGCCCGCCGGGGTGTTCGAATGCGTCGTCACCCGGGCAGAGTAACGGCTGCCTCCGTCAGGGCAGCCGCCAGTCCACCGGGTTCGTGCCCTGCCGTACCAAGAGGTCGTTGGCCCGGCTGAACGGACGTGAGCCGAAGAAGCCGCGGTCGGCCGACATGGGGGAGGGGTGGGCGGACTCCACGGCCGGCAGGCTCCCCAGCAGTGGCCGCAGGCTGCGCGCGTCGGAGCCCCACAGGATGGACACCAGGGGCTTGCCGCGCGCGGCGAGCGCGCGGATGGCCTGCTCGGTGACCGCCTCCCAGCCCTTGCCGCGGTGCGCCCTGGGCGTGCGCGGCGCGGTGGTCAGCGCCCTGTTGAGCAGCAGGACGCCCTGCCGGGTCCAGGGGGTCAGGTCCCCGTTGGAGGGGTGGGGCAGGCCGAGGTCGGTGTTCAGCTCTTGGTAGATGTTCAGCAGGCTGGGGGGCAGCGGCCGTACCTCAGGGGCCACCGAGAACGACAGCCCGACGGCGTGCCCCGGGGTGGGGTACGGGTCCTGGCCCACGATCAGCACCCGGACGTCGTCGAAGGGCTGCTGGAACGCGCGCAGCACGTTCGCCCCCGACGGCAGGTAGGTGCGGCCCGCGGCGATCTCGGCGCGCAGGAAGTCGCCCATTTCGGCGATCTTCCCGGCGACCGGCTCCAGCGCCTTGGCCCAGCCTTCTTCGACGATTTCGTTCAACGGTCGTGCTGCCACGGTGAGTCACTCTAGTGGCTCACACCGACACTCAGACCACGGCCGCCCTCACGCACAGCACATCGGGCAGGTGTGAGGCCACCGGCTGCCAGGTGTCGCCCTCGTCGGCGCTGGCGTACACCTCGCCGTTGCGGTTGCCGAAGTACACGCCGACCGGGTCCGCGTCGTCGGTGCGCAGCCCGTCGCGCAGGACCACGCCGTAGTGCTCCTCCGTGGGCAGCCCGGCGGACAGGGCCGTCCACGAGGCGCCGGCGTCCTCGGTGCGGTAGACCCGGCAGCGGTAGTCCGGCTGGTAGCGGTCGCTGCCGTCGTTGACCGGGGAGACGTACGCGACTCCGCCGCGGCGGGGGTGGGCGGCGACGGCGAAGCCGAAGTCCGCGGGCAGGCCCTTGCCGATCTCCGTCCAGCTCGCGCCGGCGTCGTCGCTGCGGTAGACCCCGCCGTGGTTCTGCAGGTACAGCCGGTCCGGGTCCTCGGCGTCCCGGTCGATCTTGTGCACGCACTGGCCGAACTCCGGGTACGGGTCGGGCAGGAACTCCGCCTTGATCCCGGTGTTGGACGCCTCCCAGCTCGCGCCTCCGTCGGCCGACCGGTAGACCCCGCCGGAGGAGACGGCCGCGATCACCACGTCGGCGTCGCGCGGATCGGTGAGCACCGTGTGCACCGCCTGACCGCCGAATCCGGCGCCCCACAGCTCCCGCTGCGGGTGCTCCCACAGGCTCCGCACGAACTCGAAGGTCACCCCGCCGTCGTCCGAGCGGAAGAGCGCGCCCGGCTCCGTGCCGGCCCACACCAGGTCCGGGGCGGCGGCGCCGGCGGGCTGGATCTGCCAGACGCGCTCCAGTGAGGCGTCCGTGTCCTTGGGGAACCGCACCGCGGGCCTGGCCGGCTCCTCCCAGCTGCGCCCGAGGTCGTCGGAGCGGAAGACCGACGGCCCCCAGTGCGAGCTGTCCGCGCCGACCAGCAGCCGGGGCACGGCCCGGCGCGTGTCGATGCCCACCGAGTACACCGCCTGCATGGGGAAGTGCGGGCCGGTCAGCTCCCACGTCCCGGCGCCGCCCCGCCGTCCCAGGAACAGTCCCTTGCGTGTGCCGATCGCGAGTACGACGTCGTCCATGACGCACCATCTCCGAGCTACGGGAATGTGTTCTGCATCACAGATTCTGCACCGTCCCACCGACAACGGGGGCCGCGGCGCGCCTCCCCGCCGCCGAAGCGTGCCGCGCCGGACCCCGGCGTGCGGTGTCCCCGTCGGCCAACAGCGGGGCGGTGAAGGGGATTTGCGCCACCGGCGGCCCGGCGCCGAGGGCTGGTACGGCAGCGGTCGAACTACGAGAATTCTCGTAATATGGGTGGATGCCCCCGCAGCAGCCCCTCACCGCGGCCGCCCCCGTCCCCGGCGGGAGGGTGTGCGAGCACCCCGACCGAGCGGACATCCGCCTGGAGGCCGTCCTGCACGCGTTCTCCGACCCCATGCGCCTGCGCGTGGTGCGGACGCTGGCGGCGCGGGGAACGGAGGCGGCGTGCTCCGAGGTCGGGTTGCCGGTCGGCAAGTCCACTTGCACCCACCACTTCCGGGTGCTGCGCGAGGCCGGGGTGATCAGCCAGACCTACCGGGGCACCTCCAAGATGAACGCGCTGCGCCGGGCGGACCTAGAGGCGCTCTTCCCCGGGCTTCTGGACGCCGTCCTCGCCGCCGCCGACCGGCAGGACGGGCGGCCCGGCGGGACCGCCGGCGTCGTCCGCGCCTGAACCGGAGCCGCCGGGCAGGTGGTTGAAGAGCAGGTTCAGCGCGATCGCGGTGATGCACCCCGCGCTGATCCCGCTGTCCATCACCGTCTGGAACCAGTCGGGGAAGGCGTCGTAGACCGTCGGGACGCCGACCGGCAGCAGCCCGACCGCGACCGACACCGCCACCACGGTCAGATTGCCGTTGCCGTGGAAGTCGACGGTGGACAACGTCCGCACCCCGCTCGCCGCCACCGTCCCGAACATCACCAGGCCCGCCCCGCCCAGCACGGGCGCCGGGATCGCCGCGACCACCGCCCCCAGCTTGGGCAGCAGCCCCAGCAGGACGAGGATGCCGCCCGCGGTCGCCACCACCCAGCGGCTGCGCACCCGGGTCATCCCCACGAGGCCGACGTTCTGCGCGTAGGCGGTGTACGGGAAGGTGTTGAAGACCCCGCCGAGCACGGTCGACACCCCGTCGGCGCGCAGCCCGTCCGCGAGCCGCCGTGGTTCCACGTGGCGGCCGGTCAGCTCGCCCACGGCGATGATGTCGCCGGTCGTCTCGGTCATCGTCACGAGGGCCACGACGAGCATGGAGGCGATCGCCGCGCCCTGGAAGTCGGGCGTCCCGAAGTGGAACGGCGTGCTGATCCCCACCCAGTCGGCGCCGCCGACCGCGCCGAAGTCGGTGAAGCCCAGCGGAACGGACGCCAGGGTGCCCAGCACGATGCCCGCCAGGACCGCGACGCGCGCGAGGGCAGGGGGCGCGAAGCGCTGGACCAGCAGGACGGCCAGGAGCACGGCGGCCGCCAGGCCGATGTTCCGCGGCGCCCCGAAGTCGGGCGAACCGACCCCACCTGCGGCCCAGTTGCCGGCCACCGGCAGCAGGCTGAGCCCGATGACCAGGATCACGGTGCCGGTGACCAGGGGCGGGAAGAACCGCAGCAGCCGTCCGAAGACGGGCGCCAGCAGGACCATCGCCACTCCCGAGGCGATGACGGCGCCGTAGATCGCGGGCAGTCCGCCGTCCTGGCCGATCAGCACCATGGGCGAGACCGCCGCGAAGGTGCAGCCCTGCATGATGGGCAGCCGGACGCCGAACCGCCACCAGCCCACGCACTGCAGCAGCGTGGCGATGCCGCACACCAGCAGGTCCGCCGTGATCAGGTAGGCGAGGTCGGCGGGCGGCAGCTTCAGCGCGCCCCCGACGATGAGCGGCACGGCGACCGCGCCCGCGTACATGGCCAGCACGTGCTGGAGCCCGAACGCCCCGAGCTGGACGGCGGGCAGGACCTCGTCGACGGGATGGACGGCGGGACGGTGCGGCGGCGTCGCCATGGGCAGCTCCTCGAACGCGGCGCGGGTGAGCGGTGGAACGACGAAGTGGTTGCCCGGGACCCTAGTGAGCGTAAACAGTTTGTTGATTGCGGAGGTGTTTCCCGCGGATCTCACCCCCTGGGGCGCGCGGCCGCCAACAGCCCCTCCCAGTCGGGGATCTTCACGGTCGCGCGGTCCAGCGACCGCCCCAGCGCCGACTCGGCGGCCTCGATGGCCTCCCATCCGGTCCACTCCACGGGGTCCTGCCCCAGTGCCCGCAGGCCATCGAGCGGATCGGCGTCCGCGGTGGGCCGGGCCAGCAGCTCCCGTGCGTCGGCGACCAGGGCCGCCGCCGTCTGCTTGGCGCAGGGCCGGTTGGTGCCGATCACGCCGGTCGGCCCGCGCTTGATCCAGCCGGCGACGTACTCGCCGGGCGAGGGGGCGCCGCCGCGCAGCACCCGGCCCTCCGCGTTGGGCACGATGCCGAGCCGGTCGTCGAACGGCAGCCCGACCAGGGGCACGCCGCGGTAACCGACCGACCGCAGCACCAGTCCGGCGTCGATGTCCTCGAGGACGCCCGTGCCGCGCACCCCGCCCTGCCCGTCCGGCGCGGTCCGCTCGAACCGCACCCCGGTCACCCCGTCCTCGCCGAGCACCGCAACCGGCCGCAGGAAGAACCGCAGATGGATGCGGCGGCGCCGGCCCGCCGCGGGCCGGGAGGCCCAGCCGCGCAGCACCTCCACATTGCGCCGGGCGACCGGCACGAGCCCCTGCGGATCGGCGTACGCGGGGTCGAGCGCCAGCTCCCCGGGACGGACAATGACGTCCGCGCCCGGCAGGTCGCCGAGCTCGCGCAGCTCCTTGGTGGTGAACTTCGCCTGCGAGGGCCCGCGCCGCCCCACCATGTGCACGTCCGTGACGTGGCTGTCCGCCAGGGCCCGCAGCACCCCCTCGGGCACATCGGTGTGCCGCAGCTCCTCGGCACCGCGGGCCAGGATGCGGGCCACGTCGACGGCCACGTTGCCGACCCCGATGACGACCGCGGAGCGGGCGTGCAGCGGGAAGCCGTCGGGAGCCTCGTCGGGATGGGCGCTGTACCAGGAGACGAAGTGGGTGGCCGCGCAACTGCCCGGCAGGTCCTCCCCGGGCACCCCGAGGCGGCGGTCGGTCGCGGCGCCGACGCAGTACACCACCGCGTGGTACAGATCCAGCAGCGCCTGCGGGGACAGCCCCGGACCGCCGACGGTCACATTGCCCAGGAAGCGGATCCGGGGGTCCTCCAGGACGCGCCGCAGCGTGCCCTGCAGGGACTTGATCTTCTCGTGGTCGGGGGCCACCCCGTACCGGACCAGGCCGTACGGGCAGGGGAGCCGGTCGAGCACGTCGACGGCGACGTCCGGCACCGACTCCTGGCGGGTCAGCGCCTCGGCCGTGTACACCCCGCTGGGACCTGATCCGACGACTGCCACACGCAGCACGGGCGCCTCCCCTTCGGCGAGGGTTGGGTTCACCTCGGCGGCCCGTGTGCCGCCCGGAACGGGCGGGACGGGCGGCCACGTCCAGCATCGCACCGAGTGACCACCGGGGGGAGGGCGCCGGAGCGTGTCGCGGTCCGGGATGTCAGTCCATGGCGCGCATCCGGGCGATCTCGGCGCTCTGCTGGGCGATCACCTCGTTCGCCCACTCGGCGACCAGGACGTTGCGGCCGTGCGTGAGCACGTCGGTGGCCATCGTCACCGCGCCGCGGTGGTGGGCGGTCATCAGGCGAAGGAACTGCCGGTCGAACTCCGCGCCGCGCGCCGCGCGCAGCGCCGCCAGCTGCGCCGCGGTGGCCATCCCGGGCATCGCGGCGTGGTCATGGTCGTGAGCGGTGGCATGGGAGCCGCCGTTGGTCTTGAGCCAGGCCTGCATGGTGTCGATCTCGGGGCCCTGCGCGGCTTCGATGCGCGCGGCGAGTCCGCGGACCTTCTCGTCCGAGGCGCGGGTGCCCGCGAGGGCGGTCATGACAAGCGCCTGCTGGTGGTGGGCGATCATGTTCGTCACATAGGTGAGGTCCGCCGGGTTCGGGGAGTCGTCGGGCAGGGCCTTCGCCGCCTCCTCCGGGGAGAGGGTGGTGGCCTTCTCGCCCGGCGCTCCCGGCGCGATGACCGAGGGCGCGGCGGACGCGGAACCGCTTCCGGAACCCCCGTCGCAGCTGGTCAGGGCTAGTACCAAGGAGGCGGTGAGGGCCAGCGCGGACAGCGTCGCAACACGATACGAGGAAAACACCAGTGCATTGTCATCTTTTGACGCGCACATGAGAAGGGCCATACTGCCGGGGTCCGCATGAAGTTCAACCGCGAACGGAAACTAGGAGGACGCGGTGAAGCGCTTACGTACAGCCCTCGCTCGCCCCGGACGACTGGCGGCCCTGGCGGCCGCGGCCGTCACGCTGCTCGGACTGGCGGTTCCGGCCCCCGCCACGGCCGACGGGAGCATCCCGGGTGTCGACGAGGTCGTCACGAGCGCCAACGTTCAGCACCTGGTCAACATACCCAAGCAATCCCTCGGGGGATTCAACACCGACCTGGCGTTCCAGGGCAGATACGCCTTCGCGGGCAACTACGACGGCTTCGTCATCTGGGACATCAGCCGTCCCACCAGCCCCAAGATGGTCAGCCAGGTCCTGTGCCCCGGATCCCAGAACGACATATCGGTCTCCGGGAACCTGCTGGTCCTGTCCACCGACTCCTCGCGCTCGGACAGCTCCTGCGCGAGCACGAGCCAGTCCGCGGCCGAGAAGTCCTCGTGGGAGGGCGTCAAGGTCTTCGACATCAGCGACAAGGCCAACCCGCGCTACGTCGCGGCCGTGGAGACCGCCTGCGGTTCCCACACCCACACCCTGGTACCGGCCAAGCGCGACCTGTTCGTCTACGTATCCTCCTACTCGCCCAGCGCCACCTTCCCGGACTGCCAGCCGCCGCACGACGGCATCTCCGTGGTGAAGATCCCGCGCAGCCACCCGGAGAAGGCGGCCGTGACGGCCTTCCCGGTCCTCTTCCCGGACGGCGGCAACCCGGGCGTCCCGCCCACCGACACCCAGGCCCGGGTCAGTGAGACCACCGGCTGCCACGACATCACCGCGTTCCCGAAGCTGGGGCTCGCGGCCGGCGCCTGCATGGGCGACGGCATCCTGATGGACATCTCCAACCCCGAGCGCCCGAAGGTCCTCGACCGCGTCCAGGACAACGTCAACTTCTCGTTCTGGCACTCGGCGACCTTCAACGAGCGCGGCACCAAGGTCGTCTTCACCGACGAGCTGGGCGGTGGCGGCGGCGCCGAGTGCAACACCGCGATCGGTCCGCAGCGCGGTGCCGACGGCATCTACGACATCGTCCGCAAGCACGGCAAGCCCGAGCTGGTCTTTCGGAACTACTACAAGATCCCGCGCCACCAGGCCGACACCGAGAACTGCGTCGCCCACAACGGCTCGCTCATCCCCGCCAAGGGCCGCGACATCATGGTCCAGGCCTGGTACCAGGGCGGCGTCTCCGTGTGGGACTTCACCGACTCCGCGCGCCCCAAGGAGATCGGCTACTTCGAGCGCGGGCCCATCTCGACCGACACCCTGACCCTCGGCGGCTCCTGGAGCGCCTACTACTACAACGGCTACATCTACTCGAACGACATCGCCAAGGGCTTCGACGTCCTCAAGATCTCCGACAAGCGCACCGACAGCGCCCGGGGCATCCGGCTCGCCGAGCTCAACGTCCAGACCCAGCCCGACTACCGCTGAGCGGTCCCGGGCAACGGCGTTCCGCCGGGCGGCAGGTCGCCCGGCGGAACGCCGAGTTCCCAGGGCAGGCCGTACCGCTGGAACATGTCGGCCCGCAACCGCGGCAGCGGCATCGCCGCGCCCGGGATCAACTGCGCGAACACCCCGCCCATGAGCAGGGCCCGCAGCATCCGGTAGTCCTGCTCGGGGTCCGCCGAGCCCCACGCCCGGACGGCGCCCAGCAGCAACTCGGCCAGGCGCTGCCGCTCCTCGCACTCGCTGAACCCGGACGCCTGGAGGATGCCGGCCATGTGCGCCCGCATGACGACCGGATGCCGCACGGGCAGCGCCAGGACGGCGTCGATCGCCCGGGCCAGCACCTCGCGGCCGTCGGCGGGCCCGGGTTCCCGCTCCAGCGCCGCGGCCAGCTCGGTGTGCATCAGCCGGTGTGCCGCCGCCTGCAGCAGCAGTCGCTTGCCGGGGAAGTAGTACGACACCAGACCGCGCGCCGACCCCGCACGGTCGGCGATGTCCCCGAGCGTCGTGGCCTCGAACCCGCGTTCCTCCACCAGTTCGACCGTGGCCTGCAGCAGACGTTCCCGTGAACGCCGGCGCATCGCTTCATTGACCGAAGGTCGCCGAGGGGACATGCTTTACTCCTGCGTTGACTGGCTCGGAGCCAATATACTCAGGGCTGACCGTGCGTGAGTGGCATGCTCATGCGGGTCACGGGGGTGAGGTGCACGTACCCGGCGGCGCGGGGGACCGCCGGGTACCGCACTTCCGCGCCGCCCGGCCCGGCGCCCTCAGATCCCCGTCACGCGGTCAGGTCCAGCACCGGCAGCAGCCCCGACGGCCGCTGCTCCACCGGCAGGTGGTCCACCAGGTGCACCGCGCAGCCCAGCGCCGCCGCGCCACCGTCCGCCCGCCGCTCGTCCCCGACCATGGCGACGCGCTCCGGCGGCAGCCCCAGCCCCTCGCACGCGATGCCGAACAGCCGTGGGTCCGGTTTCCGGACGCCGTGCTCGAAGCTGAGGACGAAGACGTCCACCAGCCCTTCCAGACCGTGCGCGCGGAACACCGGCCGCAGGTCCCACCCGATGTTGCTCACCACCGCCACCGGCACGCCCCGGCGCCGCAACTCCTCGAGCACCTCCCTCGCGTCCGGGTACGGCGACCAGGCGGCGGGCTCCATGTGGCGGTCGTACAGCGCCCCGTAGGCCTCCTCCCAGGGCAGCTCCGCCTCCCGCGCCAGCGCGGTGAACGCCGCGCGGTGGTGCTCCGCCGACAGGTCCCGTTCCTGCCACAGCCGCTCCAGCCGTGCCGGCACCCGCTCCGGCGCCGCTCCGCCCGGGAGCGCGCCGGCCCGCTCCAGGCGTTCCGCGTACGCCGCCAGCTCGGTCTCGCCGAGGGTGATCCCCAGCCGCTCCAGAACCGTGCCCAGCCAGCGCCGGGCGGGTTCGACCCGCAGCAGGGTGCCGGAGAAGTCGAACATGCATCCCTTGATGGTCATGACCGCCATCATCCCCGCCCCGGCTTCGCGGGCACACCGGAGCCCGGTGCGGGCCGCGTCACGGTCAGGAGGCGTCGAACCAGGGCTTCCCGGCCGCCCAGTGCCCGACCCACCCGGCGAACCCCGCATCGAACGGGCAGGCGCCCTCGCCGGTGACGTGCCACACCCGGCCGCGCTGCGGACCGGTGACGACGAGGTGCCAGTACATGCCGCAACCGTCCGTGCCGAGCACGATCGAGCCGTGGTCGAACACCTGGGCGCGCAGCGGCGCGAGTTCCTCCTCGGGCCGGTCGTCGTCCTCCCAGATCCACGCCGACGTCAGGGGGAAGGGGCGGCCGAGGTCGCGTCCGGCCGGGTCGTCGCCCCAGTCGTCCGGCAACTCCTCCAGGCCCACGAGCCCGAAGTCGGGAGGCCCCTGGAAGGAGCCGTCGGTGATGTCGGCGACGAACGTCCGGTAGGGCTCGGGCAGTACCACCCCGTGCCGCGCCTCGAAGGCGTGGACGGCCTCCCAGCCGAGCGCCGACGCGCCGCCGTCGTCGACGTCGAAGGCCGCGCGGAGCGCGGCGAGGTCCTCGGGGGAGGCGTGTTCGGTGTCCATGCCGCACATGGATACCAGCCGGTGGCGACAGCGCGGCAGGGCAGCCGCCCGGGTGCCTCGATCTCCCCTGAACCCGCACAACTCCCGGCCCCGACCGGGTCACGAGGACGTGCGCTCCTGCTCCGCGGCGCCCGTGCGCCACGGTTCGCACAGCGCCGCCGTACCGGTGAGGACGGCCGCCGCGAGCAGCCAGCCGCCCAGGACGTCGGAGGGCCAGTGGACGCCGAGGTAGACGCGGGTGAAGCCGACACCGGCGACGGACACGAAGGCGACGGCGCAGGCGGCCACGCCCCATGGGGAGCGGGCCGGCAGGCGGAGCAGCAGCAGCCACAGCAGGGCGCCGCAGACGAGCGCGGCGGTCATCGCGTGGCCGGAGGGGAACGCCGCGTAGGCCGCCGAGTCGACGGGGTCCGGCCAGTGCGGGCGCTCCCGGCCGACGAGGGCCTTGGCGGACTGCTGGAGGACCCAGCCCAGGGTGCCGGCCAGCACCAGCCACAGGGCCTGGCGGTTCTCGCGCCGTACGAGCAGCCACACCACGGCCGCGAGCAGCAGCAGACGTATCGTCAGCGGATCCCAGACCCAGTCGGTGAGGACGCGGTTGAGCCGGGTCCAGCCGGAGTGCCGTACCGCGACGGCGTGCAGCTGCACGGCGATGCCGCGGTCGGCGGCCAGCAGCGGCCCCCAGCGCGCCACGACGAGCCCGAGCAGCAGCAGGAAGGCGGCGCAGGCCGCCGCGCACTGGCTCAGGCACGCGGTGCGCAGGGCACGGTCGGGGTCCCGGACGTCGGACGGTGCGGGAGGGGCGTGCATGCAGCCGAGGTTACGTGAGCGCCCCGATCCCGGGGCCGAAGGCCACGAGCAACGGCACGACCGGGATGAGCAGCGCGCACGCGGACGCGCGGGCGCGGCCGAGGCGGGTGAGCCGCGGCGCGGGGTCCAGCAGCCGGTTGACGCGGACCGGGACCTGCGCGTCCGGTGCCGGGCAGGGGCCGAAAACGCCGCGGTCCTCGTTGAGTTCGACCAGGGCCAGGGCGGTGGTGAGCCGCCCGAACCGGCGTGAGGCGATGTCGTCGGCGGCGAGTTCGACGAGCCGGTGCACCTGGTCACGGAACGCGGCGAAGACCGGCACCTGCGGGAAGCCCGAGGCCAGCGCGCCGGCGCTGTGCAGGAGGACGTCGTGCCGGGCCCGCGCGTGGCCCTGCTCGTGGGCGAGGACGGAGTCCAGCTGACGCCCCTTCAGGCGACGCAGGGCAGCCGTGGTGATGACCAGTTGCGGCCGCGGGCCGGTCAGCCACCAGGCGTCCGGACGGTCGCTCTCCAGGACGACCAGCCGCTCGTCGGAGGCGGCGGCCTCACCGGGCAGCCGCGGCGAGCGGGCCCGCAGTTCGGCGCGGCGCGCCCGCTGCCGGGCGCCGGCCCTGCGGATCTCCCGGGCGAGCATGGCCGCCGTCCAGATGCCGCCGCAGGCCAGCAGGACCGCCAGATAACCCGCCCACGGCCCGTAACCGGGCAGTTCGTAGGCGTCGACGACGTCATGGGGGGCGAAGGCGAACAGTCCCTCGCGCAGCCAGGTCCACGTGGCGGAGGCGCTGAGGGCCATGGCCAGGAACAGGCACAGCAGGACCGCGCCGATCACGCACTGCCACACCCACAGGGCCAGCACCGGCTCCCGCTCGGGCCAGGTGGCGCGGGTGAGCAGGCGTGGGGCCATGGCGGCCGCCACCGCACCGAGCAGGAGCAGCGCGAGCGGGACGGTCATGCCGCCACACTATGAGGGCGTCACCGCACACGGGTACGTTATTCGAGGGGAAAGTGACGCGCCTCACTGCCGTCAGAGCGTCAGGAGCATGGCGAACATCCCTATCGCCATGGACACGCGGCACGCCGAGGCCAGTTCGGGCGCGTGCGCCACCGGCACGACTCCTCCCGCCGGAGCCGCACCGGCCGCTGTGACGGTGACGGGGACCGAGAGCAGCCGGACGCCCGCCGCCAGGACGTATATCGCGAAGTACGCCAGCAGCAGCCCGGTCGTCGCGGGCGTGCCCGCGGGCGCGTGACCGGCGTGGGCCGCGCCGCCGGCGGCACCCGCGGAGCCCGCCTCGGCCATGGCCACCGCCATGTAGACCATCGCCCCCGCGCCGACGGCATGGTGCAGATGGTGCGCGTCGTGCCGGGCCAGCAGCAGCGCGCGCACCGCCGCCGCACCGAAGACCAGGCCGAAGGCCGCGGCGACCCACTGCGGCGGATCCAGGACGGACACCGGCACCGCCATCACGGCCATGCCCATCCCCATCAGCGCCTCCGCACGCGCCACCCGACGCTGGTCGGGTCCGGTGCCGGGGCAGCCGCGCCGGGTGCGGAACAGGCAGTACGCCCCCGTGGCGGCGCCCAGCACCACGAGCAGCCAGGCCACCAGCGGCGGTCCGTGCATGAGCGGCCCTCCTTCGGCTCCTCCCCGGAGGATGCCCGGACCCGGCGGCGCACACTCCAGCGCACGGGCGTACCGGGGGAGCGCGGCCGTGCCGCCCCCGCTTCAGCTGCGGGCCCGCTGGGTGACCGCCACACAGACGAGGACCGCCAGCGCCGCGGGTGCGGTCAGCGCGCCCAGGTCCTCGCCGAGCAGCGCGGCCGCCCAGACCAGCGTCAGCAACGGCTGGGCCAGCTGCAACTGGCTGGCCCGCGCGACGCCGATGGCGGCCATGCCCCGGTACCAGACCATCAGCCCGAGGAACTGGGACACCACCGAGACCCAGAGCAGCCCGGCCACCGCCCGGCCGCCGAGGTGCACCGGCTCGAGCGCGAGCGCCACCCCCGCCGCCGGCACGGTCAGGGGCAGCGCTCCGACCAGCGCCCACCCGATGACCTGCCAGCCCGGCATGACCGAGGCCAGCCGTCCGCCCTCGACGTAACCGGCCGCGCAGACCAGCAGCGACGCGAAGAGGAAGAGGTCGCCCGTGGTCAGGGAGCCGCCGCCCTGCCACAGGGCGAAGCACACCACGACCGCCCCGCCCGCGACCGCGGCCGACCAGAAGGGCACCGACGGGCGCGTCCCGACGCGTACGGCGGCCAGCACGGCGGTGACCAGCGGCAGCGCGCCCACGACCACGGCGGCGTGCGAGGTGTCGGTGGTGCGCAGCGCCAGGGTGGTCAGGAGGGGGAACCCGAGGACGACACCGAGCGCCACGACCGCGAGCCCCGCCCAGTGCCGGCGGTCGGGCAGCGGCACCCGTGCGGCGGCCAGACAGGCCCCCGCCACGGCCGCGGCCAGCACACCCCGGACGGTGGTGGCGGACCAGGGGCCGAGCCCGGTGAGCGCCCAGTGCGTCGCGGGAAAGGTCAGCGAGAAGGCGGCGACGCCCAGCCCGGCGAGCGCGGTGCCACCTGTACGGCTCCCGACCGCTATCGACGGGGCGACGGTAGCGCTATTGTGTGCTGTCATGGCCAACGGTAGCAGTTCGGGAAATGTTGCGGACACCCTGAGAGATGAGCTCCACCGCTACTCGCCCGGCGAAAAGCTGCCGTCGAGCCGTGTCCTCGTCGAGCGCTTCGGCGTCAGCCCGGTCACGGTCTCCCGGGCCCTGGCCGCGCTCGCCGCCGAGGGTTTGGTCGTCACCCGCCCCGGCGCGGGCGCCTACCGTGCCCAGCGCGTCGCCGACGGCCCGCGTCCGGTCGACACCTCCTGGCAGCAGGTCGCCCTCACCGTCGAGGAGCACGGCGATTCCACGCCCAGGGTCGTCGACGCCTCCGGCGTGACCGCCAGCCTCGCCGTCCCGCCGCCCGGGGTGATCGCCTTCAACAGCGGCTACCTGCACCCCTCGCTCCAGCCCGAGCAGGCGCTCGGGGCCGCGCTCGCCCGCGCCGCCCGCCGCCCCGGCGCCTGGGAGATGCCGCCGCTGGAGGGACTGACCGCGCTACGGGCCTGGTTCGCGCGCGAGGTCGGCGGCTCCAGCGGCACCCTCGGCCCCGCCAACGTCCTGGTCACCGCGGGCGGCCAGGCCGCGCTGACCACCGCGCTGCGCGCGCTCGCCCCGCCCGGCTCGCCGGTGCTGGTCGAGTCGCCGACGTACCCGGGCGCCATGGCCGTCGCCCGCGCGGCCGGGCTGCGTCCCGTCCCCGTCCCCATGGACGACGACGGCGTGCGCCCGGACCTGCTCGCCGACGCCTTCGCCGCCACCGGCGCCCGGGTCTTCTTCTGCCAGCCGCTCTTCCAGAACCCCACCGGCGCCGTCCTCGCCGCCGACCGCCGCCGGCGGATCACCGAGATCGCCCACGCCGCAGGGGCCTTCCTCATCGAGGACGACTTCGCCCGGCGCCTCGGCCACGGCGCCGAACCGCCACCGCCCCTGGTCGTGGACGACCCCTACGGCACCGTCGTCCACGTCACCTCGCTGACCAAGCCCACCTCGCCCAGCCTGCGCGTCGGCGCCCTCGTCGCCCGCGGCCCGGTCATGGAGCGGCTGCGCGCCATCCAGATCGTCGACAGCTTCTTCGTGCCGCGCCCCCTGCAGGAGGCCACCCTCGAACTCGTCGGCGCCCCCGCCTGGCCCCGCCATCTGCGCGCCGTCTCCGCGGGCCTGCGCGACCGCCGTGACGCGATGCTCGCCGCCCTCCACCGCGAACTGCCGGGCCTGGTGTCCCGTGTCCGCGTCCCGGTCGGCGGCTACCAGATCTGGCTGCGGCTCCCGGACGGCACGGACGGGTCCGCCCTCGCGGCCGCCTCGCTGCGCGCCGGCACCGCCGTCGCTCCCGGCCGCCCCTACTTCGCCGCCGAGGCGCCGGCCCCGTACGTCCGCCTCAGCTTCGCCGACACCAGCGGCACCGAGGAGATCGCCGAGGGCGTCCGCCGGTTCGCCGCGGCCTGCTCCGAGACCGGCGTCGACGAGATGGGCACGGGCGGGATGGGCAGGGACGGGATGGGCAGGGACGGGGTGGCCCGATGACCGGCACGGACGTCCCCGCACCGGCGGCACCCCTGTCCGGCGTGCTGATCGCCGACTTCGGGCGCGTCCTGGCCGCGCCCTACGCCACGATGCTGCCGGCCGACCTCGGCGCCGACGTCATCAAGGTCGAGCACCCGGACACCGGTACGACACCCGGGCCTGGGGGCCGCCCCACGCGCACGGGGAGTCCACCTATTTCCTGTCCGTCAACCGCAACAAGCGCTCGGTCGCGCCCCGCCTGGGCGAGCACACCGACGCCATCACGGCCTGGCTCGACTCGTGACCGCGGAGCCCTACCCCCGGTAGCGCAGAGGGTGGTCCGCGGGGACCTCCACCACGCAGATCCGTACGGAGTCCGGGTCCTCGATCCACATCTCGATCAGCCCCCAGGGCTCCTTCACGGGCTCCCGCACGATCCGGACCCCGCGCCCGGCGAACCGGCGGTGGCACTCCGCCACGTCCTCGACCTGGAGCCACAGCTGGAGTCCGGGCGCGGGCGGCCCGTCGGCGTGCCCCGAGACCTCCAGGAAGCCCCCGCCCAGGAAGAACACGGTGCCGCGCTCCTCCCACGGCCCGAACTCGCGGTAGACCGCCAGTCCCAGGTCGTCGCGGTAGAAGGCGCGGGACCTCTCGAGATCGGTCGGCCGGAGCAGGATCCTGCTGCTCAGTACGTTCGTCACGGCCCGAAGCTACCCACGCGCCGCCGGGAAAACCGGCTGACACGGCGCCCCCGCGTCCGCGAGGCTGCCCCGCATGGACCACGGCCCCGGCGCGATCGCCCCGCTGTTCAGGACCTGCACCCGCTGCGGCGCCGAGGCCGGCTACCACGCCGGCGTCTGCGTCATCGACGGCGTGGCGCACTGGAGCGTGGAGGGCGCCTGCGAGGCGTGCGGGTCCGCCGAGGTGCAGTGCGGCCGCGACGAGGTCCCCGAGTACGTCAGCGCCGCCCTGGTCGCCGCGCACGGCGAGGTGGTGCTCCGCGCCGAGCCGCTCCCCGGCGCCGCGGGCGCGCGTGCGCTCAAGACGGTGCGCGAGGTGTTCGGCGTGCCGCTCGCCGAGGCCCGCGGCCGGTTGCGCGCGCTCGCCGGGGAGGGCGAGCGGGGAACGGAGCCGGAGACGGCGCTGCTGGCGGCCCGTCTGAGGGAGGGCGGGTTCGCCGTCACGTTGGAGGCCGGGGAACCGCCCACGGGCGAGGGGCGCTTCGTGCCCACCGCGCCCGGACGCCGGTGGCCCGCCAACCCGGCCGCCCAAGGCCACCCCGTCCGCACCGCCGCTCCCGCCCGCGTCGGCCGCGGCAGGGGCCGTCAGGTGCTCCTCGTCCCGGGGAGCCTGCCCGGGGAACTGCGCGAGCCGCTCGCCGACTACTTCGCGGGGGGCCGGATCCTCGTCATGGCCGTGAGCCCCGCTCCGGATCCGCTCTCCGAGGGGCCGTACGAGTACGTCCGCCTCGGGCGGGCCACCGACGGCACCTGGACGTGGGACCTGGCCTGGGAGCAGTGGGTGCGCCGGCGCGGGTGCGCGCCGCCCGAGGAGTTCGTGCGGCACGTACGGGCCAGGGGTTTCGTGCCGCCTCCGGACACGACCGGCTAGCCTCGGGACGAGCCGCCGCCGCAGAGAGGACACCCCCGCCATGGAGACCGCGCAGCCCGTCGCCCGCCCCGTCTTCCGCACCGCCACCCGTGAGGACGTCCCCGCCCTGGTCGCGCTGATCGAGTCGGCGTATCGCGGCGAGGCCAGCCGCACCGGGTGGACGACGGAGGCGGACCTGCTCGAGGGCCAGCGCACCGATCCCGAGGGCGTGGCGGCCGTCATCGACGGCGAGCGCAGCCTGATCCTCGCGGTCGAGACGGACGGCGTCGTCGTGGCCTGCTGCCAGTTGGAGAACCGCGACGGGCACGCCTACTTCGGGATGTTCGCCGTGCGCCCGGCCCTGCAGGGCGGCGGTCTGGGCAAGCTGGTGCTCGCCGAGGCGGAGCGGCGGGCCCGCGAGGAGTGGGCGGCGGACGAGATGCACATGACGGTGATCACGCAGCGCGAGGACCTGATCGCCTGGTACGTGCGCCGGGGCTACGCGCGGACCGGCCGCACCAGCCCCTTCCCTTACGGCGACGCGCGGTTCGGGCTGCCCACGCGCGACGACCTCGCCTTCGAGCTGCTGGTCAAGCAGCTCGGCTGACGGCCGCCTCAGAACCGCCCGGCCTCGACGATCCGCGACAGGAAGCGCCGGGTGCGCTCGTGCGCGGGCGCGCCGAAGACGTCGGCGGGCGTGCCGCGTTCGAGCACCACACCGCCGTCGAGGAAGCAGACCTGGTCGGCGACCTCGCGGGCGAAGCCCATCTCGTGGGTGGCGATGAGCATGGTCATGCCGTCCTCTTTGAGGTCTCGGACGACGCCCAGCACCTCGCCGACCAGTTCGGGGTCGAGCGCCGCGGTGATCTCGTCGAGCAGCAGCAGCCGTGGCCTGACCGCCAGCGCCCGGACGATCGCCACCCGCTGCTGCTGCCCGCCGCTGAGCCGGTCCGGGTACTCACGCGCCTTGCCGTCGAGCCCGAGGCGGCCGAGCAGCTCGTGGGCGCGCGCCTCGGCGTCGCGGCGGGGGGCGCCGTGCACGCGGCGCGGCGCCAGGGTGATGTTGTCCAGCACCGTCATGTGCGGGAAGAGGTTGTACGCCTGGAAGACCACGCCGATGCGCCGCCGGACCGCGTCCGGGTCGGCCCGGGGGTGGGTGATCTCCTCGCCGTCCAGGAAGATCGCGCCGTCGTCGACCTCCTCCAGGAGGTTGGCGCAGCGCAGCAGTGTGGACTTCCCCGAGCCGGACGCGCCGATCAGGACGGTGACGGTGTGCTGCGGGACCTCCAGGTCCACGTCCCGCAGTACGAGGGAGCCGCCGAAGCCCTTGCGGACCGACTCCAGCCGCAGGACGGGTGCCTCGGTCATACGGTGCCTCCCTGTGACTGGCGCCGGTTCATGCGCGCGGTGACCCAGTCGGTGAACCGGGTCATGGGGATGGTGAGTGCCACGAAGACCAGCCCGGCCACGACGTAGGGCGTGTAGTTGAAGGTCTGGCTGGTGATGATCTGCGCCGCGTAGACGGCGTCGATCACCCCGGCGATGGAGACCAGGCCGGTGTCCTTCTGCAAGGACACCAGGTCGTTCAGGAGCGGTGGCACGACACGCCGCACGGCCTGCGGCAGGACCACGTGCCGGAGGGTCTGCGCACCGCTCAGCCCCAGCGAGCGGGCGGCGGCGCGCTGGCTCGGGTGGACGCTCTCGATGCCCGCCCGGAAGACCTCGGCCACGTAGGCGGAGTAGGTGAGCACCAGGCCCGCGCCGCCCAGCACGACCGGGTTCGTGGGTACCCCTTGCAGGCGCAGCGCCGGGACCCCGTAGATCACCGCCAGCAGGCAGATGATCAGCGGCAGGCCGCGGAAGAAGTCGACGTACGCGACCGCCAGTGCCCGGAGCGGGAAGAACACCGGACCGCGCAGCGTCCGGACCACGGCCAGCAGCAGGCCGAGGACCAGCACGATCGCGCCGCAGACGACCAGCAGCCGCAGGTTGAGGAGCAGGCCGTCGAGGACCTTCGGCAGGGCGAGACGCGCGTAGTGGCCGCTGAGGAAGGTCTCCCGGACCCGTGGCCAGCCGGGGGAGCCCGTGATGCCCAGGTAGAGCACCGCCGCCGTGACCAGGGTGCTCGTCGCGGCGATCGCCGTCGCGCGGCGCGTGCGGGCCCGCCGGTGGCGCTCCCGCTCCAGGCGCCGCTGCGACGGCGTGTACGCGTCCTTGTGCAGTTCCTCGCCGAGCGTCACTTGAGCACCGGTGCGCCGACCGCGTCGGACAGCCACTGCTGCTCCAGCCTCGCGAGCGTGCCGTCCGCCCGCAGGGCGTCGACGGCCTCGGTCACGCAGGCGGTGAGCGGGCTGCCCTTGTCCAGGACGAGGCCGAACTGCTCCTGTGCGCCGGCGGTGGTCGCGAACTGCCCGACGACCTTGGCGTCGTCCAGTTCCGCGGAGGTGATGTAGAAGGCGGTGGGCAGGTCGACGACGATGGCGTCCACCTGGCCGTTCTTGAGGGCGGCGACGGCGAGGTCGTTCTTCTGGTAGACGGCCGCGGTGCGCTCCGGCTTGATCTCGTCGTTGATGAGGTCGAGGCTCGTCGTGCCGACCTGGGCGCCCAGCTTGACCTTCTTCAGCGCGGCGACGTCCGTGGCGTTCGCGGCCGGGGAGTCCTTCAGGGCGACGACGGCCTGGCGCACGTCGTAGTAGCCGGAGGAGAAGTCCACGGCCTTGCGGCGGTCCGCGGTGACGGAAACCTGGTTGATGTCGAAGTCGAAGGACTTGGCGCCGGGGGCGAAGGCGTTGTTGAAGGCGACCGTCCGCCAGGTGACGGCGCCCTTGTCGTAGCCCAGCCGCTTCGCCACCGCGTAGGCGACCGCGGACTCGTACCCCTTGCCGTTGGCCGGCTTGTTGTCCTGGAACCAGGGGGCGTAGGCGGGGTTGTCGGTGCCGATCGTCAGGACGTCCGCGGTACGGGTGTCCAGTTTGCCCGCCGCGCAGGACGCCCCGGCCGAGGCCGGGGCGGAACCTGCGGGCGACGAGGGGCCGTCGGAGGCGGAGTCCTCCTGCGGGGCGCACGCCGCCGCGGTGAGGCCGAGGAGGAGGACCGCCGCGGCGGAGGTGAGGCGCGCGGGTACCCGGAGGGCGAATGCGGTACGCATGGCGGGACATTGGCACCGCCGGGCGCCGGATGTCCACGACATCGTGGCCGGATCCCGCATGCCGGACGGTTGTGTCGGGCGTGTTGCGGGGCGGGCGGGTCACCAGTCGGTGAGGCCGCCCTCGACCGCGCGCTTGACGGCCGGCATGTCGGTGACGACGCCGTCGAGGCCGAGGGCCCGTGCCAGCGCGAGGTCGGCCGGGGTGTTCACGGTCCAGGCGATCACCGAGATCCCCGCGCGGTGGCACTCCTGCACCAGTGCCAGGCTGATCCGCCGCAGGCTCAGGCTGACGAGCTTCGCGCCGACCGCCTGCGCCCGGGTGACGATCTCCGCACCCATGGGGCCCTGGGCGACCAGCACGGTGCGCACGTCGGGCAGGCACTCGCGGATCTCGGCGAGCGCCTCGTCGTGGAAGGACAGCACGTCGACACGCTCGACCAGGTCGCGCTCGCGCATCACCTCGGCCAGTACGCGGGCCGCCGCGGCGTCCTTGATCTCGGCCTGGATCGGCTTGGTGACCGCGTCCAGGACCTCCTCGAACACCGGGATCCGCTCACCGGCGCCCGCGTCCAGCTCGCGCAGCTCGTCCAGGGTGAGGTCACCGATCGGCCCGGAGCCGTCCGTGGTGCGGTCGACCTTCACGTCGTGCATGACGATCAGGGCGCCGTCCTTGCTGAGGTGCAGGTCGAGCTCGATCTGGTCCATGTCCTCGCGCTCGGCGCGGACGAAGGAGCGGAGGGTGTTCTCGGGCTCGACGCCCATGACACCGCGATGGCCGACGGTGAGAAAACTCAAGGGGGATCGCTTCCGTGCTGGGTGCTGCGGGTGATCGACGGGACGCTGGCAGCCTAGCGGCCCCTTGCGGCACAGGGCCGAACACGGGATGAACGGCGCGGCAGCCCGCAGGAAGATCCACGGTCCGGGGCCCTTCCGGCGGAAGAATCTCCTCCGCCTCCACTTGAACGGGAGAAGCTGCCGTATATACGGTGGGCCGACAAGAGGTTCTTCAGTGAAGGAGGGGTCATGACGGAAATTCTGTCGCCGGCAGCGGCATCGATGGACAGCGCAGCCACCAGCGAGACCGGTGTGTCCGGCGGCGGCATTGTCCGGCATCCGGCGTGGGCGGTCCTGAAGCAGGCGGTGGAGGAGATCCGTCCCTGGCAGAGCAAGGACGGCTCGGTCGACTTCTCCGCGGAGGGTGCGCCCGGGCGCGCCGCCGTCGAGAGCGCCCTGGACCGGGTGGTCCGCGCCGTCGAGGACCTCTCCCCGCTCGTGCCGCACGACAAGGCCTACCACGAGGCCCTGGTCGTGGACCTGCGCCGCTGGGCCGAGGGCGGCTTCGCGGTGCCGGACTTCCTCGACTCGCTGCTGGCCTTCCACCCCGCGGCCGACCGCCAGGACGGCCTGGAGCACCTCGTGGTGTTCCCGATGTACACGCAGAACGGCAACCCGGACCGCAACCTGGAGGCCGTCGCGCTCCGCGTCGTCTGGCCGCAGTGGCTGTCCGAGCTGGAGCGCACCCGCTACGACAACCCCCTCTTCGTGCCGATCACCTTCGAGGACTTCACCCCCGGGTACGACACGAACTCCGCGGTGCTCTTCCCCGAGACCGTCGCCGTCCGCGAGGCGCCCGAGCGCTTCACCTGGGGCGGCATCTTCTGCGACCGGGAGGCCGCCCGCTTCCGCGCCGTGAGCCGCGCCGCCGTGGACACCCTCGGTCTCGCGCTCCCCGAGGACGCCGAGGAACTGCTGGCGGACCAGGACCTCAGCCAGCAGACCTTCACGCTGTGGGACATGATCCACGACCGCACGCACAGCCACGGCGACCTGCCCTTCGACCCCTTCATGATCAAGCAGCGGCAGCCGTTCTGGATGTACGGCCTGGAGGAGCTGCGCTGCGACCTCACGACCTTCAAGGAGGCCGTGAAGCTGGAGGCCGAGGGCCACGGCATGGGCCGCTACGTCCAGTACGCGATCCTCTTCGACCGCCTCTTCCGCTTCCCGGTCACCGGCGACCGCGTCCGCAACTACGACGGCCTCGGCGGCCAGCTGCTCTTCGCGTACCTGCACAAGCACGACGCCGTACGCTGGACGGATAACAAGCTCCACATCGACTGGCAGCGCGCCCCGCAGGTGACCAACCAGCTGTGCGCCGAGATCGAGAAGCTCTACCGGGACGGCATCGACCGCCCCAAGCTCGTGCACTGGTTCGCCGCCTACGACCTCGTCGCCGGCTACCTCTCGCCGCACCCCGGTTCGGTCTGGGCCAAGGGCCCGGAGGCCCTGGACCTCGACCAGCCGCCGCGGAAGCTCGTGGACGACGTGCTGCCGGACGAATTTCCGCTCAGCATGTTCTACGAGGCCCTGGCCAAGAAGCTGCGTGATGTGATCGCCTCGACCAAGGGCATCACGGCCCGCGGCACGGGTCAGGTGGCCGCGTGACCGATCCAGGCGAGGAGGCGGCGGAGATGACGGAAGCCAACGAGGCGGCCAGGGGACCCCTGGCCGGAGCCGTGATCGCGGTGGCAGGGGCCGGCGGCCCCGCCGGACGCGCGACCCTGCAGCGGCTCGCCCGTGCCGGTGCCTGGGTCATCGCCGCGGACGCCAACCCGGAGCGGCTCGCCGAGGCCGTGGACCTGGCCCGCTTCGACGCGGGCGGCGCCGGGATCACCGGGGACATCGTCGACCTGCTCGACCTGGACGCCACCCGCGAGTGGGCGGGCCGGATCGAGAAGGAGCACGGCCGGATCGACGGCATGGTCCACTTGGTCGGCGGCTGGCGCGGCTCGGCCTCCTTCCAGGAGACCGACCTCGCGGACTGGGACTTTCTGGAGAAGCTCCTCATCCGCACCGTCCAGAACACCTCGCTCGCCTTCCACGACGGGCTGCTCTCCAGCCCCTTCGGGCGCTACGTCCTGATCAGCGCCGCCGGGGCCTCCCAGCCCACCGCCGGCAACGCCGCGTACGCCGCGGCCAAGGCCGCCGCCGAGGCGTGGACGCTGGCGATGGGCGACTCCTTCCGCAAGCTCGCGGGGGCACAGGGCCCGACCGCCGCGGCCACCGTGCTGGTGATCAAGGCGCTGGTGCACGAGCAGATGCGCAAGGAGCGCCCGAACGCCAAGTTCGCGGGCTTCACCGATGTGACCGACCTGGCCGACGCCATCGCCGATGTGTGGACCCGGCCCGCCGAGGAAGTGAACGGAACCCGCCAGTGGCTGACACCCCGCCCGTGACCGCACCGTCGACCGACGCGGTCCGGCACCACGACCCCGAGGTCCGGGGCTTCGCCAGCGACAACTACGCGGGCGTCCACCCCGAGGTGCTGGCGGCGATCGCCCTCGCCAACGGCGGCCACCAGGTCGCCTACGGCGAGGACGACTACACCGCCCACCTGCAGGAGGTCTTCCGCGGCCACTTCGGCCCGCGGGCCGAGGCCTTCCCGGTCTTCAACGGCACCGGCGCCAACGTCGTGGCCCTGCAGGCGCTGACCGAGCGCTGGGGCGCGGTCGTCTGCGCCGCCTCCGCCCACATCAACGTGGACGAGGGCGGCGCCCCGGAACGGATGGGCGGCCTGAAGCTGCTCACCGTGCCCACCCCGGACGGCAAGCTCACCCCCGAGCTGATCGACCGGGAGGCCTGGGGCTTCGACGACGAGCACCGCGCGCAGCCGCAGGTCGTCTCGATCACGCAGTCCACCGAACTGGGCACCTGCTACACGCCCGAGGAGATCCGCGCGATCTGCGACCACGCCCACGAACGGGGCCTCGCCGTCCACCTCGACGGTTCGCGGATCGCCAACGCCGCGGCCACCCTCGGGGTGCCGCTGCGGGAGTTCACCACCGACGCGGGCGTGGACGTCCTCTCCTTCGGCGGCACCAAGAACGGGCTGCTGCTGGGCGAGTGCGTCGTGGTGCTGAACCCGGAGCGGGTGCGGGCGATGAAGCACCTGCGGAAGCTGTCCATGCAGCTCGCCTCCAAGATGCGCTTCGTCTCGGTGCAGTTCGAGGCGCTGCTCGCCGGTGACCTGTGGCTGCGCAGCGCCGGTCACGCCAACGCGATGGCCCGGCGCCTGGAGTCGGCCGTCCGCGCCGTCGAGGGCGTCACCGTCGTCCGCCCCGTCCAGGCCAACGCGGTCTTCGCGCGGCTGCCGCGTGAGGTCAGCGAACGGCTGCAGAAGCGCTACCGCTTCTACTTCTGGGACGAGTCGACCGGTGAGGTCCGCTGGATGTGCTCGTTCGACACCACCGAGGAGGACGTGGATTCCTTCGCGGCGGCGCTGGCCGAGGAAATGGCCGCCCATTCCGCCTGAATCCGGAAAGCCGGAGGGGCGTACGGGATTTCCCGTACGCCCCTCCGTGCGTTCTTTCCACGCCCCTCGTGGGGGCGGCGGATCACGAATTGACGCAGACGTTGCCGAGCGCGGGGTTGAGCAGCCCGATGGCGTTGATGGTGTTGCCGCACAGGTTGATCGGCACGCTGACCGGGATCTGGATGACGTTGCCGCTGGCGACACCGGGCGAGCCGACGGCGGCGGCCTGGGCCGAGGCACCGCCGTGGTCGTGGCCGCGACCGTGGCCGGTCGCGCCGGCGGCGCCTGCGGCACCCATCACGGTGGCGCCGGCGACGGCGGTCAGGGCCGCGGCCTTCGCGATGCGCATCATTCGTTCTCCTTGTGGACGATCGCTCTGTGGACCCTGATCAACGACCCCTGATGGCACCGGATGTGGGAATCCACCCGTTCGGGCCTTGCGTCAGCCGGGCGAACGTCAACGACTCGTACGGGGAGGTGGTCCCGGTCTCGTAGAGCAGACCGACCGTGCCGTCGGCGAGTTCGACGAGGTCGGAGTAGGCCGCGGGACGCTCGCTGACGGGGGGTTCGGACGTCCACGAGGCGCCCTGGTCCCCGCTGACCCGGAGGGTCATCCTGCGGCGTTTCCCGGGGTCGGCCGGGCCCGAGTACAGCAGCGCCCCGTCCCGGGTGTGCAGGACGCTGCCCTGCACCTCGGGGCCTTCCAGGGCGCCCTGCGGCCGGAAGATGCCGTCGATGCTGAGCCCGCCGTCGGAGCTGTAGGCGTCGGCGCGGGTGGGAGCGGAGAACCCGCGGTCGTCACGGCTGTTGACGTAGACCCGGCCGCCGGGGAGTTCGGCCATCGTGCTCTCGTTGAGGTTCAGCCAGTCGCCGGGGAGCGCCTGGACGAAGCCGATGTGCCAGTCCTGGCCGCCGTTGTCGCTGTAGAGCGCGTGGGCGCCGTGCACGGTCACGCCGGCCAGGACGGACGTGTGGTTGGCGGGCACCAGCAGACGTCCGGCGTGCGGGCCGCTCCTCAGGGCGATGGCGTGCCCCGGACCCGTCGCGTACCAGCGCCAGTTGGCGGGTTTGACCTCGGAGGTGATGTCGCGGGGCGGGGACCAGGTCAGGCCGCCCGAGTCGCTGTGCAGTTCGTAGACGAGCCGTTCCGGGCCGGTGTCGCGGCAGATCAGCAGCACGACGCGCCCGGTGCGGGGATCCACCACCGGGGCGGGATTGCCGAAGGTCTCGGTACCGGCGTCGGCGATCGTCCGGAGCGGCTCCCAGGTGCAGCCGCCGTCGTAGGAGCGCCGGAGCACGACGTCGATGTCGCCGTCGTCCGCCCCCGAGTTGCGGCGCCCCTCGGCGAAGGCGAGGACGGTGGTCCCGCCGATGCGTACGACCGCCGGGATGCGGAAGGTGTGGTAGCCCTGCGTCCCGGACCGGAAGGGCACCGACGTCGCGCAGGGGGCCGGGAGCGGTGTGGCCGCCCCGCCCGCGGACGCCTGCCACCCGGCGGCCCCGGTGAGCAGCAGGGCGAGGCCGGCCAGCGTGCGTCTGCCCCTGGCGGCGGCGAGTGTCATCGGGCGGTTCCTCCGGGCGGCGTGCGGTCGGCCAGCGGCGCCACATTCTCACCGGTCGTCCTGGGTCGCCGTATGACACTCCGTTCGACGTCTTTCCGGTAGTTCAATATGAGGAATTAGGCCGAAACGGCGGCGGATATGCTTGACGGTTTACCGGGTCCCGTCCTTGTCTGTGTCAGAGGTATCGACCAATGAACTTGCCCGGATCCTTTCGGGGCGCTGGTCGAAAAGCCCGCGTGGAGCGATAGTTGTGCACCTGTCGTCCATGCCCATGACAGGGGGACACCCGCCATGACCCGACCGACCCCACGTCGTACGGTGCTGGCCGCCGCCATCGCGGCGGCAGCCGCGGCGACGACCGCCCCGCGGGCCTTCGCCGCGTCCGGCGCGGACGACTGCGACCTGGCCGACGACGTGGTGGGCAGGCCGGGCGCCCACGACGGCGACGCGGCCGCCGTGGAGTACCGGGCCTGGACGCGATGGGCCGACTGGTACCGCGGACGGGGCTCCGGCACCGGTGTCGTACCCGGTCCCCGCCCCGGCGTGGCGATCCTGCGGCCCACCGGCACGATGGAGTACACCGACCCGCACACCCGGATCACCGCCACGTGGGAGACCGCCACCTGGACCTCCCCCGAGCACACCCCGCGGCACCCGGCGACCGAGATCGTCGCCTCCTGGAACGCCCGTACGCCACCCGGCACCTGGATCCAGGTCGAGCTGGGCGCCACGTACACCGACGGCAGCCGGTCCCCCTGGTACGTGATGGGCCGCTGGGCCTCCGGCGACGCCGACATCAAGCGCACCTCCGTCGACGACCAGAGCGACGGCAGGAGCAGCGTCTGGACCGACACCCTCTCCGTCGACGACCCCGCCTCGGGCCTGCGGCTCGCCTCGTACCGCCTGCGGCTCACCCTGCTGCGCACCCCCGGCTCCCGGGTCACCCCCACCGTCTGGCGGCTCGGCGCCATGGCCTCCGACGTCCCGGACCGCTTCACGGTGCCGGCGTCCGTGCCGGGCGTGGGAAGGGGGGTCGAACTGCCCGTGCCGCGCTACTCGCAGGAGATCCACAAGGGTCAGTACCCGCAGTACGACAACGGTGGCGAGGCCTGGTGCAGCCCGACGGGCTCCCAGATGGTCATCGAGTACTGGGGCCGCGAGCCGGCCGCCGCCGACCTGGCCTGGGTCGACCCCTCCTACGCGGACCCCCAGGTCTGCCACGCCGCCCGCTACACCTACGACAGCCAGTACGAGGGCTGCGGCAACTGGCCGTTCAACGCGGCCTACGCGGCCACGTACCACGACATGGTCGCCGTCATCACCCGGCTGCGCGGCCTGAACGACATCGAACTGCTGATCAGGGCCGGCATCCCGGTGATAACGTCCCAGTCCTTCCTCGCCTCCGAACTCGACGGCGCGGGGTACGGGACCTCCGGGCACCTGATGTGCGTCATCGGCTTCACCGCCGACGGCGACGTCATCGCCAACGATCCCGCGAGCCCCGACGACGCCTCGGTGCGCCGCGTCTACAAGCGGTCGCAGTTCGAGACCATCTGGCTCAGGACCAAGCGCTACACCGCCGACGGGCAGCTGCGCAGCGGCACGGGCGGTGTCTGCTACCTCTACTGGCCCCTGCGGCCCTCGGGCCGCCAGGCCCGGGCCCTGCAGCGGATCGGGGTGTTCTAGGCCCCGGCGGCCCGGCGGCCGGGGTCAGCCGCCCGAGGGTACGGGAGCGAGCGGGCGCAGCGAGAAGCTGATGCTCGGGACGGGCAGCAGGCTCGGCAGGTAGGTCGGGTGGATCGGGTAGGTCGGGCGGTACGAGGGGAAGGCCGTCCGCCAGTCCTGGGCCGGCTGGTAGCCGGTCGCTCCGGGTAGGCCCGGGCCGCATTCCAGGCTGCCGTTGACGACGTGACAGGGCGTCCCACCGGGCGGCGGCGTCGTGCCGTCGCCGCCGCCGGCGATCGCCACGACGATCCCGACGAGGGCGGCGGCGCCGACCGTCACGAGCCCGACGCGGGTCTGGTGCTTCCTCTGCTGCTCCGCGTCGGGGTCCACCACGGTCGTGAACCGCCATCCCTGGAAGGACGGCTCCTTCGCGTCGCCCGGTCCCTCCGCCAGCCACGGATGCGCCGGATCGGGCGGTCCCGAGCGGTCGGGGTCCACGTCCAGGAGTGTGAGGTGGAGGCGCAACCGGTCAAGTTGGGGCGGCTCGGAGAGCGCCTCCGTGACGAGCACGCGCAGCCCGTCGTCGGCCAGGCCGTCGCACACCAGGCGGGTGCTCCCGCCCCACAGGGGGACCCAGGCGGCCCGCCCCTCCCGAAGCAAGGTGTGGCCCACCAGCGCGTGCAGCGACTGCGCCAGCTCCTCGCCGGTGCCGTCGACTCCCGGGCCAGCGCGCCCGGTCCGTCGTCGGCGAGCAGGCGCAGCACGGTGTCCAGCCCCGGGAGCCGCTCGCCGGTCGCGCGCGACGCGGCACGCAGGAGGTCCCAGGCACGCGTGCCCGCAACGCGGTTGGCGGAGAGCTTGATCCAGCGCTCCCACGGGACGGTCGTCCGGCTGTGGGCCAGCGGACCGCGCAGTTCCCCGAGCACACGTCCCACGTCTCCGGGGAGCAGCCGGAGCGCGCCGCTCCCGTCGTCCTCCCCGGGCGGGACGTCGAGTTCCCGCAGACGGCGCAGCCTGAGACCGAGCGGCGGGTGCGAGTCGCGCCGGTGCGGGCGGACGCGGTCGTCGTCCACCGGTACGCGCCGGACGCCCAGCTCGCCGAGGAGCGAACGGAACGCCAGGTAGGGGTTGTCGGGGTGCATCCCCACCAGGGCGGCCGGATCGAGCCATTCCTGCTGGAACCTCCGCCACGCCACCGCGGTGCCGTGCGTCGCGCGCAGCGCCGACGCCGTCACCTCGCGCCCGGCCAGGCGTGCGGCCGTGCGGTCCGCCTCCAGCTCCTGGCGGCGTCGTACCGCGAAGGTGAGCCACCGGAAGACCAGCGCGTACAGCCGTACGGAGCCGCGCATCACGAGGTGCGGGAGGGAGAACCACCTCGTCCCGGTGTTCCACTGGCCGAGGGTCGTGGCCAGGGCGGCGTCGCACCGGTACGCGACGGCCCCGAAGCGCGTGTGACGGTGGGAGAAGTGGCCGAACTCGTGGGCCAGCACGGCCCTCAGCTCCGCGTGGGTGAGGCTCGCCAGCAGGGGCAGGCCCAGGTGGAGCCGGCGCTGCCCGGACAGCAGGCCCAGCGCGGCCCCGTCCTCGGACACGGACGCGTTGGCGTCCCCGGTCAGCAGCAGCACGTCAGGCGGGCGCGCCCCGACCTGCCAGGCGATGCCGGTGGCCAACTCCCACAGCGCGGGGGCCTCTTCGCGGGACACCGGTACCGCGTCCGCCCGCAGCGGCGGCGCCCTGGTGATCGCGCCCAGCCCCTGGACGATGCTTAGCAGCAGCGGGACGGCGGCCGCCGCGACGATGACACCGCGCATGGCGAGGTCGGCGTGACCGTCCCGGGCCGCGAGCAGGAAGAGGCCGAGCAGACCCAGCACGCCGAGCCCGAGCCCGCCGATCAGCACGACCAGACCCGCCAGCAGCACGATCGCCAACAGCGCCCGTAACGACGCCCACACCGCGCCCATCGGTCACCCCCTCGCGTCCCCCGTGTCCCTCGATGATGCCCGCTCGCGGACGGCGTGGACCACTTGTCCACAGGCCCCTCAGCCGACCGGTACGCGCGCGTAACGGCCCACCACGCACAGGTCGTCGCCGATGCGTGCGGCGGCTTCGAGGAGCGGGGGCAGCAGTTCGGAACGCGACTGCTCCACGGAGCGGCGGCTGGCGTGCATGGAGACGTTGATCGCGGCCACCACCCGGCCGCCGCGGTCGCGGACGGGGACGGCGATGGACCGCAGGCCCTCCTCCAGCTCCTCGCTGACCAGGGCGTGCCCCTCGGCGGCGACCTCGTCGAGGACACGGGCCAGGCGCGGTGCGTCCGTGACGGTGTGCCGGGTCAGCCGTGCGAAGCCGGTGCGCGCGAGGTGTGCCGCGCGGTCCCGGGCGGGCAGCCCCGCCAGCAGGACGCGCCCCATCGCGGTGGCGTAGGCGGGGAAGCGGGTGCCGACCGTGATGTTGACGCTCATGATGCGGACGGTGGGCACGCGCGCCACGTACTGGATGTGCTCGCCGGACAGCACCGCCATCGACGCGGAGTCGTGCACCGCCCCGACCAGTTCGATCAGATGGGGCAGGGCGATCTCGGGGAGCGTCAGCCGCGACAGGTGGGCGCAGCCCAGCTCCAGCACGTGCGGGGTGAGCCGGAAGAGGCGGCCCTCGGAAGCGATGTAGCCCAGGTGCTCCAGGGTGATGAGGGAGCGCCGCGCGGTGGCGCGGGCCAGCCCGGTGGCCTCGGCGACGGCGGTGAGGGGGAGTTCGGCCCGGCCCCCGCCGAAGGCGGTGAGCACGGCGAGCCCGCGGGCCAGGGACTCCACGAACTCCGGCCCGAGCTCCTGCTTGGAGGCCCGCGTCCAGGCGGCGGGCGAGGGCGACGCGTCGGTGGGGGAGGGGGCGGGGGCGTCGGCGGGCCGTGAGAGGGCGTCCTCCATGGCCGCGACCGTCTCCCGCAGCCGGGGCAGCACGGCCTCGCGCAGCGACTCGGCGCTGTGCCTGCTGGTGTGGCTGACCACGCTCACCGCGCACACCGGCTGCCCGGCGCTGTCCCGTACGGGCACGGCGACGGCGATCAGTCCCGGTTCGATCAGCTGGTCGTCTGCCGACCAGCCGTGGGTGCGCGCGGCGGCGACCCGCTCCGGGAAGGAGGCGGCGGCGTCACCGTGTCCGCGGGGCAGTGCGGGGAAGCCGGTGTCCAGCGGGTCCGCCGCGCGGCGGTGGCGCCACCGTTCCCATCCGGCGTCGTCCCAGTCGCCCGCGAAGAGCGCCCCGGGGGCGCCGCGCTCGGCCGGCAGCTGGTCGCCGATGCGGAAGGTCAGGGACATCGCGCGGCGCCGGGTCGCCTGGTGGACGAAGCGGACCCCGTCGCCGTCCGGCACGGCGATGGACACGGACTCGTCCAGGCCGTCGGCCAGGGCGTCGGCGAGCGGTCCCAGCAGGTCGGGGAAGCGGCTGGCGGCGAGGTAGGCGTTGCCTAGTTCCATCAGCCGGGGGGCGAGGACGGCTTCGCGGCCCTCGACCCGCAGGTAACCGGTGCGGACGAGCGTGCTGACCACCCGGTCCACCGTGGACCGCGCCAGGCCGGTGGCCCGCACGAGGTCGCCGACCGAGCGCCGGCCGTCGGCCGCGGCCAGCTCGCGCAGCACCGCCAGTCCCCGGACGAGGGGGCCGACGGCCTCCTGCGGCGGGGGCGCGGTCGCGGTGGTCAGCGGTGTCATCAGCACTCCAGCGTGGCGAAACGTCGTCGAAACCGTACCGCCCCGGAACGTTGACAGAGCGGGCGCCCGAGGATCACACTCGGGCACAAGCAATTGTGAACTTAAGTTCACTGGACGAACAAGAAGGTGGGCGCAGGATGGACAAGGTGGTCGCCTCGGCCGCTGAGGCCGTAGCGGACGTCCAGGACGGCGCGTCGCTGGCGGTCGGCGGCTTCGGCCTGAGCGGCGTGCCGAACACGCTGGTCCAGGCCCTCTACGAAGCCGGGGTCAGCGGTCTCGCCGTCGTCTCCAACAACTGCGGCGCCCTCGACTCGGGCCTCGCGGTCCTGCTCGCCGCGCGCCGCATCGCCCGTGTCACCGGCAGCTACATCGGGGCCAACAAGGAGTTCGCCCGCCAGTACCTGGCCGGCGAACTGGAGCTCGAACTGATCCCGCAGGGCACCCTGGCCGAGCGCCTGCGCGCCGGCGGCTGCGGCATCCCCGCCTTCTACACCCCGGCCGGCGTCGGCACCCAGGTCGCCGAGGGCGGCCTGCCCTGGCGCTACGACGGGGACGGAGGCGTGGCACTGGCCTCCGAGCCGAAGGAGGTGCGCGCGTTCGACGGCGTCGAGTACGTCCTGGAGCGCGGCATCACCACCGACTTCGCGCTCGTCCGCGCCGCCAAGGGCGACCGCCACGGCAACCTGGTCTTCAACAAGGCCTCCCGCAACTTCAACCCGCTCGCCGCGATGGCCGGCCGGATCACCGTCGCCGAGGTCGAGGAACTCGTCGAGCCCGGCGCGATCGACCCCGACCAGGTGCACCTGCCCGGCATCTTCGTCCAGCGCGTGGTGGCGCTCACCCCGGAGCAGGCCGCCGACAAGAAGATCGAATTCCGTACGGTCACGGCCAGGGAGGTGCGGGCCTGATGGCCTGGACACGCGACGAGATGGCCGCCCGCGCGGCCCGGGAACTGCGCGACGGCGAGTACGTCAACCTCGGCATCGGCCTGCCGACGCTGATCCCCAACCACCTCCCCGAGGGCGTCGAGGTCATCCTGGAGTCCGAGAACGGCATCCTCGGCACGGGCCCCTTCCCCGACGAGGACGAGGTCGACCCCGACCTGATCAACGCGGGCAAGGAGACCGTCACCGTCCTGCCCGGCGCGGCCTTCTTCGACTCCGCGCTGTCCTTCGGGATGATCCGCGGTGGCCACATCGACACCGCCGTGCTCGGCGCCATGCAGGTCTCCGCCCGCGGCGACCTGGCGAACTGGGCCGTCCCCGGCAAGCTCGTCACCGGCATCGGCGGCGCGATGGACCTGGTGCACGGCGCCCGGCGGGTCATCGTCACCATGACCCACACCGCCAAGGACGGCAGCCCCAAGATCCTCCAGGAATGCGCGCTGCCGCTCACCGGCCGGGCCTGCGTGGACCGGATCATCACCGACCTGGGCGTCCTCGACGTCACCGACGGGGGACTCGTCCTCGTGGAGACCGCCCCCGGCGTCACCACGCAGGAGATCCTGGACAAGACCGCGGCCCCGGTGCACGTCGCCCTCGCCGCAGAAGGGAGCGTCCGATGAGCGGGCAGCTGCGTGAGGTGTACGTCGTCGACGCGGTCCGTACCCCGGTCGGCAAGTACGGCGGCGCCCTGTCAGGAGTGCGTCCCGACGACCTCGCGGCGCACGTCGTGGCCTCGCTGGTGGCCCGTACGCCCGAGCTCGACCCGGCCCGGATCGACGACGTCTTCTTCGGTGACGCCAACGCGGCGGGCGAGGACAACCGCAACGTCGCCAGGATGGCCGCACTGCTCGCCGGGCTGCCCGTCACCGTGCCCGGCACCACGGTCAACCGGCTCTGCGGCTCCGGCATGGAGGCCGTGATCCAGGCCGCCCGCGCCGTGGCCGTCGGCGACGTCTCCGTCGCCATCGCCGGCGGTGTGGAGTCCATGAGCCGGGCCCCCTGGGTGCTGCCCAAGCCCGAACGCGCCTTCCCCGCGGGCCACCAGGAGCTGTACTCCACCACCCTCGGCTGGCGCATGGTCAACCCGAGGATGGACCCGCGGTGGACCATCCCGCTCGGCGAGAGCGCGGAGCTGATCGCCGACCGGCACGGCATCACCAGGGAACAGCAGGACGCCTTCGCCGTCGCCAGCCACGAGAAGGCGGCCCGCGCCTGGAAGGACGGCCTGTACGAGGCCGAGGTCGTCCCGGTCGACGGCGTGGACCTGCCGCGCGACGAGACGATCCGCGACACCACCTCCATGGAGGCGCTCGCCCGCCTCAAGCCCGCCTTCCGCAAGGACGGCGGCACCGTCACCGCGGGCAACTCCTCGCCCCTCAACGACGGGGCGGCCGCGCTGCTCGTCGTCGACGAGGAGGGCCTGAAGGCCACCGGACGCGAGCCGCTCGCGCGCATCCGCGCCTCGGCCGTCACCGGCATCGAGCCCGACTACTTCGGCCTCGCCCCCGTCGAGGCCGTCCGCAAGGCGCTGGCCAAGGCCGGCAAGGGCTTCGGCGACCTCAGCACCGTCGAGCTCAACGAGGCCTTCGCCTCGCAGGTGCTCGGCTGCCTCGCCGGATGGCCCGAGCTCGACCCCTCGATCGTCAACCCGCGCGGCGGCGCCATCGCCGTCGGCCACCCGCTCGGCGCCTCCGGCGCCCGCATCGCCGGCGCCGTCGCCCACCAGCTCGCGGCCGCGGGTTCGGGCACCGGCCTCGCCGCCCTGTGCATCGGCGTCGGGCAGGGTCTCGCCCTCGTCCTGGAAAGGTAGGAGCCCTCCGCATGAGCAGCCCCCTCACCCAGGGCGAGATCTCCGCCGAGATCGCCGACGAGCGCGCGGCCTACGCCAAGCGACGTGCCGACGGCGGCGCCGCCGAGGACCACCCCGACCGCGGCTACGCCCCCTACCGGAGCAGCGTCCTGCGCCATCCCAAGCGCCCGTTGGTGGCGGCGGGGCCGGCCGCCGGCGACCCCGAGGCCGTGGAGCTCTCGGGCCCGGTCTTCGGCGTCACCGACGTCACCGCCCTCGACCACGACCTGACGCGGCAGCACCAGGCCGAGCCGCTGGGCGAGCGCATCAAGGTCACCGGGCGCGTCCTGGACCGCGCGGGCCGGCCCGTGCGCGGCCAGCTCGTCGAGATCTGGCAGGCCAACGCCTCCGGTCGCTACGCGCACCAGCGGGACGACCATCCCGCCCCGCTGGACCCGAACTTCACGGGTGTCGGCCGCACCCTGACCGGGGACGACGGCACCTACGAGTTCGTCACCATCAAGCCCGGCGCCTACCCCTGGCGCAACCACCTGGGTGCCTGGCGCCCGGCCCACATCCACTTCTCGCTCTTCGGCCCGGCGTTCACCCAGCGCCTGGTCACCCAGATGTACTTCCCCGGGGACCCGCTCTTCGCCTACGACCCGATCCTGCAGTCCGTCACCGACGACTCGGCCCGGCAGCGGCTGGTCGCGACGTACGACCACGACCTGTCCACCCCCGAATGGTCGCTCGGCTACCGCTGGGACATCGTCCTGGACGGCCCGGCCGCCACCTGGATCGAGGAGGGTCGATGAGCGGCGAGGCACCCGGCCCCACGCCCTCGCAGACCGTGGGCCCCTTCTACGGCTACGCGCTGCCGTTCCCCCAGGGCGGCGACCTCGCCCCCGCCGGGCACCCGGACACCGTCACCGTCCACGGCTGGGTCTACGACGGCGCGGGGCAGCCCGTCCCCGACGCGCTCATCGAGGTCTGGCAGCCCGCCCCCGACGGCTCCCGGCACGGCGCCCCCGGTTCGCTGCGCCGCGACCAGGTCACCGGGGCGGTCCTCGGGCGCGACGGACTGGTCTTCACCGGCTTCGGGCGCGTCGCCACCGACGCGGACGGACACTACGTGATCCGCACGTTCCCGCCCGGCGGCGTCCCGTACCTGTCGCTGATCGTCTTCGCCCGCGGTCTCCTCCACCACCTGCACACCCGGGTCTACCTCCGCGACGCCGAGGGGGACCCGCTGCTCGGCTCCCTGGAGCCGCAGCGGCGTGCCACCCTGGTCGCCACTCCGGAGGGCGGGCGCGTCCACCGCTTCGACGTGCGGCTCCAGTACGACGGAGTGCATGAGGAGACGGTCTTCCTTGCCTTCGACTGACCCCGCCGCGGACGTCGGCCTGCTCTCCCCGGTCCGGGCCGGGTCGGCCGCCGAGGAGGCGACCGGGGACGCGGCCTTCGTACGGGGCATGCTCGACGCGGAGGCCGCACTGACCCGGGCGCAGGCCGCGCTGGGTCTCGCGCCGGTGTCCGCGGCGGCCGCGGTGACCGCCGCCGCGGCCGAGCCCGGCCGGTTCGACCCGCGCGACCTCGCGCTGCGCGCCCGGGCCGGCGGCAACCCGGTGATCCCGCTGGTCGCCGACCTGACCGAGGCGGTGGGGGAGCGGGACGCGGACGCCGCCCCCTATGTGCACCGCGGCGCCACCAGCCAGGACATCCTGGACACCGCGGCGATGCTCGTCGTGTCCCGCGCGCTGGGCCTCGTCCTGGACGACCTCGCCGCCGCGGCCGGGGCGTTCCGACGGCTCGCCACGGAGCACCGCGACACCCCGATGCCGGGACGCACGCTGACGCAGCACGCCGTCCCCACCACCTTCGGACTCAAGGCGGCCGGCTGGCGCTCCCTGGTCCTGGACGCGTACGACCGGCTGACCGCCGTCCGTGGCGACCTGCCCGTGCAACTCGGCGGTGCCGCCGGCACGCTCGCCGCCTTCGGCGCCTTCGCCGAGGCGGACGGCACCGCCCCCGGCGTGAACGCCGCCGCCGCTCCGCGGCTCCTCGCCGCCTACGCCGCCGAGACCGGGCTGGCGGAACCCGTTCTCCCCTGGCACACCCTGCGGACGCCCATCGCCGACCTCGCGGGGGCACTCGCCTTCGCGGCGGGCGCGCTGGGCAAGATCGCCGCCGACGTACTGGTGCTGTCGCGCACCGAGGTCGGCGAGGTCACCGAGGGCGCCGGCGGCGGTTCCTCGGCCATGCCCCACAAGGCCAACCCCGTCCGCGCCACGCTCATCGCCGCCACGGCCCGCCAGGTGCCGGCGCTCGCCGCCGTGCTGTACGGCTCCCTGGCCGCGGAGGACGAACGCCCGGCCGGCGCCTGGCACGCCGAATGGCAGCCCCTGCGCGAGGTGTTGCGCCTCGTCGGCGGCGCCGCCCGGGACGCCGCCGGACTCGCCGCGGGCCTGCGCGTCCACCCGCACCGCATGCGCGAGACCCTCGGCACGACGGGCGGTCTGGTGGTCACCGAACGTCTCGCCGCGGCCCTGACCGCTCTCATGGGCCGCGGCGAGGCCAAGTCCGCCCTCGCACGGGCCTCCAGACGCGTCGCCGAGGAGGGGATCGCCCTCGACGACGCCCTGGCGCAGGACCCGGCCCTCGGCGGCCTCCTCCCCGAGGGGCGCCTCCGGGAGCTCACCGACCCCACCCGCTACACGGGGTCGGCCGGCGCGCTCGTCGACCGCGCCCTGCGCCGCCCCGGCCCCGCGGGGACGTCCTCGTGACCGCCCCCGCCCCCGCCCCCTTCCGCGACCCGGGCCGATCGGGGTACGCCATGTCCGGGGGACTTCGGCCCCGGGCGGGCGCCCGCCCGGCCGCCGGGCCCTGAAAGGGCGCCGTGACACCGCCGTACGCACCCGTCAGCACCATCCGCGAGGAGCCCGCATGAGCACGCCGCACGAGGCCGTGGAGCCCCGACTGCCGCACCACCGGGTGGACGGCGCGCCGGGCCTGCCGCCGCTGATCCTCGGGCCGAGCCTGGGCACCTCGCTGGCCGTGTGGGACCCGCAGGTCCCCGCCCTCGCCCGCGGGCACCGCGTCATCCGCTGGGACCTGCCCGGCCACGGCGGCAGCCCCGCCGCGCTGCTCCCGGAGGACGGCACGGTCGAGGACCTGGCCCGCTCGGTGCTGGCCCTCGCCGACGCGCTCGGCGCCGACCGCTTCGCCTACGCCGGCGTCTCCCTCGGCGGGGCCGTGGGGACCTGGCTCGCGATCCACCACCCCGAACGGGTCGCCGCGCTCGCGATCGTGTGCTCCTCCGCCGACTTCGGCGACCCGGACGGGTGGCGGGAACGCGCGGCCCTGGTCAGGGCGAAGGGCACGGGACCCGTCGCCGACACCGCGGCCACCCGCTGGTTCACCCCGGAGTTCGCCGGCGACCGCGCCGTCGGCGCCCTCCTGGACGACCTGCGCGCCGCCGACCCGGAGGCGTACGCGACCCTCTGCGACGCCCTCGCCGCCTACGACGTACGCGCCGACCTGTCCCGGATCACCGCGCCCACCCTCGTCGTCGCGGGCCGCGGCGACCCGGCGACCCCGGTCGCGGACGCCCGTGTCCTCGCCGACGGCATCCCCGGGGCGAGCCTCACCGAGGTGGCGCACGCCGCCCACCTGGCCGGCGTCGAGCGCCCGGCCCCCGTCCTCGCGGCGCTCCTGCAGCACTTCGCCACCGAGCCGGCCGCCGACGACGGCGCCCGCCACACCGAGGGCATGGCCGTCCGCCGTGCCGTGCTCGGCGACGCGCACGTCGACCGGGCGGTCGCCCGCACCACCGCCTTCACCGCGCCCTTCCAGGACTTCATCACCCGCTACGCATGGGGTGAGATCTGGACCCGGCCGGGCCTGAGCCGCAGGACCCGCAGCTGCATCACCCTCACCGCGCTGGTGGCCCACGGCCACCTGGACGAGCTGGCGATGCACGTGCGCGCCGCGCGGCACAACGGCCTGACCTGGGAGGAGATCCAGGAGGTCCTGCTCCAGTCCGCCGTCTACTGCGGCGTTCCCGCGGCCAACGCCGCGTTCGCCGTGGCGAACCGCATCCTCGAGGAAGAAGAGGAGTAGGAGAACACATGCAGCTCCACACCACCGTCGCCATCGTCGGTGCCGGTCCCGCGGGCCTCCTGCTGGCCCGTCTGCTCCACCGCTCCGGCATCGACTGCGTCGTCCTGGAGAGCCGCGACCGCGAGTACGTCGAGCAGCGCCAGCGCGCCGGGATCCTGGAACAGGGCACGGTCGACGTGCTCCGCTCGTCCGGCGCGGGCGCGCGCCTGGACCGCGAGGGCCTCGTCCACGACGGCATCGAGCTGCGCTGGGACCGCCGCTCCCACCGACTGGACTTCCCGGCCCTCACCGGCGGACGGCGCGTGTGGGTCTACGCCCAGACCGAGGTCGTCAAGGACCTGATCGCCCTCCAGCTCCAGGACGGGGCGCCGCTGCTGTTCGGCGCCCATGTGCACGCGGTCGAGGGGGCCGATACGGACCGCCCGGTGGTCCGCTACCGCCACGAGGGCCGGGAGGAGACCCTCACCTGCGACTACGTCGTCGGCTGCGACGGCTTCCACGGCGTGACGCGCGCGGCGGTCCCGGAGCACGCCCGGCGGACGTACGAGCGGGTGTACCCCTTCTCGTGGCTGGGGATCCTCGCCGACGTCGCGCCGTCCTGCGAGGAGCTGATCTACGCGCACTCGCCCCGCGGTTTCGCGCTGCACAGCATGCGTTCCTCCCAGGTCAGCCGGCTCTACCTGCAGGTGCCGGGCGGCACCGATCCCGCCGAATGGTCCGACGAGCGGATCTGGGACGAACTGGACGCCCGCTTCGCCGTCGACGGGGACTGGAAGCTGGAGCGCGGTCCCATCACCTCCAAGGCCGTGCTGCCGATGCGCAGCTTCGTGACCGAGCCGATGCGCTGGGGCCGCGTGCTGCTCGCCGGCGACGCCGCGCACATCGTGCCGCCGACCGGCGCCAAGGGCCTCAACCTGGCGGCCGCCGACGTCATCGTCCTGGCCCGTGCCTTCGCCGCCCTGGCGGAGACCGGTTCCTCCGCCCTGCTCGACGCCTACTCCGACACCTGCCTGCGGCGGGTGTGGCGTGCCGAGCACTTCTCCTGGTTCATGACCACGACCCTGCACACCGACCCGGCGCAGAGCGATTTCGACACCCGGCTGCAGATCTCCCAGCTCGACCGCATCGCCGCCTCCCCGCACGCGGCGGCCGAACTCGCCGAGAACTACGCGGGCCTGGAGATCGGTTAGCCCGGGACCGAACCTCTTACGCCTTGCTTACGTGCGGCCCCGGCGGTCCGCAACCGCCTCGCGCGGGCTTACGGTGAGGGGTATGGAAGGCAAGGGCACGCCGGTCGGCCGGCGCGTGGTGCTCGGGATGCTCGGGCTGGGCGCCCTGGGGGTGGCGTTCGGCAGCCGCGCGCAGGACGGACTGGACTCGGCGCTCTCCCAGGTGGCGGGGAAGGACCCCACCGGGCTCAGCGGACTGCTCCCCGGGGGCGGCGGCTTCCGCATCTACAACGTGGCGGACTCCGTTCCCCACCGGGACGCGACCGACTACCGCCTCACCGTCTCCGGCCTCGTCGACCGGAAGGCCACCCACACCCTGGCCGAACTGCGGGCGATGCCGCAGACCAGGATGGTGCGCGACGTGCAGTGCGTGACCGGGTGGCGCGTGCCGGGCACGCCCTTCGAAGGGGTGCGGCTGTCCCACCTCCTCGACCTCGCGGGCGTGCAGGACGGTGCCGGCGCCGTGCGCTTCACCTGCTTCGACGGGGTGTACAGCGAGAGCCTCACCCTCGAACAGGCCCGCAGGGACGACGTGCTGGTCGCCCTGCGGATGCAGGACAAGCCGGTGACCACGGCCCACGGCGGCCCCGTGCGGCTGTACGTGGCGCCGATGTACTTCTACAAGTCCGCCAAGTGGCTCTCGGGCATCGAGGTCACCCGGGACGTGCGGCCCGGCTACTGGGAGCACTACGGCTACGACGTCGACGCCTGGGTCGGCCGCTCGAACGGACGCCACGATGACCCCACGTCCTGAGACCGTGCGCCGCTTCACCCGTGGCGAGCGCTGGGTGCACCGCAGCACGGCCGCCCTGATGCTGGTCTGCCTCTTCACGGCGGCGGCCCTCTACCTGCCCCCGCTCGCCGAACTTGTCGGCCGCAGGCGGCTGGTGGTCACCGTGCACGAATGGTCCGGCATCGCCCTGCCGCTGCCCGCCCTCGCGGGCCTCGCCTCCCGCGCCTTCCGGCGCGACCTGCGGCTGCTCAACCGGTTCGCCCCCTACGACCGGGGCTGGCTGCGGGACGTGCTGCGCCGCGTCCCCCACGACCGTCGTGCGGCGGGGAAGTTCAACGCCGGGCAGAAGCTGTACGCGTCCTTCGCCGCGGGCGCGGTGCTCGTCATGCTCGGCACCGGGCTGCTGATGATGTTCCCGCACCTGAGCGGCTTGGTGTGGCGTACCGGCGCGACCTTCGTCCACGACTGGCTGGCCCTGGCGGTGGCCGTGGTGGTCGCGGGACACCTGTGGATGGCGGCCGACGACCCGCAGGCGCGGCTGGGGATGCGCACCGGGTTCGTCACGCCGGAATGGGCGCGCCGCCACCATCCGCGGTGGGAGCGTACGGAGTCCGAGGAGCCTGGGGAGCACGGCGGGTCCGGGGAGCCCGGGGACCGGCCGCGCACCCCCGCGGCCTGACGCCCCGTAGGGGCGGACGTGCGGCCCGCGGGTCCAGCGGGTCAGTGAACCAGACAACGGTGTCAGCTTCTTGACGTGCCGTCGACGCCCGCCGTCGGCGGCACGTCGTCATGTTCATGTAATTTTTGCCGTCCGGCATCTACTCGCATAGACCCCTGGGGCCCCATCCTGGCTTCGCACACCAGTACCACCTGTTCGGTTCCGCATCCGGTTGCACCGCCATGCCCGCGCGTCACACCGCGCCCGTCAGTGACTGGAGTCCCCATGCGCCGAATCACGACCGGCTTCGCCGCCACCGCGGTCGCCGCCGTCGCCACCGTCGTCTTCACCGTCCCCGCCCAGGCCGCCCCCGCCGACAAGGCCCAGGTGCTCGCCGGTTGGACCCAGACCAGCGCCTCGAGCTACAACGCCTGGTGGTCCGCCCGCGGCAACCAGGGCGCCTGGGCCGCCTACGGCTTCGACTGGTCCACCGACTACTGCAGCAGCTCCCCGGACAACCCCTTCGGCTTCCCGTTCCAGAACTCCTGCGCCCGGCACGACTTCGGCTACCGCAACTACAAGGCGATGGGCTCCTTCTCCGCCAACAAGAGCCGCCTCGACAGCGCCTTCTACGAGGACCTCAAGCGCATCTGCGCCGGCTACAGCGGCGCCACCGCGACCGCCTGCAACAGCACCGCCTGGACCTACTACCAGGCGGTCAAGGCCTTCGGCTGACCCGTACGCCGAGCGGCCCGGCACCGGTCGTTCCGGTGCCGGGCCGCTTCGCGGAGCCGGGTCAGGCGACCGTACCGGACTTGGCGATCTCGACGCGGGCGCTGGTCGCGCCGGTGCGCGAGCCGAGCGACTCGATCTTCTTGACGACGTCCATGCCGTCGACGACCTCGCCGAAGACCACGTGCTTGCCGTCGAGCCAGTCGGTGACGATCGTGGTGATGAAGAACTGCGAGCCGTTGGTGTTCGGGCCCGCGTTGGCCATGGAGAGCTGGCCGGGCTTGGTGTGCTTGAGCTGGAAGTTCTCGTCGGCGAACTTCTCACCGTAGATGCTCTTGCCACCGGTGCCGTTGCCGGCGGTGAAGTCGCCTCCCTGGAGCATGAAGTCGGGGATCACGCGGTGGAAGTGCGAACCCTCGAAGCCGAAGCCGTGCTCGCCGGTGGCGAGCTCACGGAAGTTCCGCGCGGTCTTGGGGACCACGTCGTCGAACAGGGTGAACACGATCCGTCCGGCGGGCTCGCCGTCGATCGTGATGTCGAAGAACACGTCGTTGCTGTTCATGCCCCCATTTTCGCATCCATCACGCCCGGCCTCCGACGCGCCCCGCGGAAACGCGCTTGACGGGTGACCCGGCCGGACACCAGCATCCGGGGCATGCCCGAACCCGTGACCCTGGAAGGCAAGCACGTCCGCCTGGAGCCGCTGAGCGCCGCCCACGCGGACGGGCTGCTGCGCGCCGCCGACGAATCCCGCGACACCTACGCCTACACAAAGGTGCCGGCCGACCGCGAGGCGATGGCGCGCTACGTCGAGGAGGCCCTCCAGGACCAGGCGACCGGGGCCGCGCTCCCCTTCGCCGTGCGGGACGTCCAGCGTGACACCCTGATCGGCTCCACGCGGTTCCTCGACCTCGACCACTGGACGGCCACCCCCGCCTGGCCCGCCGGCCGCTCCGTGCCCCGCAGCGGCGCGGTGCCCACCGTCGCCGAGATCGGCAGCACCTGGCTCGGCGCCTCCGCCCAGCGCACCCCCTGCAACACCGAGGCGAAGCTGCTGCTGCTCACCCACGCGTTCGACGTATGGGACGTGTTGCGCGTCACCCTGAAGACGGACGCGCGCAACGCGCGCTCCCGCGCGGCGATCGAGCGCATCGGCGGCCGTTTCGAGGGCATCCGCCGCGCCCACACCCTCGCCGTGGACGGCACCGTCCGCGACAGCGCGTACTACTCCATCGTCGCCGGCGAGTGGCCCGGCGTCCGCGCCGCGCTGGAGGCCCGTCTCGTCTGAGCCGGGCACCGACGCGGAAGGGCGGGCCCCTGCGGGGGCCCGCCCTTCCGTACGTGCGGAGCGGCCGTTACGGGATGCGGACGCCCGCCTCCGCCGAGAGGCGGTCGATCTCGGCGAGCTCGTCCGCGGTGAGCGGGCCCGCGTCGAGGGCGGCGAGGTTCTGGTCGAGCTGGGCGACGCTGCTCGCGCCGATGAGGACGGAGACGACCCGCGGGTCGCGCAGCACCCAGCTCAGGGCCAGCTGCGCCAGGGTCTGACCGCGCTCGCCGGCGAGCTTGTTGAGGGCGTGCAGGAAGGTGAGCTTCAGCTCGGTCAGGGCGTCGCGCTTGAGGAAGTGGCCGAGCGCCATCCGCGAGTCGGCCGGCACGCCCTGGAGGTATCGGTCGGTGAGCTGGCCCTGGGCGAGCGGCGAGTACGCGATGAGCGCGGTGCCGGTGTCGCCGACGGCGTCGAGGACCCCGGCCTCCGGGTCGCGCTGGAGGATGCTGTAGGCGGCCTGGTGGATCAGCAGCGGGGTGCCCAGCTCGCGCAGGATCTCCGTCGCCCGGCGGTGCGCCTCGGCGGGGTAGTTGGAGATGCCGGCGTACAGGGCCTTGCCCTGGCGGACCGCGGAGTCCAGGGCGCCCATGGTCTCCTCCAGGGGCGTGTCCGGGTCGAAGCGGTGCGAGTAGAAGACGTCCACGTGGTCCAGGCCCATGCGGCCCAGCGACTGGTCCAGCGACGAGAGCAGGTACTTGCGGCTGCCCCATTCGCCGTACGGTCCCGGCCACATGTCGTACCCGGCCTTGGTGGCGATGAAGAGCTCGTCGCGGTACGGGCGGAAGTCCTGGGCGAAGAGGGTGCCGAAGTTGGCCTCGGCCGAGCCGGCGGGCGGGCCGTAGTTGTTGGCCAGGTCGATGTGGACCACGCCGCGGTCGACGGCGCGGCGCAGCACCGCGCGCTGGTTCTCCAACGGCGAGGTGTCGCCGAAGTTGTGCCACAGGCCCAGGGACACGACGGGCAGCAGGACCCCGCTGCGCCCGGTCCTGCGGTATTCCATCGAGGCGTAGCGGTCGTCGGCGGCGAGGTAGGGCACGCGAGGTCTCCCGGGCGATGTAAGAAAATGTGCGGGATTGGGAGGCTACCGTCGCCCAATCGGCGCTGTCACGTCCGTTCTCCGGACGGCGGCCGTCGTGCACGTCCCCTTTCTCGCCCCGCCGGAGGGGTGGTTGTGGCGCACGCCACACCGCGGAACGCCTCGGCGCGGCCCGTCCGGGAATCGCGGACCCTCCTCGGCGGTTGCATCCGGGGGGCGTTCCTCCGGGGGGACCTCAGGACGGCGCGGTCCGGGGCGGGTTGGACCGGAACACGTCCTGTCTTATCCGGCATTAAGCCGCCTAACCGGACATATGCGGCCACAGTGCATGCGTAGGGAATCGATGCGTGATGGGTGTCACGCGCCGAACACGCAGCGGAGGCCATGGGCCACGCAGCGTCTAATGTTCCCGCCGAATTTCACCGGGTGATATCGCGCAATTACCGTGGGACAGTTTTCCGCCTACACAGAGCGGACACTTCTCACCTAAAGTCACAGAAGCGGATGATCGACTTGCGGTCCGCCGGGGGGCGTGATTCTGGTCCTTGCTCCGGGACGATTCCGTCGTTTAGCTTCCAGATCTCGCAGGACAAATTCCTGCGAGATTCTTCCGGGTAGAACGCCTAGTCCTGCCGCTGCCCGGACGCCGGATGACAAGACCGCACGGCAGGAGCGGGGGACCCAGGTAGTTTGCCGTTCCCGTTGGTCTCGGGACGGCTAGGGGTGAAGTCGCAGCGACATGCCTTTATTTGGCATGCCCCATTGCGGCCGGGCATCTCCAGCCCGAACCCGACAGCTTACCTCGCAGGCGTCGGAGAGGAATTCGGCATGCCCGGTAAGGGAAAGCACCGTCGTCCGCGGAACACCCGCATTACCCGTATCAGCGCGCTGGCCGGCACCACCGGCGCCGCCGTGGCGCTCCCGATCGTCGGCGCCACCGGTGCCCACGCCGCTCCCGTGAGCGTCTGGGACAAGGTCGCGGCCTGCGAGAGCACCAACAACTGGTCCATCAACACCGGTAACGGCTTCTACGGCGGACTGCAGTTCACCCAGAGCACCTGGGCCGGCTTCGGCGGCACGAAGTACGCCCCGCGCGCCGACCTCGCGACCAAGGCGGAGCAGATCGCCGTCGCGGAGAAGGTCCTCGCGACCCAGGGTCCGCAGGCCTGGCCCGTGTGCGGTCCCAAGGCCGGTCTGACGAAGGCCATGGCCAACCCGTCGGCCACCCCGCAGAGCGTCTCCGGCACCGCCGCGAAGCCGGCTGCCAAGCCCGCCGCCCCCGCCAAGAAGGCCGAGGCGCCGAAGGCCGCCACCGCCAAGCCGAAGAGCGCCGGCGGCTCCTACAAGGTCGCCGGCGGCGACACCCTCTCCAAGATCGCCAACGCCCGGTCGGTCGAGGGCGGCTGGCAGAAGCTGTACGCGAACAACGAGTCGGTCATCGGCGGCGACCCGAACCTGATCTACCCGGGCCAGGTCCTGTCCCTGGGCGAGAAGGCCGCCGCCAAGAGCGCGCCCAAGGCCGCGAAGGCCGCCCCGGCCGCCAAGCCGGCCGCCGCCAAGGCCGCCAGCACCTCCGGCTACACCGCCCCGCTCGACCACGTCACCCTGGGCACCGCCTACCACCAGGCCGGTGCCATGTGGTCCAAGGGCTACCACACCGGTGTCGACTTCATCGCCTCGACCGGCACCAAGGTGAAGTCGATCGCCGGCGGCACCGTGGTCTCCGCGGGCTGGGGCGGTTCGTACGGCAACCAGGTCGTCGTCAAGCACGCCGACGGCCGGTACTCGCAGTACGCCCACCTGTCCGCGCTGTCGGTCTCGGCCGGCCAGTCGGTCTCCGCCGGTCAGCAGCTGGGCCTGTCGGGCGCCACCGGCAACGTGACCGGTCCGCACCTGCACTTCGAGGTGCGCACCACCCCCGACTTCGGCTCCGACATGGACCCGCTGGCGTACCTGCGTGCCCACGGCGTCAACGTCTGATCGGACTGATCGACCGTCATCCGTCGGTAGGCTGTGCCCTGTTCCCCGTTTGTAGGGAACAGGGCACATGCCTTTGGTCTGTGACCGAAAACGGATCGAATATTTCCATTTCTTGTGTCCTCTCGAACGGTCGATCAGTAGCCTCTCTCGCACGTGGTCGTGTCCACGACCACGAATCCTGATCGCCGACGAGCTGGAGCCGTTGATGGAACGCCCTGCCTGGGCCCCCCAGGGGATCGATCTTTCCGTGCCGAGCGTGTCCCGCATCTACGACTACTACCTGGGCGGTTCGCACAACTTCGAGGTCGACCGGGAGGCGGGACGGCGGGCCATCGAGGCCTTCCCGGGGCTGCCGAAGATCATGCAGGCCAACCGGGCGTTCATGCGCAGGGCCGTGCGTTACTCCGTCGACCAGGGCATCACCCAGTTCCTCGACATCGGCTCCGGCATCCCCACCTTCGGGAACGTCCACGAGGTCGCCCAGGCCGCCAGTCCCGGCGCGCACGTCGTCTACGTCGACCACGACCCGGTCGCCGTCGCCCACAGCCGTGCCGTGCTGGAGGGCCACGAGAACGCCGCCATCGTCGCCGCCGACCTGCGCTCGCCCCGCGACATCCTGGACAGCGCGCAGGTGCGCGGGCTCATCGACCTGGAGCGCCCGGTCGCGCTGCTCCTCGTCGCGGTCCTGCACTTCCTCGAGGACGCCGACGAACCGGCCAAGGCCGTGGCCGAACTGCGCGACGCCATCGCCCCCGGCAGCCTGCTGGTCGTCACCCACGCCTCGGTCGAGGGAGGCCCGCGCAGACCCGAGGAGGGGGAGCGGGTCGAGAACGTCTACCGCAGCGCGAGCTCGCCGCTGATCATGCGGTCGCGGGCCGAGGTCGAGCGCTTCTTCGACGGCTTCGACCTCGTCGAACCCGGCCTGGTCTCCGCGCCATTGTGGCGCCCCGACGGCACGGACGACGACGAGCTCGACCCGGTCGTCTTCAGCGGGTTCGCGGGCGTCGGCCGCAAGGCGTGACCGTGAGCAGGGAGCCCGGCCCGGAGCCGGAGCCCGCCGACAGCCTGCGGCGCTTCGCGATCATCTGGAGCCGGGCGATCTACCCGGCCACCGCCACCTCCATGACACGCGGCGAGTTCGAGGAGTACCTGCTCCCGCTCGCCGCGCGTCTCGACGCCACGCTGCGCGCGCAGCCCTTCGACCCCCGCCCGGCCGCGGAGGTCGGCGCCGCGCTCGTGGCCGCGCACTGCACCGACCCCGAGGCGCTGCCCCGCATCCTCGACGTCGTCGACGCCTACCTGCTGCTGTACTGCCCGCCCGGCCCCGCCCTGTTCCCCGAGGACGGCCGCACCCGCTGCAACCGCCTGCAGCACTGGGTGGCCGCCGGGTACGCCCGGGCCCTGCAGGAACGCACGCGGACCGAGCAGGAGGCACTCTCCAAGGCGGCGCTCGCCGCCCGGGCCGCCACCGAGCAGGCCCTGCACGAGAGCGAGGTCCGTTTCCGGGCGGTCTTCCAGGACGCCTCCATAGGCATCGGCATCGCCGACATGGACGGCCGCATCCTGGACGTCAACGCCGCCCTCACCACCATGTTCGGCGGCCTGGAACGCCACATCCGCAGCAGGAACGTCTACGACTGGGCGCACCCCGACGACGCCCCCGAGGTCTGGGAGATGCAGCGCCAGCTCAACCGGGGCGAGCGCGACCACTACCGCATCGAGAAGGCCTACTACCGGCCCGACGGCACCGCGCTGTGGACCAACCTGACGGTCTCCCTGCTGCGCGACGCCGGCGGGACCCCGCAGTACATGCTCGCGCTGATGGAGGACATCACCGAGGAACGCCTGCTCAGCGAGCGGCTGCGGTACGAGGCGACCCACGACGCGCTCACCGGCCTGGCCAACCGCAACCTCTTCTTCGAGCGACTGGAGCAGACGCTGAACGGCCCCGAGGGCGTGGGCGTCGGCGTCTGCTACCTCGACCTGGACGGCTTCAAGGACGTCAACGACAGCCTCGGCCACGCCATCGGCGACCGGCTCCTGGTCGCCGTCGCCGAACGCCTCCAGGCCTGCGTCACCTCGCCCGACCAGCTCGTGGCCCGCATCGGCGGCGACGAGTTCGCCGCACTGGTCGTCAACCCCGCCAGCCGCGCGGACATCACCGGCCTCGCCGACCTGATCCTGGCCGCGCTGGCCGACCCGATCCGGGTGGACGGCCGCGAGCTGTCCGTACGGTGCAGCATCGGCATCGTCGAGGGCCAGGCCGGCTCCCTGGGCCCCGCCGAGGTGCTGCGCAGCGCCGACATCACGATGTACCGGGCCAAGGCCGCAGGCGGGAACCGCTTCGAGCTGGCCGACCCCGACTCCGACGCGCGCGCCATCACCCGGCACGGGCTGACCAATCGGCTGCCGACGGCCCTGGAGCGCGGCGAGTTCTTCATCGAGTACCAGCCGCTGGTACGGCTCGGCGACGGCAGCGTCCGCGGCGCCGAGGCACTGGTGCGCTGGTGCCATCCGGTGCACGGGATCCTCGGTCCCGACCAGTTCATCCCGCTCGCCGAGAGCACCGGGCTGATCGTGCCGCTCGGCCACTGGGTGCTGCAGCAGGCCGCCTGGCAGGCCCGGGACTGGCAGTTCCCGCGCAGCGACGGCCACCCGCTGCGGATCAACGTCAACCTCTCCCCGGCCCAGCTCGGCCACCCCGGCCTCGTCCCGGAGACCCTCGCGGTGATCAAGGACGCCGGGCTGGAGCCGACCGCGCTGTGCCTGGAGGTCACCGAGAGCGCCTTCATCGGCGCCGACGAGGAACTGCTGCGCCCGTTGCGGGAGTTCGCCGAGCTCGGCATGGCCATCGCCCTGGACGACTTCGGCACCGGCTACTCCAACCTCGCCTCGCTGCGCCGGCTGCCCATCACCACGCTCAAGCTCGACCGCTCCTTCACGCGCGGGATGCAGCAGCAGCAGGCCGACCCGGTGGACGTGAAGATCGTGGAGATCGTCGTCGACCTGGCGCACACCCTCGGGCTGTCGGTGACGGTGGAGGGCGTCGAGACCGGCACCCAGGCCGAGCACCTGCGCGCGCTGGGCTGCGACACCGCGCAGGGCTGGTACTACGCGAGGCCCGGCCCGCCCGACCGCCTCCACTCGCTCTCGCTGGTCGACACCACGCCCTGAGCAGACGGGCGGGGTACGGCGCCCACCGGCTCAGGGACGCACGTCGAGGACGTCGAGGAACCGCCGCAGAGCGTCGTTGAACTCCTCGGGCCGCTCCAGGTTCGGCAGGTGCCCGGCGTCCTCGACGACCACGAGCCGCGAGCCGCGGACGGCCGCGTGCATGGCCTCGGCCTCGGCGACGGGGGTGTACACGTCGTCCCGGCCGACCACGATCAGCGTGGGCACCCGGACCGCGGCCAGCACGGCCCCGTAGTCGGGCCGCCGGGCCCGGCCGCGCAGGGCCGCCGCGGCGCCCTCGGGGGAGGTGCCGCGCATCATCCGCAGCACGTGCGCGGCCACTTCGGGGAGCGCGGTCACGTTGCGGGGCGTGATCATCCGGTCGAGCACCTCGCCGGCGTAGCCGTCCATCCCCTCGGCCAGCAGCCGCTCCGCCATCGCGTCCCGGGCCTGCCGCCCCTGCGCCGTCTCGGCGCCGGGGAAGGTGTCGGCGAGCACGAGCCCGGCCACCCGGCCGGGGAACAGCCGCTGGAACTCCATGACGATCTGACCGCCCATCGACAGCCCGCCGACGACGGCCTCCGGCACGCCCAGGCGGTCCATCAGGGCGGCGATGTCGCGGGCGAAGGTCTCCAGCGGGGTGACCCCCGGGACCGCCTCGCTCGCGCCGTAGCCGCGCAGGTCAGGCACGACCACCCGGCGGCCGGCCGCCGCCGCGGGGACCTGCGGGGCCCACATCGAGCGGTCGAAGGGATGGCCGTGCACCAGCACCAGGGGGGTTCCGGGCCCGTTTCCCTCGTCGTCGTACGCCAGTGTGACGCCGTTGACCGATGCCGTCGCCAAGGGGATCTCCTCGTCTCGCACGTTCCCCTCCCCGCAGGGGAGTTGACCGCGATGCTAGGTTCCCCTCCGCGCTCGGTGCAATAGCATCTTTGCTCTCGGTGCAATAGAGGAATCGCTTCGAAGGGGGAACGGTGAGGGACGACTACCGCACGATCGCCGACGCCGTGGCGGCCGACATCGCCGCGGGACGGCTGCGCCCCGGCGACCGGCTCGTACCGCAGCGGACCTTCGCGCGGGCGTACGGCATCGCCAACTCCACGGCGATCCGCGTCTACGCCGAACTCGCCCGCCGCGGCCTGGTCGTGGGCGAGGTGGGACGCGGCACCTTCGTGCGTGCCGCATCGCCCGCCACGGGACCCGCCCTCGCCGAGCCGGCCCCCCAGCGGATCGACCTGGAGCTGACCCACCCCGTCGCCGAGGGCCAGTCGCAGCTGCTCGCCCCCGGGCTCGCCGCGCTGCAGCGCCCCGACGTCCTCGGCGCCGCGCTGCGCCCGCTGACGGCCGCGGGCACCCCGACCGCGCGTGACGCCTTCGCCGAACTGCTCTCCCGCACCGGCCCACGCCCCGACCCCGGGCGGCTGCTCTTCGCGGGCAACGGACGCCAGGCCATCGCCGCCGCCCTGGCCGCGCTCGTCCCGCCCGGCGGCCGGCTCGCCGTGGAGGCGCTCACCTACCCCGTGGTCAAGGCGCTCGCCACACGGCTCGGGATCGCCCTCGTCCCCGTCGCCTGCGACGAGCACGGGATGCGTCCCGACGCCCTCGCGGAACTTCACCGGGCCGCCCCGCTGCACGCGCTCTACACCCAGCCCACCCTGCACAATCCGCTCGGCGTCACCATGCCGGAGGGCCGCCGGGCCGAACTCGCCGACGCCCTCGGCCGGCTGGGCCTGCACGCCGTCGAGGACGCCGTGTGGGGATTCCTCGCCGCGGACGCCCCGCCGCCGCTCGCGGCGTACGCCCCCGACCGCGTGGTCCTGGTCGACAGCCTCTCCAAGCGGCTCGCCCCCGGGCTCACCGCCGGCGTCGTGCTCACTCCGCGGGAGCTATCCGCCCCGGTTTCCGCGGCCTTGCGCTCGGCGGGCACCGCGGCCTCCGGTTTCGCGCTGGCCGCCGCCTGCCGGTGGATCGCCGACGGCGCCGTCGACGCGGTGGTGGCGGCCAAACGGCGCGACGCGGCCGCGCGGGCCCGCATGGCCGCCGAGCGCCTCGCCGGGTTCTCGGTCACGGCGGATCCGCGTGCCTGCTTCTGCTGGTGGCGGCTGCCCGGATCCTGGCGCGCCGACACCTTCGTCGCGGCCGCCGCCCGGCAGGGCATCGCCGTCACCCCCGCGGCCGCCTTCGCCGCGGGCCGCGGCAGCGCGCCGCACGCCGTACGGATCGGCCTCGCCTCGCCGTCCCTGCAGGTCCTGGACGACGCGCTGGGCGTCCTCGCGCGGATCGCCAGGGGCGGTCCCGAGGACAATTGCGCCGACTGATCACAAGGGGCGGCGAATCCTAGCGAGTCGCCCGCACATGCCTCCGGAAAATGCCCCAACTCACCTTTTTCGCGTACGGGATGAGTAACGTTCCGTGCTGTTCCGTATACCAGAAGTGGCGGCGAAGGGGTGCGCGTGCCCGGCATAGACGAGTGCCTTTCCGAGGCGCTGGCGATTCCCGGTGTGCTCGGGGCGAGCGTGGTCGACTGGAGCAGCGGCCTGCTCCTCGGGGCGGTCGGGCAGGAGCCGGGACACGGTCACGAGGCGGCCGCCGCGGACACCACCGAGGCGGCGCGGGCGGTCGTGGAGGGCGGCACCTTCACCGCGAAGGAGTCCGGAAGGGTGCCGGTCGAGGACATCATCATCACCGCCCCGGGGAGTTACCACCTCATCCGCTTCCTCGACACCTCCTTCGACAGCGACGTCATCCTCTACCTGTGGCTGGACCGGTCGATGGCCAACCTGGCCGTCGCCCGGCTCGGGCTGCAGTCCATCGCCGAGCGGCTGGTGCTCGTATGACGGGCACGGAGGCGGGGCGGCCGGCACTGGCCGTGCGCGGTCTGCCCCGGCGCATTCCGGCGCGCGGCAGCGCGCCGGCCCAGGTCCGCGCCGGGGTGGTGGGCGCGTACGCCTTCACCGCCGCACTGGCCCGGCTCGCGGAGGCGAGGGCCAGCGGGGCGCTGTACGGATCGGCGGGGGCGGTCTACCTGCGCGACGGGGCGATCGTCCACGCCGAGAGCCCCTGCGCCCCCGACCTCGGGGTACGGCTCATGGCCTGCGGGCTGCTCTCCCCGGACCAGTGGCGCGAGGCGGTCACCACCGCGAGCGCCGAGCGCGGCGTCGGCGGGCACCTCGTCGACACCGGGCGGGTGGCCCGCGGGGAGCTCGAGCTCTGCCACCTGCTGGCGCTCTTCGACGCCTCCTACTTCACCCTGCTGCCCGACTCGGAACCCGACCGGTTCCAGCCGGGTGCCACCTCCCGGCTGGGTCCCATCTCCCGGCCGGTCCCCGCCCAGCGCGTGGCCAGGGAGGCGCAGCGGCGCCGCGCGCAACTGGAGCGGGCCTGGCCGTGGGACGACACCGACGCCGGCCCCGTCGTCCCCCGCTCCGAGGGCGAGGCGCGGGGCGGCCGGGCCAGGGCCCCCACGCCCGCCCAGTTGGCGGTGCTGGCGGCGGCGGACGGATCCCGTACGCCGGTCCAGATCGCCTGGCACCTGGGACGTTCCGCCTTCGCGACCCTGCTGGACGTCCGTCGGCTGGCCGCGACCGGCCGGATCAGCATGCCGGTCCGCGCCCAGGCACCCGCGGCTCCGGCTCCGGCCCGCCCAGCGCCCGTGCCGCCCGCGCCGGTGGCGCCCGCGCCGCTGCCACCGGTGGCGCCCACGCCCTTCGCCCACGGCGGACCGCAGCCGGCGGTCCTGTCGTCCTCCGATCCCTCAGTCGCCCTGTTGCTACGACTTCGTGCCGCCCTGGAGGCCCGCCTGTGAGCGCCCTGCCGACCCGCCCGGCGCCCGCCGAACGACCGTGGAGGAAGGCTCTGCGGCAGCTCGCCGGAAGGAGACAGCTGGTGGCACTCGAAGCCGATGTACTGGCCGAACTCCGGAGCCTGCGGGCGAGGGTGCCGCACCTGACGGGCGGGCTCGTCGCCAGCGTCGACGGCCTGGTCGTCGCGCACGACCTGAGCGGGCCGGAACCGGAGGGGGTCGCCGCGCTGACCGCCGCGGCACTGGGCGTGGCGGCCCGCATCACGGAGGCCACCGAGTGCGGCGGCTTCCGGGAACTGCTCGTCAGGGGCGACCGCGGGTACATCGCCGCGTACGCCGCCGGCGGGGCCATGGCCCTCGCCCTGGTGGCGGGACCCGGCTCCAACGTGGGCCGCCTGCACCTGGAGGCACGCCGATCCAGTCGACGGATCGAGGATCTCGTCGACCTCGCGCTCCAACGTCAGGAGCGGAAATGACCGCAGGACCCAGCTCATCAGCCGACAAGCCGTCGGGCACCGCACGCGGCCGCGCCGTTACCGGACCCAGGCATTCGTCACGTCAGAGAACTCAACGACAAGGAAGTGAGACCGCAATGGCCAACACCGAGACCGCGCTGAAGGATGTCATGACGTCGATCGAGGGCGTCCTGGGCGTCGCTCTCGTGGACTACGGCAGCGGCATGGCCCTGGGCACCCTCGGGGGCTCCAAGGACCTCGACCTGACCGTCGCGGCCGCGGGCAACACCGACGTGGTCCGCGCCAAGATGCGCACCATGGAGATGCTCAACCTCAAGGAGCACATCGAGGACATCCTGATCACGCTCAACACCCAGATCCACATGATCCGGCTGCTGACCGGCCGCTCGGGCAAGGGGCTGTTCCTCTACGTCGCGCTGGACAAGGACCGGGCGAACCTGGCGATGGCCCGCCACCAGCTCAGGCGCATCGAATCCGACCTGGAGGTCTGACCCGCCCCCCACGAGCCCGCGGCCGAGGGCGGCCCGGCACATGAGGCGCAGGCCGACGTGTGCCGGGCCCCGCCCTGCCGCGGCCGGGGGTCACGCGGCCCCGGTGACCGGCAGACGTGCGGCGAACATGCCCTCCACGGCGCTCCGTTCGGCCTCGTCCGGCTGGATGCGGTGGCACGAGGTTCCGGCGGTGCTCCGGGACATCAGGCTGGAGCGGGGCCCGGGCTTCTGCCTGGCGGCAGATGTGGACGGTGCCGCGGCCGGGTTCCTCCTGTTCCGCGTGGGGCCGGCCGTCGAAGGCGACGATGCGGACGTCCGCGAACCGGCCGGGGGAGCACCGGCTCGAACGCCACGTTGTCCACCGCCTCGTTCCACGCGGCGACGCCTCCGGTGACCGCGCCGGTGAACTCGCCCGCGGCCGCCACGGCGGGCAGCACCGAGCGGCGCCGGAGATGGGGGATGCGGGGCATGGGGAGGCTCCTTCGTCCTGCGGGGGCGGGTGCGTGCCGGTCCCGCCGGTCGGCAGGTCGCGCACACGCCTCCCGTAGGCCTTGGCCGTCGGTGCAGGTCACGTCGCTGATGTTCGGGACGTGACGGTGCGGTCCGACCGGCGGTGGCGCTCGCGGAGGGCGACGGGGCGGGGCCTCCCCGGCCCGCTACCGGCTCGTGGCGGACGCGGGTGCCGAGGGCGATGCGGCGGAGTGGCCGCCGTGGTGCGCCCCCTCCTCGACCCTGCCGCCCAGCTTCTCGCGGACCGGCGCCAGCGCCTCGGGATCGGCCTCCACCACCCAGCGCTCCCCGATCAGGTAGGAGCCGCCGTACGGCTCCGCCTCCTCCAGCCACGACTTCTGGCCGGCCTCGCTGGTGAAGGTGAGCATCACATAGGCACCGCGTGCCGTCGTGCACGCCCCCTGGCGCAGCTCCTTCACGTCGGTCTGCAGCTGCGGGGTGCACCCGACGGCCTCGCCGATCCGCTCCAGGGCGACCGGACCGCCCGCCGCATCCGTGTCCTGGCCGCCGCAGCCCGCCACCGCCAGCGCGACGACCGCCACCGCGGCCACCTTCGGGCCCCACGCACGGAACACGGACACCGGCATCACCTTTCCTCGACTCCTGGCGCGGGCGACACACGCCCCGCACGCGCACCGCGCGCGGGACGACGCTAACCCGAACGGCCCCATGACCCGTACAGCCTTGCGAAAAGCCCGCCCATGGGCGCGCGGTATGAAAAAATCCGCCGCCGCACGCTCCGGAGGGCCTGGCACCCCGTGACTCCGACACCTCCGATCGGGCATACTCCAACGCGCCGAAGCCGCAGGTCGGACCATGCCGTGACCCGGCAGGAGACCATCGGTCTACGGTCGACAACCCGGTAGCGCCGCCACACCCTGTGCGGACGCTGCCGCAGCGCCCGACAGGGAGGAGAGTGCCGCCATGTCCCACGACGGCCTTCAGCCGGTGGACCGACAGCTTCCCACCGAGGAGGCCCGCGACCTGCTCGCGCTCGTACGCGAGCTGGCCCAGCGGGAGATCAAGCCCAGGGCGGCCGAGGAGGAGGACGCGGGCGTCTTCCCGCGCGAGGTCTTCCGCCTCATCGGCGAGGCGGGGCTGCTCGGACTGCCCTACCCGGAGGAGCACGGCGGCGGTGGCCAGCCGTACGAGGTCTACCTGCAGGTCCTGGAGGAACTGGCGGCGGCGCGCCTGACCGTCGGTCTCGGGGTGAGCGTGCACACCCTGGCCTGCCACGCGGTCGCCCAGTTCGGCAGCAAGGAGCAGCGCACCGAGCACCTGCCGGCCATGCTCGGCGGCTCCCTGCTCGGCGCCTACAGCCTTTCCGAGCCCGCCTCCGGCTCCGACGCCGCGTCCCTGCGGACCCGTGCCACCCGCGAGGGCGACGCGTGGCGGATCGAGGGCACCAAGGCGTGGATCACCCACGGCGGTGTCGCGGACTTCTACACGGTGCTCGCCCGCAGCGGCGCCGAGGGCCCGCGCGGCATCACCGCGTACCTGGTGCCCGGCGACGCGGAGGGCCTGACCGCGGCGGTCCCGGAGAAGAAGATGGGCATGAAGGGTTCGCCCACGGCCCAGGTCCACTTCGACGGCGTGACCGTCCCCGACAGCCGCCGCGTCGGCGACGAGGGCCAGGGCTTCACCATCGCGCTGGCCGCGCTCGACTCCGGCCGCCTCGGCATCGCCGCCTGCGCCATCGGCGTCGCCCAGGCCGCGCTCGACGAGGCGCTCGCGTACGGGATGACCCGGCAGCAGTTCGGCCGTCCCGTCGTGGACTTCCAGGGGCTGCGCTTCATGATCGCCGACATGGCCACCAAGATCGAGGCCGGCCGGGCGCTGTACCTCGCGGCCGCCCGGCTGCGGGACGCGGGCCGGCCGTTCTCCCGGCAGGCGGCCATGGCCAAGCTGTTCTGCACGGACGCCGCGATGCAGGTGACCACGGACGCGGTGCAGCTGCTCGGGGGCTACGGCTACACCGCCGACTTCCCCGTCGAGCGCTACATGCGCGAGGCCAAGGTGCTGCAGATCGTCGAGGGCACCAACCAGATCCAGCGCATGGTGATCGCCCGCAGCCTCGCAGGGCCGGAGAGCAAGGAGCACTGAGACGGTCGTGCCGCGCCGCCCGACGGGGGCGGCGCGGCACCGTGCGTACGGTGGGCGCGGGTCAGGCCGCGCGCTGGAACGGCACGCGGATCGGCTGCGAACCGGGTCCGCCCACGTGGGAGAACGGCTGCGTGCGCCAGTCCAGCCCGGCGGGGAGCGTCAGCAGCGCGCCCCACTCCGCGTCGTCGTCCCGGGCGTCGCCGGGGGCCGGAGAGGCCTCGGCGGTGGCACGCCCCGAGCCGGGGCAGACCGTCAGCCCGAAGGGGTTCCAGGGCGAGGCGCACAGCGCGTGCTGCGGCAGGACGTCCTCGTCGGTGAAGAGCGCGATCGGGCGGGCGCAGTCGGGGCAGTGCACCCGGAAGATCTCAAAGCCCTCGTCGTCGAAGGCGTCCTCGGCGTCGTCCGCCGTCAGCAGCTCGAACGGCTCGCGACGTTCGTGCTCCTCCTCGAGCGCCACCAGCGTGCGTTCGCCGCGGCTGTGTCGTGCATGGGTGCGCATGGGTGCATCTCCCCCTCAGAAGAACGCCCACCAGCGGGGCAGACCGGGCTCTCGGCCTCGGCCATAGCGAGCATTTCCCGCCACCCGCCCGCGGTAATCACCGCCACTCCGAAAGGCGTTGACATCGGGTGTGGCCTTCGTCACACAGTCGTCCGCGAGGGTGCCCCGCGCCCCCGCCGGCGATGCCGTGCGCCCGCTCCGCGCCCTTCCGGGGGTCAGTCCTCGCGCGTCGCCGCGGCGTCGCGCGGCGCTGCGGTGCTCTTCCTGACGACCAGTCTGACACCCAGCTCCATACGGGTGTTGCTCTTGTCGCCGGCCTCGTCGGGCTGGGACAGCCGGAGCAGCATCCGGGCGGCCTCCTCGGCCATCTCGACCAGCGGCTGGTTGACGGTGGTGAGCGACGGGCTCGCCCACTGGGCGAGCGGGATGTCGTCGTAGCCGACCACGGACAGGTCGCGCGGCACCTGCAGACCCTTGACCCGGGCCGCCTCCAGGACGCCGAGCGCCTGCAGGTCGCTGCCGGCGAAGATGGCGGTCGGCGGGTCGGGCCGCTCCAGCAGGGCGAGGGCCCCGTCGTGCCCGCCCTGCACGTGGAAGTCCCCGTAGCGGATCAGGTCGTTGTCGACGGTGAGCCCCGCCATGCCCATGGCCGAGCGGAAGCCGTCGAGACGGGCCAGGGAGCACAGCATGTCGTCGGGCCCGGTGATGATGCCGATGCGGCGGTGGCCGAGGTCGATGAGGTGCCGGGTGGCCGCGACGCCGCCGGCCCAGTTCGCCGAGCCCACGGACGGGACGTCGGGTTCGGGATCGCCGGCCGGGTCGATGATCACGAAGTTGATGGCCCGTGAGCGCAGCTTGCGCTTTATGTCGTCGGGCAGCGAGGAGAAGACCAGGACGACGCCGAGCGGCCGGCGGCGCAGCACGCCCTCGATCCACTCGGGGCCGGGGGCGTGGCGGGTGCCGCTCTCGGTGAGCACCACGCTCATGTTGCGGCTCTTGGCGACGTTCTCCACGCCCCGGATGAGCTCCATCGCCCAGACGCTCTCGAGCTCGTGGAAGACGATCTCGATCAGCCGCGACTCGGGCTGGGTGGGGGAGGGGCGCTGGTAGCCGTTCGCCTCCAGCAGGCGCTCGACCTTGCTCCGGGTCGGCGCGGCCACATCGGGACGTCCGTTGAGCACCTTCGAAACTGTCGAAAGTGAGACGCCCGCTTTCGAAGCCACGTCGGCCAGGGTGATACGGCCCTCGGTCTCATCATCACGCATGCGGCACAGGATAGAGCACCGCCCTTCGGTAACGGTTTGGTCGCGTCAATTCCACGCTGTTGACCCCGGCGAGGAGGGAGCCTACGGTCCGTCGTCAGGCGAATTTCGGCAAAGCGGCCGAAACTTTCGAGAGGTCGATCATGAAGAAGCGTGCGTGGTTCCCCCGTGCCGTCGCCGGCGGCGCGACACTGGCACTGGGCCTGACCCTGACCGCCTGCGGCGGCGATGGCGCCTCCGCGGGAGGCGATTCCGGGACGATTCACGTCCTCGTGTACGGCGACTCCGCGAACAAGGTGGAGAAGGCGATCGTCGCCGAGTTCAACAAGACCTCGAAGGTCAAGGCCGTCCTCGACACGGTCCCCGGCGCGGACTACCAGCAGAAGCTGCAGACCGTCATCAACACCAAGCAGGCCCCCGACGTCTTCTTCAACTGGGGTGGCGGCAGCATCCAGCCGTTCGTGAAGGCCGGTCTGCTGCTCCCGCTCGACGACTTCATCAAGAAGGACCCGGGCCTGAAGGACAACTTCCTGTCCTCGGTCTTCAACACGGCGGTCGTCGACGGCAAGTCCTACGGCGTGCCGATGCGCGGCACCCAGCCGGTGCTGATGTTCAACAACAAGAAGGTCCTCGCGGACGCGGGCGTCCAGCCCCCGCAGACCTGGGACGAGCTCATCGACGCGGTCAAGAAGCTCAAGGCCAAGGGCGTCACCCCGATCGCGCTCGGCGGCGGCGACCAGTGGCCGACGCTGATGTGGTTCGAGTACCTCTACGACCGCGTCGCCGGCCCGGAGCTGTTCACCAAGGCGCTCGGCGGCGACAAGAGCGCCTGGGAGAGCGAGGACAGCAAGAAGGCGCTGGGCATGCTCAAGGAGCTCATCGACGCCGGCGCCTTCGGCACCAACTTCGACTCGGTGAAGTTCACCGACGGCGGCTCGCCCCAGCTCCTCGCCAGCGGCAAGGCCGGCTTCGAGCTCATGGGCTCCTGGGAGTACTCCACTCAGCAGGACGCCAGCCCGGACTTCGCCAAGAACGACCTCGGCTACACCAACTTCCCGACCGTCACCGGCGGCAAGGGTGACGCCGCGAACGTCGTCGGCAACACCAACAACTTCTACTCGGTGCTGAAGAAGACCGAGCACCCGGAAGCCGTCGCGGAGTTCCTCAAGCTGATGTACTCCGACGACTTCGTGAAGCAGCAGCTGGCCATCGGCAACCTGCCGACCACCACGAACACCACCAAGTTCCTCGACTCGGCCGACAACCCGGACTACCTGAAGTACCAGTTCGACCTGGTCCAGAAGGCACCCTCGTTCCAGCTGTCGTGGGACCAGGCCTACCCGCCGTCGGGCATCACGCCGATCCACCAGGCCGTGCAGCAGTTCTTCAACGGCCAGGTCGACGCGGACGGCTTCATCAAGGCCATGCAGGCCCTGCCCACCTCCTGAGAGCGACGTCCCGCATGGTCTCCCTCACTGCCTCCGTGACGGGCAAGCGGCAGACGCAGCGCCCGGCCGGCCGTACCATCGGCCGGCCGGGCCTCGCCTGGGCGCTCCCCGCCACGATCTTCTTCGCCCTGTTCGCCGTCGTGCCGCTGGTGCTGGTGGCGGTCCTGTCCTTCACCACCTGGAGCGGACTGGGCTCGCCCGAGTTCGCGGGCTTCGACACCTGGGTCCGGGTCTTCCAGGACCCCGTCATGATCAAGAGTCTCTGGCTGAGCGTGCTGCTCACCGTGCTGGGCGTCGTCGTCCAGACCCCGCTGAGCATCCTGCTCGGCGTCTGGGCGGCCGGTCCGGAGCGCAACCGCGCCGTGCTGTCGGCGGTCTTCTTCGTGCCGCTGCTGCTGTCCGCGACCGCCGTGTCGGTGCTCTGGCGCGCGCTGCTCGACCCGAACTTCGGTGTGCCCTCGCAGGCGCGCTGGCTGTTCGGCGACGGCAACCTCTTCGGCACGCAGACCGCCGCGATCGGCGTGCTGGTGTTCGTCAGCACCTGGCAGTTCACCCCGTTCCACGCCCTGATCTACCAGGGCGCGACCCGGGCGATCCCGCAGGTGCTCTACCAGGCGGCGCAGATCGACGGCGCGGGCACCGTACGGCAGTTCTTCCACATCACGCTGCCGCAGCTGCGCAACTCGATCATCACCTCGATGATCCTGATGATCGTCGGCGGTCTCACCACCTTCGACACGGTGCTGATCCTCACCCAGGGCGGCCCCGGCACCGACACCACCATCAGCGCCTACTACATGTACGACAAGGCCTTCAAGGGCTTCGACTTCGGCGCGGGCGCCGCGGTCGCGCTGATGCTCGTCGTCGTCGCCACCGTGATCTCACTGATCGTCGTCCGCGTCTCCGGCTACGACAAGATGTCCGGCACCAAGGAGGGGCTCTGATGAGGCGCCGCCCCAACTACCTGGCGGGCCTGGGCGCCCTGCTGTGGCTCGCGCTGGTGGGCCTGCCGCTGTACGTCATGCTCGGCGCCACCGTGCAGACGCGCGAGGAGTACAGCGCCAACGGCCCGCTCGCCTTCCCCCGCTCCTTCACGCTGGACAACTACGTCCAGGACTTCAGCAACGGCTTCGGGCAGTACTTCCTCAACACGGTCGTCGTCACGGTCAGCGTGGTGGCCATCGTGCTGCTGCTCGTGCCGCCGCTGGCGTTCACCATCGTCCGCAACCGGGGCCGCGGCACCTCCGGGGTGTTCCGGCTCTTCCTGCTGGGCCTGGCCATCCCCGCGCAGGCCGTGATCGTCCCGATGTTCTACGTCATCAGCAAGGCCGGGCTCTACGACAACCTCATCGGCATCATCCTGCCGACGGCGGCGTTCTGCCTGCCGGTGTGCACGCTGATCCTGACCGGCACGATGCGCGACATCACCTCCGACCTGTTCGAGGCGATGGCCATGGACGGCGCCTCCGTCCGGCGGACCTTCTTCCAGCTCGTCCTGCCGCTGTCCGGCAGCGGGCTGTCGACGATCGTCGTCTTCTCCGCCCTGCAGGCGTGGAACGGCTTCCTCTTCCCCCTCGTGCTCACCCAGTCCGAGGAGACCAAGGTGATCACGCTGGGCCTCTACAACTTCCGGACCCAGTACGGCATCAACATCCCCGGCCTGCTGGCCGCCGTGGTGCTGTCCACGATCCCCGTCCTGCTCGTCTACCTGTTCGCCCGCCGTGCCCTCGTGCAGGGGCTCATGGGCGTCGGAGGAAAGTGAACGACAACGTGACCGCCGACTCCCGCGTCGAGGCGCTGATCCGCGACATGACCCTGGACGAGAAGATCGCCCAGCTCTACGGCGTCTGGGTCGGCGCCTCCAGTGAGGGCGCCGAAGTGGCCCCCCACCAACACGACATGGACGAGCCGCCCCGTCTGGAAGACCTCCTGCCGGACGGCCTCGGACAGCTCACCCGGCCCTTCGGCACCGTCCCCGTCGACCCCGCCCTGGGCGCGCTGTCCCTGATGCGCACCCAGCAACGGGTCGCCGCGGCCAACCGGTTCGGCATCCCGGCCATGGCCCACGAGGAGTGCCTCGCGGGCTTCGCGGCCTGGGGCGCGACCACCTACCCCGTCCCGCTGTCCTGGGGCGCCTCCTTCGACCCCGAGCTGGTCCGGGTGATGGCCGCGGCCATCGGCCGCGACATGCGCTCGGTCGGCGTCCACCAGGGTCTGGCCCCGGTCCTCGACGTCGTGCGCGACGCGCGCTGGGGCCGGGTCGAGGAGACCATCGGCGAGGACCCGTACCTCGTCGGGACCATCGCCACCGCGTACATCCAGGGCCTGGAGTCCGCGGGCATCGTGGCCACCCTGAAGCACTTCGCCGGCTACTCCGCCTCCCGCGCCGGGCGCAACCTGGCGCCGGTCAGCATGGGCCCGCGGGAGCGCGCGGACGTCGTCCTCCCGCCCTTCGAGATGGCGGTCCGGGAGAGCGGCGTCCGGTCCGTGATGCACGCGTACACCGACACCGACGGCGTCCCCTCGGCCGCCGACGAGGAGCTGCTCACGGGGCTGCTCCGGGACACCTGGGGCTTCGACGGGACCGTGGTCGCCGACTACTTCGGGATCGCCTTCCTCAAGACCCTGCACGGCGTCGCCGCCGACTGGGCGGACGCGGCGGGCACCGCGCTGCACGCCGGCGTGGACGTGGAGCTCCCCACCGTCAAGACCTTCGGGCAGCCGCTGCGGGACGCCGTCGCCGCGGGCCTGGTCGACGAGAAGCTCGTGGACCGCGCGCTGCGCCGCGTCCTGACCCAGAAGGCGCAGCTCGGCCTGCTCGACCCCGGGTGGAGCCCGGTGCCGTCCGCGCTCGCCGGGGCCGACCTCACCGATCCGCAGGGCCTGCGCGGCACGGTCGACCTGAACTCCGCCGCCCACCGGGACCTGTCGCGGCGCCTCGCCGAGCGGTCCGCCGTCCTGCTGAGCAACGACGGCACCCTGCCCCTGGGGCGGCCCGCCCGCATCGCGCTCGTCGGCCCCCAGGCGCAGACCCCGACCGCCGTGCTGGGCTGCTACTCCTTCCCCGTGCACGTCGGCGCCCAGCACCCGGACACCCCGCTCGGCATCGACCTGCCCACGCTGCGCCAGGCCCTGGTGGCGGAGTTCCCCGGCTCCGAGATCGTGACCGTGGCGGGCTGCGGCGTCGATGACAGCGATGTCTCCGGCATCGCGGCGGCCGTACGCGCGGCCCTGGACGCCGACGTGGTGGTCGCCGCGCTGGGCGACCGCGCCGGGCTCTTCGGCCGCGGCACCAGCGGCGAGGGCTGCGACGCGGAGTCGCTCACCCTGCCCGGCGTGCAGCAGCGGCTGCTCGACGCGCTCCTCGACACGGGGACGCCCGTCGTGCTCACCCTGCTGGCCGGCCGCCCGTACGCCCTCGGACGGGCCGTGGACGAGGCCGCGGCCGTCGTCCAGACCTTCTTCCCGGGACAGGAGGGCACCCCGGCCCTGGCCGGAGTGCTGAGCGGGCGCATCAACCCGTCCGGGCGGCTGCCGGTGAGCGTGCCCCGGCACCCGGGCGTCCAGCCCTCCACCTACCTCGCCGCGCCGCTCGCGCGGGCCAGCGAGGTCTCCAACATCGACCCGGCCGCGGCCTTCGGCTTCGGCCACGGGCTGACGTACACGGCCTTCGAGTGGTCCGCGCCGCAGGTGCACGGCGGCGCCGACGGCCGGGCCGTCACCGGCACCGACGGCGAGGTCGAACTGTCCTTCACCGTCCGCAACACCGGCGGTCGCGCGGGCAGCGAGGTCGTCCAGGTCTACCTGCACGACCCGATCGCCTCCGTCGTCCAGCCGGTGCAGCGGCTCGTCGGCTACCTCCGGGTGCCGCTGGAGGCGGGCGAGGCGCGGCGCATCGGCGTCACGGTCCCCGCCGATGTCGCCGCCTTCACCGGCCGGGACGGCCGCCGCGTCGTGGAACCGGGGGAGCTGGAGGTGCGGCTGGCGGCCTCCAGCACCGACGTCCGGTTCACCGTGCGGGCCGAACTCACCGGCCCGGCACGGCAGGTGGACCACACCCGGCGGCTGCACGCGCTGGTCACCGGCGCACCGGAGGAGTCCGGGTGAGCCTGCCCGAAGGGACGGGGGAGGCGGCCGTGTCGACGGTGGACGTCGCCAACCCCGTCCTGCCGGGCTGCCATCCCGACCCGAGCGTCTGCCGGGTCGGGGCCGATTTCTACCTGGTGAACTCGACGTTCGAGTACTTCCCGGGCATCCCGGTGTTCCACAGCCGCGACCTGGTCCACTGGCGGCCGATCGGGCACGTCCTGGACCGGCCCTCGCAGGTGGACCTCGGCACCGTCGCCTCCTCCGAGGGGATCTTCGCCGCGACGATCCGGCACCACCGGGGCCGCTTCTACGTCGTGACCACCCTGGTGGGCGGCAGCGGGCGGGGCGGCACCTTCGTCGTCACCGCCACCGACCCCGCCGGGCCGTGGAGCGACCCGGTGTGGCTGGACGACGCGCCCGGCATCGACCCCTCCCTGTTCTTCGACGACGACGGCCGCGCCTGGTGCACCGGCACGCGGCTCGCGGAACCGGGGGAGTGGGAGGGGCAGACCGACGTCTGGCTGCGGGAGTTCGACGCCGCGGAGCTGACCCTCACCGGCCCCGAGCACCTGCTGTGGCGCGGCGCGCTGCACGGCGCCGTGTGGGCCGAGGGACCCCACCTGTACACGGTGGACGGCCGCTACTACCTGCTGGCGGCGGAGGGCGGCACCGAGCACGGGCACGCCGTCAGCGTCGCCCGCGCCGACCACGTCACCGGTCCGTACACCGGGAACCCGGCCAATCCGGTCTTCACCCACCGGCACCTGGGCCGTGACTTCCCCGTTGTGGGCGTCGGCCACGCCGACCTGGTGCGCACGGCGCAGGGGCAGTGGTGGGCGGTGCTGCTGGGCAGCCGTCCGTACGGCGGGTACCACCCCAACCTCGGGCGGGAGACCTTCCTCGTCCCGGTGCGCTGGGAGGACGGCTGGCCGCTCTTCGCGCCCGGCGTCGGCACCACGCTCGGCCCGTTCCGTCCGCCCGCGGTCGCCGGGTCCCCTCATGATCCCCACCCGGAGCCGGTGCGCGACGACTTCGACGGCCCACGGCTGGACCCGCGGTGGAACCAGGTGCGCACCGGGGAACCCTTCTGGTCGCTCACCGCACGTCCCGGCTCGCTGCGGCTGCCCCTCGGGCCTTCCACGCTCGCCGACGTAGGCACCCCCTGCTTCCTGGGCCGGCGCCAGCAGCACCAGGACGTCAGCGCGTCCGCGCTCCTCGACGTGGCGCCCGGGACGCCGCAGGAGTGGGCGGGGCTCGCCGTCCGCCAGTCCGAGGCGGACCATCTGGTGCTCGCGGTGGCCGGTGACGGGCGCGGCGACCGCCGCGTGCTCGCCGCGGTCCGCACGCGGGGCGAGCAACGCCTGCTCGCGCAGGCGCCGTTGCCCCCGGGCCCGGTGGTCCTGCGCATCCACGCCGAGGGTCAGCGCTACGGGCTGCGCTACGCCCCCGCCAGCGCCGGGCCCGAGGGCGAGGCCGAACTGACCTCCGTGGACGGCGGATTCCTCAGCTCGCCCCGCGCGGGCGGCTTCCTAGGCGTCTGGCTCGGCCCGTACGCCACCGCCCACGGCGCCTCCTCCACCACCGTCGCCGACATCGACTGGTTCGACTACCGGCCTCTCGCCCCCTGACCAGGAGCCGACGTTGTTCACCGATCTCCCCGAGGCCGAACTCCGGGACCACCGCAGCAGCCAGACCGCGCCCGCCGACTTCGACGACTTCTGGAGCACGACGCTCGCCGAGTCGCGCGCCGCCGGGACCGCGGCCGTCACCGTCACCCCCGCGCCCGGTCCGCGGCTGCACACGGTGCGCGTCTTCGACGTCACCTTCCCCGGCTACGGCGGCGAGCCGGTGCGGGCCTGGCTGCGGCTGCCGCACGGTGCCGAGGGACCGCTGCCCGCGGTCGTCCAGTACGTCGGCTACGGCGGCGGCCGGGGCCACGCCCTGGACAACCTGCTGTGGGCGTCGGCGGGTTTCGCCCACCTCCACATGGACACCCGTGGCCAGGGGTCGGGCTGGAGCCGCGGCGACACCCCCGACTCCGGCGCCACGGGCCCGCAGGCCCCCGGGATGATGACCCGCGGCATCGACGACCCGCGCACGTACTACTACCGCCGCCTGTTCACGGACGCCGTCCGCGCCGTGGACGCGGTCCGCACGCTGCCCTCGGTGGACCCCGGCCGGATCGCCGTCCTCGGCGCGAGCCAGGGCGGCGGCACCGCGCTCGCCGTGGCCGCCCTCGCCCCGGAGGTCCACGCCCTGGTGGCGCACGTCCCGTTCCTGTGCGACTTCCCCCGGGCCACGGTGATCACGGACGCGGACCCGTACCGTGAGATCGGCCGCTACCTCGCCGTGCACCGCGGCAACGCCGAGCGGGCCATGCGCACCCTGTCCTACTTCGACGGCGTCAACTTCGCCGCCCGCGCCCGGGTACCGGCCCGCTTCTCCGCGGCCCTGATGGACGAGATCACGCCGCCCTCCACGGTCTTCGCCGCGTACAACGCGTACGCGGGACCCAAGGAGATCGCCGTCTGGCCCTGGAACGGGCACGAGGGCGGCGCCATCGACGACGACGAGGAGGCACTGGCCTTCCTGCGCTCACGGCTGTGACGCCCCGCCCCGGCAAACCTGTTGCCGGGTACCGGACCCCCGGCTACGGTCGCCCTCATGTCCCTGGGCATGTACCGCCACGTCCTCATCCGGCCCGTCCTGACCTGGGGGGCCGTGGCCGTGGGGGCGCGGATGCCGGTGGCGATGGCACCGCTCGCGCTGGTGTTCCTGGTGCGGGAGCGGCCCGGTGGCTACACGTTCGGGGCGCTGCTCGCCGCCGCCTACGTGATCGGGGAGATCGTCGGGGCGCCCCTGCTCGGCATGCGGCTCGCGGCCGAGCGGGCACGGCCGCAGCTGGCGGTGGGGCTCGCGGCGGGCACCGTGGGCTTCGCCGGGCTCGGGGTCCTGCCCGATGCCCACCCCGTCGTCCTGGCCGGCTTCGCATTCCTGGCGGGGGCCGCTCCCGCCGCGGCCCCCGGTGGCATGCGGCAGCTGCTCACCTCGATCGTGCCGGAGCGGGCCGTGACGCAGGCCCTGAGCGCCGAGTCGGTGCTCACCTTCGGGATCTGGGCGGTGAGCCCGGCCGCGGTGACGGGGCTCGCGCTCGGCGTGGCCCCGTACACCCCGTTGCTGCTCGCCGCCGTCCTCATGGCGGCCTCCGTGGCCGGGCTGTGGGCGCTGCCCGCGGGATGGCGGGCCGACCACCGGGACCGCGGTGGTGAGTCGATGCTGCGGATCACGACCCGGGCCTGGCCGGTCTACGTCACCGGCGCCGCGTCCCTGTCCCTGCTGGCCCTCGCCGAGCTGATCCTGCCGGCGCTCCTGGAGCACCGGGGGATCGCACTCGGCCTCGCCGGGCCGCTGCTTGCCGGGTTCGCGGCCGGGTCGGGGGTCGGGTCCTTCCTCTACGGCCTGCGCGCCGGCTGGCCGGGGCGGTTGCCCGTGCAGTCGCTGGTCCTGCTGCTCGCGGTGTCGGCGTGCGTGGCGCTCGTCGCCGTACTGCCGTCGGCGCCGTGGATGGGCGCGATCCTGCTCGTCGCCGGTGTCCTGCAGGCCGGGGCGATGCTGACCCGGAACCTGCAACTGCGGCAGGTCCTGCCCGCCAGCGCGCTCGCCGCCGGCTACTCGGTGATGTACGCCGCCGTGGGCGCGGGCTACGCCGCGGCGGGCAGCCTCTCCGGTGCGCTGCTCAGGGTGGTTGAGCCGGACGTCGCAATTCTGGCCGGTGTCGGCCTGACCCTCCTGCTCACCGCCGTCGCGGCGGCCGGCGAGCGGTCGATGCGCGGGCGTACCGCCGGGGTCGGCCCGGACCTCGGCACCGCGGCAGACGGCGCGCCGGTGGGCGGTCGCGACGACGCCCGACACAGCCTGTAGCGGCGGCGGAGCGGCCAGGCCGTGGCGGAGCGGCCGGGCCGTGGCGGAGCGGCCGGGCCGTGGCGGAGCGGCCGGGCCGTGGCCTAAGCCTGCGGCCCGGGCAGCGGCTCGCCCGTCTCCAGCAGCGTCTTCAGCCCCGAGATGAGGGCGGGCCAGCCCTGGGAGACCATGCCCAGCACCCCGCTGTCCGGGTCGTGGGCCTCGTGGACGACGGTCAGCCTGACCGTCTCCCCGAGCGGTTCGATCTCGAACGTCACCTGGGAGCGGCGATCCCCGGCCAGGCGGGCGCGGACCTCCTCGCTCACCCCCGCGTTCCGAGCCCACTGCGGGGTGAAGGTGTGCCAGGTGTAGGAGAGCCGGCGCGGCGGATCGGACTCCAGCACGACCTGGGCGGGATCGGCGGTGCGGGCGCCGCCCTCCTCCCAGACCATGGCCGAGCCGGCCGCCCAGTCGGTCTCGAAGGCGACGCCCCAGTAGCGGCGGGTGAACGCCGGGTCGGTCAGCGCCTGCCAGAGGCGTTCGGGCGTGGTGCGGACGTAGGTCGTGTAGACGAATGCGGACTCGCTCATGGGTGCCTGCTCCAATGCCCTCTGGAGGTCGGCGAGCGCCTGCGCGCGCTCGCGGTCGTACCGGTCGATCCATCGTTCGGCGACGGCGTTGATCGGTGCGGCGTTGAGGTAGTGCAGCTTCTCCCGGCCCCGCCGGACCGTGGTGACCAGCCGGGCCTCCTCCAGTACGGCCAGGTGCTTGCTGACCGACTGGCGGGCCATGTCCAGCCCCGCGCACAGCTCGCGCAGGGTCTGCCCGTTGCGTGCGTTGAGGCTGTCCAGCAGCCGCCGGCGGCTGGCGTCGGCCAGCGCCTTGAAGACCTCGTCCATCCCGCTTCCCCGCCGTTCCGGAAATGCAGCCGTCCGGCTGCCTGTCAAACATAGGCAGCCGGACGGCTGCATGTCAACGCGGTGCGGCCGAGAGCGTGGGTGCGGGGGGCGTGGGTGCGGGGGCGCGCCGCTATCCGGCCCGCAGGTCCCGTACGCGGCGGATCTTGCCGACGGACCGCTCCACGGTGTCGGGGTCGACGACCGTCACCTCGACGCTGACGCCCACGCCGTCCTTGACGCCCGCCGCGATGGAGCGTGCCGCCTCCTCGCGCGGCGCGGCCCCGGCGTCGGGGCGCGCCTCGACGACGACCTCCATGTGGTCCATGCGGCCGCGCTTGGTGAGCCGGATCTGGAAGTGCGGGGCCACGCCGGGCGTGCGCAGCACGATCTCCTCGATCTGGCTGGGGAAGACGTTCACCCCACGCAGGATGATCATGTCGTCGGAGCGGCCGGTGATCTTCTGGATGCGGCGGAAGGCGGGGCGCGCGGTGCCGGGCAGCAGCCGGGTCAGGTCACGGGTGCGGTAACGGATGATCGGCAGCGCCTCCTTGGTGAGGGAGGTGAAGACCAGCTCGCCCTCCTCGCCCTCCGGTACCGGCTCGCCCGTGATCGGGTCCACCACCTCGGGGTAGAAGTGGTCCTCCCACACGTGCAGGCCGTCCTTGGTCTCCACGCACTCCTGGGCGACGCCCGGGCCGATCACCTCGGACAGGCCGTAGATGTCGACGGCGTGGATGTCCATCCGCTCCTCGATCTCCCGGCGCATCTCCTCCGTCCACGGCTCCGCGCCGAAGATGCCGATCCGCAGCGAGGTGCCGCGCGGGTCGACGCCCTGGCGCTCGAACTCGTCCAGCAGGGTCAGCATGTACGACGGGGTGACCATGATGATCTCGGGCTGGAAGTCCTGGATGATCTGCACCTGACGGGCGGTCATGCCGCCGGAGGCGGGGATCACCGTGCACCCGGCGCGCTCCGCGCCGTAGTGCGCGCCCAGGCCGCCGGTGAACAGGCCGTAGCCGTAGGAGACGTGCACCTTGTGGCCGGGGCGCCCGCCGGCGGCGCGTATGGAACGGGCCACCACGTCGGACCACATGGACAGGTCGTTCTCGGTGTAGCCCACCACGGTCGGCAGGCCGGTCGTGCCACTGGAGGCGTGGACGCGGCGCACCTGGTCCATGGGCACGGCGAACATGCCGAAGGGGTAGTTGTCGCGCAGGTCGGCCTTGGTGGTGAACGGGAAGCGCGCCAGGTCGTCCAGGCTCGCGCAGTCCTCGGGGCGCAGCCCGGCCTCGTCGAACTTCTTCCGGTAGGCCTCGACGTTGTCGTACGCGTGGCGCAGCGTCGCCCGGAGCCGGGTGAGCTGCAGCTCCCGCAGCTCTCCGGGGCCCAGCTTCTCGGCGGCGTCCAGCAGGCCGTCGGGGAGCGGCTCTCCCAGGCGCGCCCCCGCGGTCGCCCGGTCCGTCGGCTCGCTGCTCATCCGTTCTCCTTCGTGCGTCCGATGCTGCGGCTGCGCCCGCGGAACTCCGCCACCACCTGGTCGCCCCGCAGGATGCTCACGTCGTAGATGCCGCTGCGGCCGAAGCGGGTGCGCTCCTGCGCGGTGGCGACCAGTTCGTCGCCCTCGTGGACGGGGGCGACGAAGGAGATGTCCGCCCCGGCGGCCACCGTCACCGGGCCGTGGCTGTTGCAGGCGCAGGCGAAGGCGGTGTCGGCGAACAGGAAGAGGTAGCCCCCGTGGGCGATCCCGTGCCCGTTGACCATCGCGGGCGTGACGGTCATGCGCAGCACGGCCGTCCCCTCGCCGGTCTCCAGCAGCTCGATGCCCAGGCTCTGCGACGCCTTGTCGGCGGCGAACATGCTCTCCGCCGGGCCCTGGGTCGCGTCCATGGCATCCCTCACGATCGTCACCACCCTTGTGAACCGACCGAACATTCGGTTAGCGTGCGGCACCCAAGGTAATCCAGCATCCGAACTGCCTGTCAAGAGGTGGAACGCATGTCCCAGCACCTCCCCGCGCGACCCGCAGACGAGGTCTTCCTGATCGACGGCGCCCGTACCCCACAGGGCCGTTACGGCGGCGCTCTGGCGTCCGTGCGCCCCGACGACCTGGCGGCCCTGGTGGTCGGCGAGGCCGTGAACCGCGCCGGGATCCCGGCCGAGGCCGTGGACGAGGTGATCCTCGGTGCCGCCAACCAGGCGGGTGAGGACAACCGCGACGTCGCCCGGATGGCCGTGCTGCTGGCGGGCCTGCCGCACACCGTGCCCGGCTACACCGTCAACCGGCTCTGCGCCTCAGGGCTCACCGCCGTCGCCTCTGCCGCGCAGGCGATCCGCTCCGGGGAGGCCGACCTGGTCGTCGCCGGCGGTGTGGAGTCCATGACCCGCGCCCCCTGGGTGATGGCCAAGCCCGGCACTCCGTGGGCCAAGCCCGGCGAGGTGTACGACACCTCCCTGGGGTGGCGCTTCACCAACCCGCGCTTCACCCCCAAGGACACCCTGTCCATGGGGGAGACGGCGGAGGAGGTCGCCGCCCTCGACGGGATCACCCGTGCCGACTCCGACGCCTTCGCGCTGCGCAGCCACCAGCGGGCCGTCGCGGCTCAGGAGGCAGGGCGCTTCGACCGCGAGATCGTGCCGGTGGCGGTCAAGGACGGCGAGGTCACCCGTGACGAGGGCCCGCGGCCGTCCACCACCCTCGAGAAGCTCGGGGCCCTGCGCACCATCTTCCGCGCGGACGGCATCGTGACCGCCGGCTCCTCCTCGCCGCTCTCCGACGGCGCCGCGGCCCTCGTGGTCGCCGGCCGAGCGGCCGTCGAGCGCTACGGCCTCACGCCCCGCGCCAGGATCGTCACCTCCGCCACCGCCGGGGTCGAGCCCCATCTCATGGGCCTCGGTCCCGTACCGGCGACGGAGAAGGCGCTCGCCCGCGCCGGATGGCAGACCGGCGACCTGGACGCCGTCGAACTCAACGAGGCCTTCGCCGCCCAGGCCCTCGCGGTCGTCCGCCGTCTGAAGCTGGACGAGGAGCGGGTCAACGCCGACGGCGGTGCGATCGCGCTCGGTCACCCGCTGGGCTGCTCGGGCGCCCGCATCCTGCTCACCCTCCTCGGCCGCCTGGAGCGCGAGGGCGGCCGCCGCGGCCTCGCCACCCTCTGCGTGGGAGTCGGCCAGGGTGTGGCGATGCTGGTGGAGCGGGTGTGAGCGCAGGCTTCGGGGACCGCGGGCGACCGTCGTCCACAGGGCTTGCCGGGTGCGGCAAAGTTCGTCAGACTGTAACCGAACGAATGGTCGGTAGGGGAAGCTGGTATCGATGACCACACCGAACGCCACCGTGCCGGCGGAGGGCGCGCAGGCGCCGCTCCAGGAGCACTTCGACGCCACGATCGCGCGGGACCAGCGCATCGAGCCGCGGGACTGGATGCCCGACGGCTACCGCAGGACGCTGATCCGGCAGATCGCGCAGCACGCGCACTCGGAGATCATCGGCATGCAGCCCGAGGGCGAGTGGATCACCCGTGCCCCGTCGTTGCGCCGCAAGGCCATCCTGTTCGCGAAGGTCCAGGACGAGGCCGGCCACGGGCTGTACCTCTACTCGGCCGCCGAGACCCTGGGCATCGACCGCGCGGACCTCACGCAGCGTCTGATCGAGGGCCGCCAGAAGTACTCCTCGATCTTCAACTACCCGACCCTCAGCTTCGCCGACGTCGGCGTCATCGGCTGGTTCGTCGACGGCGCGGCGATCTGCAACCAGGTGCCGCTCTGCCGCTCCTCCTACGGGCCGTACGCCCGCGCCATGGTGCGCATCTGCAAGGAGGAGTCCTTCCACCAGCGCCAGGGCTACGAGCTGCTGATGACGATGATGCGCGGCACGCAGGCCCAGCGGGAGATGGTGCAGGACGCGGTGGACCGCTGGTGGTGGCCCTCGCTGATGATGTTCGGCCCGCCCGACGGCGACTCGCCCAACTCGGCCGCGTCGATGGCCTGGAAGATCAAGCGCCACAGCAACGACGAGCTGCGCCAGCGGTTCGTCGACATGACCGTCCCGCAGGCCGGCAAGCTCGGCGTGACCCTGCCCGACCCGGAGCTGCGCTGGAACGAGGAGCGCGGCCGGCACGACTTCGGCACCCCCGACTGGTCGGAGCTGCAGCGCGTCATCAGCGGCGACGGGCCGTGCAACGCCGAGCGGATGGCACGCCGCCGCTCCGCACACGAGGAAGGCGCCTGGGTGCGCGAGGCCGCGACCGCCCACGCCGCCAAGCAGGCGGCCCGGGCAGAGGAAGGAGCCGTGGCATGAGCACCACCGGCGACAGCACGACCCGGGCCGAGTGGCCCCTGTACGAGGTGTTCGTCCGCGGCAAGCGCGGCCTGAACCACGTCCACGTCGGCTCCCTGCACGCGGCCGACGACCGCATGGCCCTCACCCACGCCCGCGACCTGTACACGCGGCGGAACGAGGGCGTGAGCATCTGGGTGGTGCGCTCGGAGCACATCGCCGCGTCCACGCGGGACGAGAAGGACCCCTTCTTCACGCCCAGCGCCGACAAGGTCTACCGGCACCCCACCTTCTACGACATCCCCGAAGACGTCCCCCACATCTAGGAGCAGGGCATGAGCGACGAGCACGTCTACCTGTCCCTGGCCGAGGGGCACGACGACAGCGACGCCCGCTGGGCCTTCGGCACCGGTTTCGAGGACCCGCTGCACGGCGTCGACACCGCCGTGCCCGACGGTGTGGACGCCGCGGAGCTGGCCGCCCACTGCCTGGCGCTGGGCGACGACGCCCTGGTGGGCGCCCAGCGCCTGGCCGAGTGGTGCACCCGCGCGCCGGAGCTGGAGGAGGAGGTGGCCCTCGCCAACATCGGGCTCGACCTGCTCGGCCAGGCCCGTCTGCTCTACTCCCGCGCCGGTCAGGTGGACGGCACCGGTCGCGACGAGGACGCCTACGCCTACTTCCGGGACGCCGCCGACTTCCGCAACGTCCGCCTGGCCGAACTTCCCTGCGGGGACTTCGCGTTCTCCATGGCCCGGCTGCTCGTCACGTCCTGCTGGCGGCTCGCCGTCTTCGAGCGTCTCGCCCGCTCCGCGCAGGACCCGGTGCTCGCCGCCGTCGCCGCCAAGGGCGTCAACGAGCTGACCTACCACCGGCAGTACGCCGCCGAGTGGGTGGTACGGCTCGGCGACGGCACCGAGGAGTCGCACCGCCGCATGCGGGCCGGCCTGGAACAGGTCGCCCCTTACCTGGAGGAGCTGTTCACGGCCGGCGCCACGTGCGGGGCCGACCCGGCCGGTGTGCGGGACGAGGTGACCGCCGCGCTGCGTCAGGTCACCGAGGCCGCCGGGCTGCCTGCGGTCCAAGCCGATCCCCTGCCCGGCCACGGCCGTGAGGGTGACCGCACCGAACACCTCGCCCCGCTGCTCGCGGAGTTGCAGGGCATCGCCCGCGCACACCCCGGAGCGGTCTGGTGAGCGCCGTGACCGTGCTCACCGACGCGCACCGGGCGGCCCGCGTGGCCGCCGAGGTGCCGGACCCCGAGCTGCCCATGCTGACCCTGGCCGACCTCGGCGTCCTGCGTGACGTCGAGGTCACCGGGGACGGCACGGTCGTGGCCGCCCTCACCCCCACCTACTCCGGCTGCCCGGCCATGGCGGAGATGCGCGCCGACGTGGCCGCCCGGCTGCGCGCCGCGGGCTTCGACCGGGTCGAGATCCGCACCGTCCTGGACCCGCCGTGGACGACCGACTGGATCACCCCCGAGGGCCGCCGCAAGCTCGCCGAGCACGGCATCGCACCTCCCGGTCCCGCGCCCCGGCGCGCCACCGGGCCGGTGCCGCTGGTGCTCACCGCCACCCGGCGCGACGTCGCCTGCCCCCGCTGCGGCTCGGCGGACACCGAGGAGACCTCGCGCTTCGCCGCCACCTCCTGCAAGGCCCTGTGGCGCTGCCGTGCCTGCCTGGAGCCGTTCGAGTACGTCAAGGAGATCTGATGGCCCCGACCATCCCCGCCCCGCAGGCGCCGGCCCCGCGGGTCCGCCGCCGCCCGGCCTTCCACGCCCTGCGGGTCGCCGCGGTCGAGCCGCTCTGCGAGGACGCCGCCGCCGTCAGCTTCGACATACCGCACGAGCTGGCCGGGGAGTTCGCCTTCGCGCCCGGTCAGTCCCTCACGCTGCGCCGCGAGGTCGAGGGCCGGGACGAGCGACGCTCGTACTCCATCTGCTCACCCGCCGGTGCCACCCCCCGCATCGGGGTGCGCGTGGTGCCCGGCGGCCTGTTCTCGTCGTGGCTGGTGCACGAGGTGCGCCCGGGCGACACCGTCGAGGTCATGGGCCCCACCGGTGCCTTCACCCCCGACCTCACCGCGCCCGGGCACCATGTCCTCATCGCCGCGGGCTCCGGCATCACCCCGATGCTCTCCATCGCCGAGTCCGTCCTCGCCGCCGACCTCGGGTCCCGGGTCACGCTCTTCTACGGCAACCGGCGCACCGACACCGTGATGTTCGCCGACGAGCTCGCCGAGCTGAAGGACCTGCACCCCGCCCGGTTCCAGCTCGCCCACGTGCTCTCACGGGAGCCGCGCGAGGCCGAGGTGCTCTCCGGCCGCCTCGACGCCGGACGGCTCGCGACCCTCGTCGAGGGCCTCGTCGACGTCCCGAACGCCGACCACTGGTGGCTGTGCGGCCCGCACGGCATGGTCGTCGACGCCCAGCAGGTCCTCGCCGGCCTCGGCGTGCCCCGGGAGCGGGTGCACCAGGAGCTGTTCTACGCGGACGACGAGCCGGTGACCCCGGTGCACCACGAGGACGCCGTGGCCGAGGGCCCGGTCAGCCAGGTCACCATCGTCCTCGACGGCCGTACGACCACGGCCGCGCTGCCCCGTGACCGCAGCGTCCTCGACGGCGCCCAGCGCACCCGCCCCGATCTGCCCTTCGCCTGCAAGGGCGGCGTCTGCGGTACCTGCCGCGCGCTCGTCACCGACGGCAAGGCCGAGATGCGCCGCAACTTCGCCCTCGAGGCGTCCGAGGTCGACGCGGGCTACGTGCTGACCTGCCAGAGCTACGCGGAGTCCGACAACCTGACGGTCGACTACGACAGCTGACGCCTCGTCGGCACCCCCCGCCTCCCGGAGCCGGTTGGTAAGGTCGGCCCGGGGGTGGGAGGTGGACGACGTGCTGAGCGAGGTCGGCGAGGTCTCCGACGCCGGGCCGTTCGTGCACCCCGCGCTGTTCTACCGGAACGCACGGGAGTACACGGCCGTCACGGTGCCTTTCGTGCTGGACGGGATGGCCGCCGGGGAGCCGGTCGCGGTGGCCGTGCCCCCACCCCGTCTCGCCCAGTTGCGCGCCGCGTTGGGCCCGCGCGGCGCCGAGGTGCACTGGGTCGACATGGAGCGGGCCGGGCGCAATCCCGGCCGCATCATCCCCGGTGTGCTGCGGGCCTTCGCCGACACCCGGCCCACCGGACGGGTACGGATCATCGGGGAGCCCGTCTGGCCCGGGCGGAGCGCCCTGGAGTACCCGGCGTGCGCCCAGCACGAGGCACTGATCAACATGGCGTTCGCCGGACGCCCCATGACGATCCTGTGCCCCTACGACGCCGCCCGGCTGGACGCCGCGGTGCTGGCGGAGGCCCGCGCCACGCATCCCGTGGTGGTCGACGGCGGCCGCGAGGAACGCAGCGCGCACTACGCACCGCGCCGGGTGATCGCCGCGCACAACCGGCTGCCGCACCCCCCGCACGGCGCCTTCGCCTTCGGCTTCGCGGAGCCGCAACTCACCGACGCCCGGCACGTCGCGACGGCCGAGGCACACCGACTGGGCCTGGGCGGCGAGCGGCTCGCCGAGTTCTCCCTCGCCGCCGGCGAACTGATCACGAACAGCGTGCTGCACGGCGGCGGGTCGGGCGTCGTCCGCGTCTGGGCGGGGGACGGTCACGTGGTGTGCGAGGTGCACGACCGCGGACGGCTGACCGACCCGCTCGCCGGCCGCCACCCCGCGTCACGGGACCGCCCCCACGGCAGGGGCCTGTTGATGGTCCACCGCATCGCCGACCTGGTGCGCCAGCGCACCGCAGGCGACGGCACCACCATCCGCTTCTACCTGCGAGCCTGACCGCCGGCGCGGGACCGGCGGGCGCGCGCGCCCGCCGGTCCCGCGGTCCGTGGTCACCAGAGGGTCAGCGGCCGAAGACGTCCTTGCCCACGTCCTTGCCCTTCTCCACGGCCTGCTTGGCGTCGCTGCCGACTTGATCCTTCTTCCCCTTCATGCGCAGGCTCTCATTGCCGGTCACCTTGCCCGTGGCCTCCTCCGCTTTGCCCTTCATCTTCTGGCCGGTGTGCTTGACCTTCTTCTCGGCACCCATGGGGTTCTCCTTCCAGGGCTCGATCAGCGCTTCCCTCCGCCTGCCCGGAAGGTCCTGAATGAAACCATTTGCTCGGATTCTGCAGATGGCGGCCCAGCAAGGCGCCCCCGAACACCACGAAACCCACCCCGATCAGCCAGCACTGCACGATCAGCACCGTGCCGACGGCCCCGTACGAGACGGCGTTGGTCACGATCAGCGGGGCGAACACGAAGGAGGAGAAGACCCGCAGCCCGATGAGGCCGACCATCGTCGCGACGGCCCCTGGCGCCAGCGCCGCCAACGGCACCTGCCCGGCCAGCAGGAAGTACTGGCCCCACCAGAAGAAGACGAAGCCCAGCACGACGGCCGTGCCGCCGCGGAACACCGTGTCCGGCCACCCCCCGCCCAGCACCACCCCGCTCTGCGCCTCCGCGAACAGGTACGCGGTCAGCGCCGCCAGCCACACCGCCCGCCGCCACACGTGGTGCCACGGAGTGGGCGGCACCTGCCAGATCCGGGTGTAGCCGACCTCGACGCACGCCGCGAAGGAGAGACCGAAGAGCGCCAGCGCCAGCAGGCTCAGACCGCTCGTGGAGCTGATCACCTTGCGTGGCGCGGCGAACAGCTCCCGCACGGCCTCCGCGGGCCGCGCCGACAGGCCCATGCCGTCCACGACCCACTGCGCGAAGCCGTTGCCGTGGAAGGGCAGGGCCGCGGCGACCACGATCAGCAGCGGGACGAGCGTCACCAGACCCAGTGCCGCGAACCCCATGGAGCGCTGCAGCAGCTCCAGTTCGCCCCCCTGGTGCCACATGCGGCCCGCCCGTGAGTCCCGCCACGACCGGTACGGATGCCGGAGCCACCGGGCCGCCCCACCTGCCATCGCGGGAGCCTCAGCGCACGGGGGCGCGGTCCGCCGCGAGGCGTGCCGTCTCCACCCGGGTTGCCAGGGGTTCTGAGCGCATGGCTCGTCCTCCTTGCTCAGGCCTGCTCGGCGGGCGGGACGCCGCTGCGGCTCGCTGCCCGGGCCTCATGAGGTGCACCTTCCCCGTACGACCCGGACGAACCGGACGGCACGGCGGGCCCCGGTACGGCGCGCAGCGAGGTGCGCCCGGCGCGCCACGCGCCCAGCAGGTGCTCCTCCAGGCGCCGCTCCACCAGCGCCATGGCGCGGATCCCCAGGACGACGTCGGCGGTGAGGTGCGGTTCGTGGGCCAGCAGGTCGCCGATGACGTCGCGACGCAGCACCTGCTCGTGCACCGCGTCGGCCTCGACGTGCTCCTCGTAGAAGTGCCGGCAGGCGGCACCGCCGCCGAGCCGGTCGATCGCCTCCACCGTCCGGCGGGCGGACGGCGGGGTGGAGATCTCGGCGGCCGCGAAGTGCCCCACGAGCGCCCCGCGCAGTTCCCGGCGCAGGCCCAGCCAGGAGATCAGGTTCACCGTGGCGAGGGTGACGGCCGGTACGGCGTCCACGTAGTGGCCGTAGGAGGCGTCCAGCCCGGCGTCCCGGAGCAGGTCGGCGTAGAGCCGCGCGTGCACGCGTTCTCCGCGCCCGCTCCCGAACTCGTCGTACTCGACGGCCACGAGCGCGGCCTTCGCCCGGCCGGTGAGCCTCGGGATGACCCATGCGTGCGGATCGGCCTCCTTCAGCTGGTAGACCGACCGGTGCACGAAGTACTCCCGCAACTGCTCCCAGGTGCCCTCGTCGCGGAGGAAGTGCGACACACCGCGCCCGTCGCGCGGCTCGCGCAGCAGCCCCTCCAGTTCCCGGTCGAGGGCCGTGCGGGCCGCGGCGCCGCCCGGGGTGGCCGGCAGCTCGGCGCGGAGGGCCGCCCCGAAGGAGCCCTCCATGGCGCCGCGCAGCGCGAGCAGCCCCGGATCCCACTCCCAGCCGGGGTGCACCCCGGCGAAACCCCGGTAGTGAAGTTCGTAGCAGACGTGCAGCGCGAGCTGTACGTCCTCGCCGTACGGATCGGCGGCCTCGACCGCTCCGGTGGACACCGGAAGGGCGGTACCCGGCGGCCCCTGGGTGAGGGCGCCGAGCACGGCCCGGGAGAGGGGGCCGCGCGGTGCGGGCGGCGTGGGCTCAGCGGTCCGGGGACCGGTCGAGAGGTCGCAGACCGTGTCCATCGGGTCCTCCGTGGGTCGGTGCGGGGACGTCCTGGGCGTACGGGCGTCCGCCGGTGCCCCTGCCCGCTGACGCCGGGGGCATGCGGCCGTCCGTCGCCGTCTGCTCGACCAGCATGTCCACCGCGGCGCGGGGGCCGCCCGCCGCCGCGGCCCGCCGCTGCCGGTCGGCGCCGCTCCCCGTCCGGGCGAGGGCGGCCGTGGCCTCGCGGACGAAGGCCAGGTCGCCGGTGTCCTCCAGCGCGGGCGCGACGCGCCGCAGCAGCTCGTCGCGCAGCGCCGTGGCGGGCACGCGGGTCTCCCGGACGGGATGGATCCCCGGGCCCGACATCCCGTAGCGGGCCGCCGACCAGAGCGCGGCCGCGGCGAGCTGAGCCGTCATGCGCGGGGGCGGGACGCCCCGGGAGAGGTCGTTGAGCGCCGTGCGCACGAGCGCCCGCGTGAGCGCGGCCTGCAATGCCGTCTCCCATGTCGCGCCCAGCGCGTCCGCGACCCGGACCTCCACCGTGGGCAGCCGCGGCGAGGGCCTGGCCAGCCAGAACGTCATGGCGTGGTCCACGAGCACCCCGCAGGCCACCAGCCGGTCGACCTCGGCGTCGTGCTCCGCCGCCGACGCGAACCACGGGGGGATCCCGGAACCGGGGAACCGCGCCTGGTCCAGCACACGCCAGCTGGCGTAGCCGGAGTCGCGGCCCCGGTCGTAGGGCGAGTTGGCGGACAGCGCCAGCAGCGTCGGCAGCCACGGCCGCAGGTGGTTGAGGACCGCGACGGCGGTCTCCCGGTCCGGTACGCCCACGTGGACGTGGCAGCCGCAGGCCCGGTAGCCGGTCGCCTGGCTCTCGTAGATGCCGGCGATCGCGGCGTAGCGCTCGCCCGCACTGATCCCGGAGGGGCCGTCCAGTACGGGCGTTCCCGAAGAGACCAGCCGCGTGCCCTCGGCGGCGGCGGCGCCGGCCAGCAGGCGGCGCGTGGCCGCCAGCTGGCCGGTCAGCTCGGACAGGTGCGTGGCCACCCCGGTGGCCGACTCGATCTGCGCGGCCGACAGCTCGTGCTGCAGCGCGACGTCCGGGGCGGGCGGCGGCACGCACGAGGCCCGGGCGATGACGGCGGCCGCGCCGTCGACCAGCCGTCCGGTCCGCGGGTCGACCAGCAGGAACTCCTCCTCGACCCCGAAGGTCAGGCCGCCCGCCGGCGCCCGGTCGTCCACATCGCCCATGCACCCCCCTTACCCCGCCCGCACCGTGCCGGACCCGAACGGCCGCACGCGGAGGCCCCAGGGGCGGGCACGGGGATCATCCGCCCGGGGCGACACGACCGCGCCACGCGCCCGTCTCGCTGCCCCGTTCCTCGATGAAGTGCTTGAAGCGCCGCAGGTCGCCCCGGGCCCGCCGGTCCACGACGCCGAGCGCGTCGGCGGCCTTCTCCGCGAGGCCGGAGGTCTGGAGCTCCATGGCCAGGTTGACCCGTGTGTGCGAGGCGTCCAGCTCCTGGAACGTCACGACGCCGCGCTGCCGGACGTCCCCGGTGACGGTGCGCCACGCGACCCGCTCGTCCGGCAGCTGGTCGATGATCTCCGTGTCGAATTCCCGGCGGGCACCGGCGACGTTCGTCACCCAGTGGTTGTGCCGGTCGTCGACCTGCGTCACCTGTTCCACGCCCTCCATGAAGTTCGGGAACTCCTCGAACTGCGTCCACTGGTTGTACGCGGTGTGCAGCGGGACGTCGACGTCGACGGATTCGCTGATCGTGCCCATGGGTCCTCTCCTTCCGAGGAATCGTCGCTGGGTCGGCTTCCCGGTGCGGATGTGCCTAATCGTCCCGATCCGGCGGTCGGCCGGGTCCGGTGTTCGGTGCGGTGCCCTCGGGTAGCGGAGTGAGGTGTGGCTTCTGTGTCCACCCGGCGTGTACCGGCCCCAGGACGACACCTCCCTGCTCGGCGAGGCCCTCCGCCGCGAGGGACTGGCCGACGCCGCCGAGGTGCTGGACCCCGGCACCGGATCCGGCGTCCTCGCCCTCGCCGCGGCATCCCGGAGCGCGGCCCGCGTCACCGCGGTGGACGCCTCCGCACGGGCGGTGTGCGCCGCCCGGCTCAACGCGCGTCCGAACGGCCTGCGCGTACGGGTGCTGCGCGGCGACCTCACGGCACCGGCCGCAGGGTGCCGCTTCGACCTGATCTTCGCCAATCCCCGGCGTGTACCGGCCCCAGGACGACACTTCCCTGCTCGGCGAGGCCCTCCGCCGCGAGGGACTGGCCGACGGCGCCGAGGTGCTGGACCCCGGCACCGGATCCGGCGTCCTCGCCCTCGCCGCGGCATCCCGGAGCGCGGCCCGCGTCACCGCGGTGGACGCCTCCGCACGGGCGGTGTGCGCCGCCCGGCTCAACGCGCGTCCGAACGGCCTGCGCGTGCGGGTGCTGCGCGGCGACCTCACGGCACCGGCCGCAGGGTGCCGCTTCGACCTGATCGTCGCCAATCCCCCGTACGTGCCGTCCCCGCACGCCCACCACGCCCGCCGGGGCTTGTCCCCGGCCGGCAACGCGGGACCCGACGGGCGGGCGCTGCTCGACCGCGTCGTGGAAGCCCCGCCCCGCCCTTGCTGCTCCCCGGCGGTGCCCTGCTGCTCGTCCAGTCAGGACTCTGCGGCGTAGCGCACGCTGCAGCGGCTCGGCGGCGCCGGGCTGCGGCCCGCCGTCACCGAGCACCGGCGCATCCCCTTCGGGCCGCTGTTGCGGCGCCGCGCGTCATGGCTGGCGGCACAGGGGCTCATCGAGCCGGGCGAGGAGAAGGAAGAGCTGGTGGTGATCCGTGCCGAACGCGCGCCATGACCCCTTCGACGGCCCCGCACCCACCCGCGTGACCCTGACCGCGGACGGCCCGATCCTCATCGAGGGCCCTGTCGAGGTCGTCCTCGACGACGACCGCACCGTCCGCTCCGACCGGTTCGTCGTGGCCGTGTGCGCCTGCCGCCGCAGCGAGCGCCACCCCTGGTGCGACACCAGCCACCGCCGCGGCCCCCCACGGCCTACCCGGCGCGGGAGTTTTCCCTGGGGTGATTGTGCGATGCTCACAGGGTGAGCCACGACGGGGTCGCTTCGGCGTCCGGTGGCCGGCCGGACGAGCGGTCCGTGGCCGACCAACTGGCCCGCACCGTCGCACGGCTGCGCGCCGAACTCGACGAGGAGCGGCTCGCCGCACCCGCCCGGGCCGCGGCCGAGCGGGCCAAGGGCGTGCTGATGGGACGCCTCGGGCTGGGCCCCGGTGCCGCCCAGGAGGAGCTGGAGCAGCGCGCGGGCCGGGCCGGTCACACCGTGCTGGAGGAGGCATGGGCGCTGCTCGGCGACATCCACACCTCCCGCGTGCCGCGACCCCCGCCGTCGCAGCAGCCGGAACCGGCCCCCGAGGCCGACGCCCTCCCGCCGGCGCCCGACGGCGATCTCCGCTCCTTCACCTCGTCCCGGTACACCTCCCGGCACCACCGCCCCCCGCCGCGCCCGCAGGGGATCGGCGGCGTCCTCACCGCCGCCGGCACCGCCGAGGAACTCACCTGGCTGCTCGTCGGGCAACTCGGGGAGGGCGCGGACGTCGACGCCGTCCTGCTCTACAGCAGCGCACCGGCGGGCGGACTGGACCTGGTCGCCCACGCAGGCATCGACGCGGGCACCGCGTCCGCCTGGGGACACCTGCCCCCGCTGCCGCAACTGGCACCGGTGGAGGCGGTCCGCCAGGGCCGGCCGGTGTGGCTCAGCCGCCTCGACGAGGACGGCGCCGACCGCGCCCTCCTCGGCGACCGCCCCGGCACGTGGGCCTCCCGGGCGTGGCTGCCGCTGTGGCGTGGCGGTGGCGTCGTGGGCGTGGCCGGATTCCTCCGCCGACGCCCCGACGACTTCGGCACCGCCGACCGCGCCCTGCTGACGGCCGCCGCGCGGGCCTGCGCCGCCTGCCTGTCACCCGCCCCCGCCGCCACGTGGCCGGCGACCGTCCAAGCCGTCCTGGACACCCTGTACGAGGCGGCGGTCCTCCTCGTCCCCGTACGCGGCGTGGAGGGCGAGGTGACCGACTTCCGCATCGAGGCGGCCGCCCCGGCCTCGGTGGACGTGGCCGGCCGCACGGGCCGCGAACTGGTCGGCAGGCGCGTCCTGGAGTGCTACCCGACCGTGGCCGGCACCCCGCTGTGGCACGGGTACCTCGACGCCCTGGCGACCGGTGAGCCGTACGAGAGCGAGCCCTTCGAGTACCACGAGGTGGCCGCCGGCGTCCCGCGGAGCTCCACCTACTCCGTGGCCGTGGCACGCCTCGGTGACGCCCTGGTCGTCTCCTGGTTGCGGCACGACACGGCCGACCGCGAGGTCGAACGGCTGCGCCGGCTCCAGCACCTGGGCAACCTCGGCTGGGCCGACTGGGACCTGGCCGCCGACACCCTGAGCTGGTCACCGCAGGTGTACACGGTCTTCGACCGGGACCCGGCACTCGGGCCGATGCCGCTCGACGAGCTGCCGCAGCACCTCTTCCCCGAGGACGTGCCCGCCGTGGGCGCCGCGGTGCAGGCGCTGCTCGAACGGGGCGAGCCGGCCGACGTGCCCTTCCGCATCCGGACCGGGCACGGCACCCGCCACCTGCGTCTGGTCGCCGAGGCCGTCACCGACGCCGAGGGCACCCCCGTGGTGGTGCACGGCTTCTTCCAGGACCTGACCGCCCTGCGCCACCGCGAGATCGCCCTGGACGAGGCCCACCGGGCGTTCAGCTCCCAGCAGCGGACCCTGAACGCCGAGCACATCCTGGCGCGGCGGCTGCAGCGCGCCCTGCTGCCCGTCCCCGAGGAGCCCTTCGAACTGGGCGGCATCAGCTGCGACGTCTCGTACCTGCCGGCCGAGAGCACGATCCAGATCGGCGGTGACTGGTTCACCGCCGTCGCCCTGCCCGACGACTCCGTGCTGCTCGCGGTCGGCGACGTCGCGGGCCACGGCATCGAGGCCGCCGCCACGATGGCCGGGCTCCGCTACGGCGCCGAGGCCATGGCTTTGAGCGGCACGCCCCCGCACCGTCTGCTGGAGCGGCTCAACCAGGTGCTCATGAACACCGGCTCCGCCACCGCCACCATGGTGCTCGCCCAGTACCGGCCCGCAGAGAGCGTCCTCACCTGGGCGCAGGCCGGACACCTCCCCCCGCTCCACCTGCGCGGCGTTCGCGCCGAGTACCTGCAGCGGCCCGAGGGCCGCATCCTCGGGGCCGGCCGCGACAGCGTCTACGGCCTGAGCGAGACCCGGCTGCCCCCGGGGGACCGGCTCTTCCTCTTCACCGACGGCCTCATCGAACGCCGCGGCCAGGACCTCGACGTCGGCCTCGCCAACCTCGCCCGCGTCGCCGAGCGCGTCGCCACGGAGGACTGCACCACGGTCGCCGCCGTCCTCACGCACGCCCTGGGCCCCGCGAACCCGCGCGACGACACGTGCCTGCTCTGCGTCCGCGTCCGCGCCTGACCGGGACTCGCCACGCGGACGGCCCGCAGGGCGGAGAGCCGTCCGGCCCTGGCGAGGGCCCGGGCGTCGACGGCGGCGAAGGCGTCCCGGCGGCCCACCGTCAGGTCGTCCCGCTGGGCGGCCGGGCACGGGCGGCCCGAGGGGTCCGCAGACCGGGACCCCGGCGCCGCCGCCGTGCTCTCCCCGGCCCCGGCAGGTCGGCACCGCGCCGCCGCTCGCGCCCGGCCGGGACGGGGCGGCCGGATACCGTCGTCGTCCGGGGACCCTGTAGGTTCTTGCGCTGTGGAGGAGCTGGACCGGCAGATCGTGGAACTTCTCGTGGCCGACGGGCGCATGAGCTACACCGACCTGGGCAAGGCCACCGGCCTGTCCACGTCCGCGGTGCACCAGCGCGTACGGCGCCTGGAGCAGCGCGGGGTGATCCGCGGGTACGCGGCGATCGTGGACCCGGAGTCGGTGGGGCTGTCGCTGACGGCGTTCATCTCGGTGAAGCCCTTCGACCCGAGCGCACCCGACGACATCGCCGACCGTCTTGCCGAGGTCCCCGAGATCGAGGCGTGCCACAGCGTCGCGGGGGAGGAGAACTACATCCTCAAGGTCCGGGTGGCGACCCCGATCGAGCTGGAGCACCTGCTCGCGAAGATCCGCACCCTGGCCGGGGTCTCCACCCGCACCACGGTGGTCCTCTCCACGCCGTACGAGGCGCGCCCACCGCGCGTCTGAGGGCCCCACGGCCCCCTGACCCACCGCACGATCCCGTCCCCTCGCCCCCACCGGGGCCCGGGCGGGCCCACATCACATCGCGAGGCGAAACCCAGTGCCGCACACCACGAACGAGCCGACCACCAGCGGATCCGGCGCGAGCCGCACCGTGCTGCTGCGCGGCGGCAACGTCTACAGCCCCGCCGACCCCTTCGCGACGGCCATGGTCGTCGACGGCGGCACGGTCGCCTGGCTCGGCTCGGAGGGCGCCGCGGAGTCCTTCGCCGCGGGCGTCGACGAGGTGGTCGACCTCGCCGGTGCGCTGGTCACCCCCGCGTTCACCGACGCCCACGTGCACACCACCGCCACCGGCCTGGCGCTGACCGGCCTCGACCTGGCCCCCGCCCGCGACCTGACCGACGCCCTCGCCAGGGTCGCCGCGTACGCGCAGGCCAACCCCGGCCACCGGGTGCTGCTCGGCCACGGCTGGGACGAGAGCCGCTGGCCGGGGCAGCGCCCGCCGACCCGCGCGGAACTCGACGCGGCGACCGGCGGCCGCCCCCTGTACCTGACCCGCGCCGACGTCCACTCGGCGGTCGTCACCACCGCCCTGCTGGCGCTGGTCCCCGATGTCGGGACGATGGCCGGCCACCACCCCGACGGGCCGCTCACCCGCGACGCCCACCACGCGGTCCGGCGCGCGGCCTACGGCGCCGTCACGCCCGCGCAGCGTGCCGCCGCGCAGCGCGCCGCACTCGCCCACGCCGCCTCGCTCGGCATCAGCGCCGTCCACGAGTGCGCGGGCCCGGACATCTCCTCCGAGGACGACCTCACCGCGCTGCTGCGGCTGGCCGCGGCCGAGCCCGGGCCGCGCGTGTACGGCTACTGGGCCGAGGCCGTGACCGGCGCCGAGGACCTGGAGCGGATCCGGGACCTGGGCGCCGTCGGCGCGGGCGGCGACCTCTTCGTGGACGGCTCCATCGGCTCCCGCACGGCCTGCCTGCACGCCCCGTACACCGACGCCCCCGCCGTCGGCGGCACCGCCTACCTGGACGCGGCGGCGATCGCCGACCACGTGGCCCTGTGCACCGAGGCGGGGGTGCAGGCGGGTTTCCACGCGATCGGTGACGCCGCCGTGGCCGCCGTCGCGGAGGGGATGCGCGAGGCCGCCCGCCGGGTGGGCCTGGACCGGGTGCGCGCGCTGCGGCACCGCGTCGAGCACGCCGAGATGATGACCGAGGACACCGTCGCCGCCTTCGCGGAGCTGGGCCTGGTCGCCTCCGTGCAGCCCGCCTTCGACGCCGCCTGGGGCGGTGAGGACGGCATGTACGCCCAGCGGCTCGGCGCCGAGCGGGCCGGCACCCTCAACCCGTTCGCCGCCATGACCCGGGCCGGGGTGCCCCTGGCCCTCGGTTCCGACAGCCCGGTCACGCCGCTCGACCCCTGGGGCACGGTGCGCGCCGCCGCCTTCCACCGGACCCTCGAGCACCGCATCTCCGTCCGTGGCGCGTTCAACGCGCACACCCGCGGCGGCTGGCGCGCCGTGGGCCGCGACGACGCGGGCGTCCTCGTGCCCGGCGCACCCGCGGACTACGTGGTGTGGCAGGCCGGTGACCTCGTGGTCCAGGCCCCCGACGAGCGGGTCGCCAACTGGTCCACCGACCCGCGCTCCGGCACCCCCGGGCTGCCCGAACTCACCCCCGGGCTGCCGCTGCCGACGGCGCTGCGCACGGTGGTCGGCGGCCGTACGGTCTTCGCACGGCCGAACGAGTGACGGGTCAACGGCCGATGCCCCCGAACGGTTCTCCGTCGGGATGGCGTGGAACTTTCCCCGGCCTCGCGTTGACCTGCTGATTTGGTCAATCCGCGCAGGTCAAACGGCTGTTGACAGGCGACGGTCGGGGGCGAGTAGGTTCGGCCGGGTCCACCACCGGACGTCCGACCGGATCTCCGTGCGCCGACGGCCGCAGCTGGGCCACGGGGCGTCGCCGTACGGCGTGCGCCACTGGCAGCCAGGTCCAGCGCTCGCGGCACGGAACGCGGTCCGCCTCAACGAGAGGCTCCGCCCGGTCGGCAGGTGTGACCCGGGAGGGGCCCGGACGCCCAGTAGACAACGGCCTTGTCGCCGATCCGCAGCCAGCGGGTCCCAGGTCGGCCCGAAGGGCGTTCCGGGCCCCGAGCAGTTCACGCCCCTCCCGCGCCGCGGATCCGCCGCGGGAGGCTTTGCCCGCCCGGGGTCCGCGGACAGGTCCGTTGGGGGTACGGTCACTGTCACACAGTGACCACCTGCAGGAAGGCCGCGTACCTTGCGACCGCGCTCCGACGCCGCACCGGCCCCCGCCGCGCCGCCGGCGACGTCCGTAGAACCGCCGCCGCCACCCGCTCCGGCACCCGGCCGCATCGCCCGCACGGCGCGCGCCGTGCGGGCGAACGCGCGGCGGTCGGCGCTCGCCGCGCTGTGCGGCCTGGCCCTGGCGGCCGCGTTCCCCCCGTACGGGGTGTGGCCGCTGTCGGTCGCTGCCGTGGCCGGCCTGGCGCTGCTGACCCGGGGCCGTACCGCCCGCCAGGGCGCGTGGCTGGGCTTCGCCTTCGGACTGCCGTTCTTCGTGTGGCTCCTGCTGTGGCTGCGGGTGATCGGCTGGGACGCGGTCGTGGGCCTGTCCGTCATCGAGGCCGCCTTCGTCGCCGTGCTCGGCGCGGGTCTGGCGGTCACCTCGCGGCTGCGCGCCTGGCCGCTGTGGGGCGCCTGCCTGTGGGTGGCGGAGGAACTCGCCAGGGACCGGCTGCCGTTCGGCGGCTTCCCGTGGGGCAGGCTGGCCTTCGCGAACACCGCCACCCCCTTCACCCCGGTCGCCGCGCTCGGCGGCGCGCCGCTGGTGACCTTCGCCGTCGCGCTGTGCGGTTCGCTGCTGGCCGCGGCCGCGGTCGCCGTGTGGCGGCTGCGCAGGGGCCCGGTCGTCTTCGGCCCGCGCCGTTATGTGCCCGCCACGACGGCGGCGGTGCTGGCGGTGGCCACCTTCGCCGCCGGGTACGCGGTGCCGGTGCCCACCGCGGCCGACGACACCGTCCGGGTGGCCATCGTGCAGGGCAACGTCCAGCAGCCGGGCATGCACTTCCTGGGCCGGCCCCTGAAGATCCTCAACAACCACGTCGAGGCGACCCTGAAGCTCGCCGAGGACGTCAAGGCGGGCCGTGCGCCCAAGCCCGATCTGGTGATCTGGCCGGAGAACTCCTCCGACATGGACCCGTTCTCCGAGCCCCAGGCCTACGCCCTGATCACCAAGGCGGTCCGCGCCGTCGGCGTCCCCGTCCTCGTCGGCGCTCTGGTCGACGGCCCGGACGCGGACCACGTCCAGAACGAGGGCATCGTCTGGGACCCGGAGAGCGGTCCCGGCGACCACTACACCAAGCAGCACCCGGTCCCCTTCGGCGAGTACGTGCCCTTCCGCGAGCAGCTCACCAAGGTCATCAAGCGGCTCGACCAGGTCCCGCGCGACTTCTACCCGGGCAAGGGCAGCGGCGTCCTGCAGATCGGCCCGGCGAAGCTCGGCGACGTCATCTGCTTCGAGGTGGCGTACGACGGGATCGTCCACGACACCGTCACCGCGGGCGCCCGCGCCCTGGTCATCCAGACCAACAACGCCACCTACGGCCGCACCGGCCAGCCCGAGCAGCAACTGGCGATGTCCCGGCTGCGCGCCGTCGAGCACGGCCGCGCCGTGGTCACGGCGGCGACGAGCGGCATCACCGCCGTCGTCGCCCCCGACGGGCGGATCGAGCAGCAGACCGAGGAGTTCACGCAGACCGTGCTCAGCGCCCGGCTGCCGCTCCGCGACGATCTGACCGTCGCCGACCGCGTCGGCTCCGCTCCCGAATGGACCCTCGCTATGGTGGGCCTGCTGTCCTGGGCCGCGGCGATCATGCTGGGCAGGCGAGGACGTACCGAGACGGAGGAACAGCAGTGAGCGATGGCGGTGGGGTCACCCGTGGCGCAGCCCAGGGGAGGGCCTTCGGGCCGCTCGGCTCGGTTCTCGTGATCATCCCGACGTACAACGAGGCCGACAACGTCAAGCCGATCGTCGCCCGGGTCCGCGCGGCCGTGCCCGAGGCGCACGTCCTCGTCGCCGACGACAACAGCCCCGACGGCACCGGCAAGCTCGCCGACGAGCTGGCCGCCGCCGACGACCACGTCCACGTGCTGCACCGCAAGGGCAAGGAGGGGCTGGGCGCCGCCTACCTGGCCGGCTTCCGCTGGGGCATCGAGCGGGACTACGGCGTGCTCGTCGAGATGGACGCCGACGGCTCGCACCAGCCCGAGGAGCTGCCGCGTCTGCTGACCGCGCTCAAGGGCGCCGACGTGGTGCTCGGCTCCCGCTGGATCCCCGGCGGCCGGGTGGTCAACTGGCCGAAGTCCCGCGAGTTCCTGTCGCGCGGCGGCAGCACCTACTCGCGGCTGCTCCTCGACGTGCCGCTGCGCGACGTGACGGGGGGCTACCGGGCGTTCCGCAAGGAGACGCTGCTGGGCCTGGGCATGGAGGAGGTGGCCTCCCAGGGCTACTGCTTCCAGGTCGACCTCGCCCGGCGCGCGGTGAAGTCCGGCTTCCACGTCGTCGAGGTCCCCATCACCTTCGTGGAGCGGGAACGCGGCGACAGCAAGATGAGCCGGGAGATCGTCGCCGAGGCGCTGTGGCGGGTCACCGCCTGGGGCGTCGGCTCCCGTGTCAAGCGGCTGACGTCCGGGCGGCGCAGCGGCTGACCGGCCCTCCGGGCTCCGGCGGGGAGCAGGCACAATGGTGCGTATGACGATCAGCTCCCCGCCGCCGGCCGGTCCGCGGCAACCGGGCGGTGACGGGCGTCCGCGGCGGCGTTCGCGCGCCGGGACGTGGATACCGCTCGGTGTGGCCGCTTACGCGCTGCTGGAGATCTGGCTGCTCATCCTCGTGGCCGGGGCCGCCGGCGGGCTCACGGTCCTCGTGCTGCTCGTGGCGGGCTTCGTGTGCGGGGCGCTGGCCGTACGGCACGCCGGGCGCAGCGCGTGGCGGGCGCTGAACGAGGCGATGCGCTCCGGAGGGCCGGAGCGGGACCGGGAGGAGCCGAAGGGCTCCGGCGCCGGGAACGGCGGCAGCGGTGCGGCGCCGATCATGATCGGCGGCCTGCTGCTGATGGTGCCCGGGCTGATCTCGGACGTGGCGGGGCTGCTCTTCCTCTTCCCGCCGACCCGCTCCCTGCTGACGAGGGCGGGTGCACGCGCTCTGGACCGCCGGGCGTCCGCCGCCGGGGAGCGGGGCGCGGGCTCGGGCTCGCTGGGTGACCTCTTCGCCCAGGCGCGCGCCGCCGAGGAGCAGATGCGCATCCACCGCCCCGACGGCAAGGTGATCCAGGGCGAGGTCGTCGACCACAAGCCCGAGCAGGACGACGAAAACCCCGGGCCGCGGCACTGAGGCCACGCTCGCCCGGGGCGCACGTCTGATGGGGCCCGCCCCTCACGGGCCCAGTTCCTTCGGTCAGGCGGTCTTGCGGTGGTCGCGCGGATGTACCGCGATGTTCATGGCGCCGGAGCGCAGAACGGCCAGCCGTTCGGCCAGGACTTCCTCCAGCTCCTCGACCGTGCGCCGCTCCATGAGCATGTCCCAGTGCGTACGCGCGGGCTTGCTCGTCTTCTCCTCCGGGCCCTCTCCGTCGACCAGGAGTGCGATCTGGCCGCAGGCGCGGCACTCCCACTCCGGCGGGATCTCGGCCTCCACCGAGAACGGCATCTCGAATCGATGTCCGTTCCGGCATGCGTACTCAACGGTCTGGCGCGGTGCCAGATCGATGCCGCGGTCGGTCTCGTAGCTTGTCGCCCCGAGTCGCGTGCCGCGGAGAGCTCGCTCACTCATGAATCGTGCCTCCCGGGCTGTGTCGCCCACAGGACAGGTGTCGCTGTCGTCGTCATCCGGTCAACGTCCGGTCGGCGGTGAAGATTCCCGTTCTCGGGAGGTGCGTCGCCCGTCGTGCCGCCCCTTTTTGTACCCATCGACGCCCGCTTTGTCACATCTCGCGAGAGATGTCACCCTGCGTTCTGGTATCTTTAGCGCGCAGTAACGGCCCGTCCGACGGCCAACGGCGTACACTACCGCGCCGCACCCATCCGCACTAAATCGTCTCGGGGACCGGATTGCCCGCGGCCGCCACCGCCCGCCGCATCGGCACCCTGGCCAGCAGCACGAACCCGATGACGAAGAACGCCACCAGGGACACGATCGCGTCCCGGTAGCTCCCGGTCAGCTGGTACGTCAGACCGAACAGCAGCGGCCCCAGCCAACTCGTGCCCCGGTCGCTGACCTCGTACACCGAGTAGTACTCGGCCTCCTTGCCGCGCGGGATCAGGTGCGAGAAGAGCGAGCGCGACAGCGCCTGGCTGCCGCCCAGGACCATCCCGATGGCCGCGGCCAGACAGTAGAACGCCACCGGCTCGCCGGCCGGCAGGAAGAAGCCGGCCCCGATCGTCGCCGTCCACGCCACCAGCGAGCCCAGCACCGTACGGCGCGCCCCGTACCGCGCCGCGAGCCGGCCCAGCAGCAGGGCGCCGAAGACGGCCAGCACCTGCACCAGGAGGATCGCGCCGATCAGGGCCGTCTCGTCCAGCTCCAGCTCCTCCGAGCCGTAGAGCGAGGCCTGCGAGATCACGGTCTGGATGCCGTCGTTGTAGATGAGGTACGCCAGCAGGAAGGCGAGCGTGAGCGGGTGGCGGCGCATGTCCCGCAAGGTTTCGGCGAGTTGACGCCAGCCCTGGCGGAGTGAACCCCCGCCCTTGACCGCCGGCCCGGCCGACCGCCGGCCGGGCGCGGTGTCGCGCAGCCGTATCAGCGGGACGAGCGTGAAGGCCGCCCACCACAGGCCGGCCGACGCCAGGCAGATCCGCACCGCCATGCCCTTGGAGACGCCGACCGCGTCGTGCCCGAGGAACAACGCCAGGTTGGCGACGAGCATCAACGCCCCGGCCGCGTATCCGAACGCCCAGCCCCGCGAGGAGACCGCGTCCCGCTCGTGGGGTTCGGCGATCTCCGGCAGGAAGGCGTTGTAGAGGACCATGGCCGACGCGAACGCCACGTTGGCGACGATCAGGAGTCCGCCGCCGAGGCGGTAGCGGTCCCCGGTCACGAAGAACATCGCCGTCGTCGCCGCGGCGCCGACGTACGCGAAGGTCCCGAGCAGCGCCTTCTTGCGCCCGGTCCGGTCCGCGACGGCCCCGGCGAGCGGCATCACCAGCACGGACAGCAGGACCGAGGCGGAGACCACGTACGCGAAGTACGCCCCGGCGCGGACCGGTATCCCGAGCGGGTGGACGTAGCCGTCCGGGCCCGCGGCGGCCTCCGCGACGTCGGTGAGGTACGGCCCCAGGAAGACCGTGATCACACTGGTGGAGAAGACCGAGTTGGCCCAGTCGTAGAAGTACCAGCCGCGCTGTGCGCGCCGCCGCTCGTGCGCCGGGGCGGCGGTTCCGTCCTGCACCGCCATGTCCTGCGCCTCGCCCGTGGTCACCCGTGGTTCCTGCCGATCCGTGTCGTGCGCCCTGCCGATGTGATCGGTCATGATGCCATCCACGGCCGGGGTGGGGGAGGGGGATCATCCGCCGGATTCCTCCGTTCATCCGGCGGACGCCTCCGGTCCGCCCGACCCGTGCACGGGACTGCCCCCGGGCCGCCGCGTGGGCGGCCCGGGGGCAGAACGGTCAGCCTGTGTCGCGGAGGTCCGCGACGGTCAGGCGCGACCGCCGTTCATGCGCCGGCGACGCAGCATGTAGACGCCGCCACCGGCACCGGCGAGCAGGAGCGAGGCGCCGAGCAGGGTCTCCGGGGTGTTCATGCCCATCGAACCGCCGAAGCCGGTGTCGGGGCCACCGCCGTTGCCGCCGCCCCCACCGCCACCGCCGCCGTTGCCGCCACCGCCACCGCCACCGCCACCGCCGCCGTTGCCGCCGCCGCCGTGGCCGCCCTTGCAGCCCTTGTTGCCGCCACCGCCGCCGCCGTTGCCGCCCCACGAGTCGTCCATGTTGCGGCCGTCGTCGGACGCGCTGCCGAAGCTCTGGGCGGTCAGGTCGTTGCCGTTCTTGTTGTCGTCGCTCCCGTTGTCGTCGCTTCCGTTGTCGTTGCTGTCGTTATTGCCGCCGCCGTTACCGCCGCCGTCGTTCCCGCCGCCGCCGTTACCGCCGCCGTCGTTCCCGCCGCCGCCGTAACCGCCGCCGCCGCCGTCGTTGCCCCCGCCGCCGTAACCGCCGCCGCCGCCACGACCGTTGTCGTCGTCGCCGCCCCACCACGACTCGCACCGGTCGTCGCCGCCGTAGCCGCCGTGACCGCGCCCGTAGCCGCCACCGCCGCCACCGTGGCCGCCACCGCGACCGCCGCCGTAGCCGCCACCGCCGTGGCCGCCGCCGTAACCGCCGTCCTCGTGCTCCCCGCCGTAGCCGCCCTTGTCGCCGTGGTCGCCCTTGTCTCCCTTTTCGCCGTCACCCGACGGTGACGGCGACGGCGCGGCGTTGTTGACGGTGAGGGTTGCGCTGTTGAGTACACCGTTGCAGCTCAGGGTGATGGTGTATTGACCTGCAGCGAGGCCGGCCGGAACGGCGAATTGGGCGGTCTTCGGGTTGTTGCCAAGGAATGCGCTGTTGGGAAGCACGGCCCCTGGGAAGGCGGCGAACAGCGTTTCGGGGGAAGAGGTGGCCGTCACCGTTTTCGCCGCACCGTTGCAATCGGACCCAGAAGCGGAGACGCTCACGGTAGTGCCCGGGCTGACGGGGTTGGGAGTGATGCCGATGACAGCGTCGGCGAAGGCATGCGACGCCGGGAGAACCACGGCGGCAACCGTCATCGATGCCGCTGCGAGAATGCGTGAACCACGCATGGGGTGAACCTCCTTGCGGGACGGGGCAGGAGGGATTGGGGTTCCCTCGACACGAACTGCGACCGCGTCCTTGAGATCCATGGCACGAGGGCGGGGATCTTCACGCACCTCGGAATCGGCACAGGCCTTCCCCCGGACGGGGCATCAGAATTCCGGCCCGAACAGCATCGCCGCAGGTGGGGAGGCATACCCACGGCGGCGTCAGAAAAATGTGAAGAGCTCGTCAAACGGGTGACCGGCAGTGGGCCCGACAACACATCAGGCGATGGTCAGTCAGCCGACGGCATGTCAGATGACGTCGGTGCCGGCAGGCGGCCGGACCGCGACGCTCACGACTGCGCGGCGCAGCGCCGCCCCCACCGGGCGCCGATGGCTTCGATACCCCTGCGGCAACGCGGGCTTCCGGACTGCGATCTCACACGGATTCACCAGAACGGCCCACCACCAGGGTTCGTGCACCGCAGCCACGAGAGCCCGGGGCGCCCAGGGCTCCGGTGTCCTCGGAGCTCGCATCCTCGAGCGAGGGCGACCGTCCACCACGGGCCGGCGAACCGCACGGGGCAGCGGAGCCGAACTCGCTGAACCCGGGCCCTCCCAGGGCGGTCTTGGCCGGCGCAGGCGAGCACGGGCTGGGCGCCACGGGCGGACCCCGCCGCGCCCACCCCGGCCACGGCAGGCGGCCGCGCGACAGGGAGCGGTCCGCGGCCAGGCTCGCCGGTACGAGGTCTGTCCGACCCCGCCGCCTGGCGCCGCTGCGCCCCGGCCGCAGAGCGGTCCGCGGCCGGGAAGCCGCCCGGCGGCCATGGGGCGCGCGCGTGGTACACGACGCCCGTGGCGACGGCCAGCGAGCGCAGGCCGTCGGGGCCAGGCGCGCACGGCTGGTGAGGGTTCATCAGGACGCGGGCGTCATCATGGGCGCTCGTCCTGGCAGCGCGGCGCCGGATTGCCCCCGCTGCCGCAGCGCCGCCACCCGATCGGGTGGGGAGCACATTGCCCGGTTGGCGCTGATCCATCCGCGTTTGACGCATACTTCGGTTTAACATCATTTATGACGGACTGTCACTCATGACCTGCCGGTCGGAGCTGAAGGACTGCGATGCTGCGAAACTCCGGGGATCACACCACCCCCGTGCCCTGGTACGGACAGCCCGACGCCTGGTACGGGCAGCCCGACCCCTGGTTCGGCCAGCCGTTCGTGCCCGGGCGCACGGCGGACGCGGCACGCGAGCCCGGCCGGCCGGGCCGCGCGCCGCAGCCCCCGGCCCGGGCCCGGCCCACCCCGCCCGCCGCACAGGCGGGACAGCCGCCCGCGAAGAAGCGGAAGGCGAAGGGCACATCCACCGCGAAGGCACAGCCTCCGGCGAAGGGCCCCGCGAGGCCTCCGGCACCGCCTGCCGCGAAGCCGCCCGCGTCGGCTCCGGTGAAGCCACCGGCACCGGCACCGGCTCCGGCGAAGTCACCCGCCTCGGCTCCCGCGAAGCCGCCGGCCCGGCCCGCCGGCAAGGGCTCCCGTCCGGTCGCCGATGCCGCACCGGCCCGGGGCGGGACCGCGGAGCAGACCCGGCGTCAGCCCCTGCGCCGTCCCGGCCGTCCGGCCGGCGGTGCCGCCAGGCCTCCCCGGCAGCTGAAGCTCACGCGGCGCGGCCGCGGCGCGGTCGGGGTGCTGGTGTGCTCGGTCCTCGTCGCAGGGGTGGTGCTGACCTTCCAGGGCTTCGCCGGGATGGACGGCCCGCCCCAGCCGTCCGCGGCCTCCGCGGCGCTGTCCGACGCGGCGGCGATCAAGGCGCCGCCGCCGCTCCCGCCGGCCCAGCCGACACGCATCCGCATCCGCTCCGTGAGCATCGACGCGCCGATCATGAACGTGGGGCTGGACAGCCGTGGCGTGATCGCGGCCCCGCCGCTGGAGAAGGCGGGCGAGGCCGCCTGGTTCAAGGACTCGGTCAGCCCGGGGGCCCGGGGCTCCTCCGTCATCGTGGGGCACGTCGACAACGAGAGCGGGCCCGCGGTCTTCTACAGCCTGGGGGCGCTGAAGAAGGGCTCGACCATCGACGTCGTGCGGGACGACGGCACCACGGCGATCTTCACCATCTACGGCATCGAGGTGTTCACCAAGGCCGAGTTCCCCGCCAAGCGCGTCTACGGGGACACCAAGGACCCCGAGCTGCGCGTGATCACCTGCGGCGGCACCTACAGCAAGGACTCGGGGTACTCGGGCAACGTCGTGGTCTTCGCCCGCATGTCCAAGACGAAGCAGGCCAAGGTGTGACGGGTCCGGGCGGGCGGCGGGGGCCGGTCGTCAGGTCCAGGCCCCGCGTTCGGTGTACACCGCGCGCAGGGCCTCCAGCCGGTCCGTCATGATCCCGTCCACGCCCAGGTCCAGCAGGGCGCGCATCCGGGCCTCGTCGTTGATCGTCCACACGTGCACCTGCAGGTCCAGTCCGTGCGCCGCCGCGAGGAACGCGGGGTCGACGACCCGGATGCCGTACGCCTGCTCGGGGACCTGCACGCACACCGCGCCGCGCCGCCGCGCCGCGGCGAGGAACAGCCGTTGGGCGGCACGGCCCCCGCGCGAGAGCAGCCGTAGCTCCGCCACGCCCCGGGTGCCCAGCGAACTGGCCAGCCGCGGGCCGCCCAGCGCGCGGGCCCGGACCAGCCGGGCCTCGGAGAACGAGCCCACGCACACCCGGTCCCAGGCATCCGCGCGGCGCACCGCCTCCACCAGGGGCCCGACCGCGGCGTCCGACTTGGTGTCCACGTTCCAGCGGGCGTCCGGGAACGCCTCCAGCAGTTCCTCGAACAGCGGCACCGGCTCGCGGCCCGCCACGCGGGCCCGGCCCACCTGGCTCCAGGGGAGGTCCGCGATCCGCCCGCCGGTGTCGGTGACCCGGTCCAGGGACGGGTCGTGGAAGGCGACCAGGACGCCGTCCGAGGTCAGGTGGACGTCGGTCTCCAGGTAGCGGTAGCCGAGGTCGACGGCCCGCCGGAAGGCCCAGGCGGTGTTCTCCAGGCCGTCCGCCGTGCCTCCGCGGTGGGCGAAGGCGATCGGGGCCGGGCTGTCCAGGTACGGATGGCGTATGGCGCTCACTCCGGCAGTATGGCGCGCCCCTCCGGGGTGTCCGCCACCGGCCGCCCCCCGCGGGCGACCACCACCGAATCGTCCTCCGGCCGCGACCGCGGCAGCTCGAAGAGCCGCAGGAAGAACTGCGCCAGCGGCCCGATCGACACCGCGTACACGACCGTGCCGATCCCGACGCTGCCGCCGAGCACGAAGCCGACCGCCAGCACGGTCACCTCGATCGCGGTGCGCACCAGGCGGATCGAGCGGCCCGTGCGGCGGTGCAGGCCCGTCATCAGGCCGTCGCGGGGGCCGGGGCCGTACCGGGCGGTGATGTAGAGGCCGGTCGCCACGCCGTTGAGCACCACGCCCGCCACCAGCAGCGGGATCCGCACGCCGAGACCGTGCGGCTGGGGCAGCAGGGCGAGGGTCGCGTCCATCGACAGGCCGACGACGAAGACATTGGAGACCGTGCCGAGGCCCGGCCGCTGCCGCAACGGCCACCACAGCAGCAGGACGAGCGCGCCCACCGCCACCGAGACCAGGCCGATGCTGACCCCGGTGTGCCGCGAGATGCCCTGGTGGAGGACGTCCCACGGGTCGAGACCCAGCGCGGCGCGCACCTGCAGGGCCGCGCTCGCGCCGTAGAGGGCCAGTCCTGCGTACAGGTGCAACAGGCGGCGTGCGGTTCTGGATTGGCCCTCCACGGGACCCCCCTATGGCCATGACGAGTGGATGCGCGACACTATGTGGCATGGTTCTGGGAGAAATCCATGGCCAATATGCGGAAGGTGGACCGGAAACCATGTCGCAGTGGACCGCAACGGTAGGGGTCACTCATCTCGCGCGTCTGCTCGAGCCCCGTCCGGCACAGCGCGCCACCGGCCGCCGTGTCCCCGCCTACCGGGGGCTCGCCGACGGCATCCGGGTCCTGGTCCTGGAGGGGCGTGTGCCGGTGGCCGCGCGGCTCCCCGCGGAACGCGAGCTGGCGCTCGCCCTGGCCGTCAGCCGTACCACCGTCGCCGCCGCGTACGAGGCGCTGCGCGCCGAGGGCTTCGCCCGGTCACGGCGCGGCGCCGGCACGTGGACCGCGGTCCCGGAGGGCCACGCCCTGCCGACCCGCGGTCTGGAGCCGCTGCCCCCGGACGCCGCGGGCACCGTCATCGACCTCGGCTGCGCGGCGCTGCCCGCACCCGAGCCGTGGCTGACGCGTGCGGTCGAGGGCGCCCTGGCCGACCTGCCGTCCTACTCGGCCACCCACGGCGACTTCCCCGCGGGGCTGCCCGTGCTGCGCGAGGCCATCGCGGCCCGCTACACCGCGCGCGGCATCCCCACCCTGCCCGAGCAGATCATGGTGACCACCGGCGCCATGGGTGCCATCGCGGCCGCCGTGCGCCGGCTGGGCGCCCCCGGTGAGCGTGTCGCCGTCGAGTCGCCGAGCTACGCCAACGTCCTGGAACTGCTGCGGGAGAACGGTGCCCGGCTCGTCCCGGTCGCCATGCGCGAAGGGCTCGGCGGCTGGGACCTCGACGCCTGGAAGCGCGTCCTGCGCGACGCGGCTCCCCGCATGGCCTACGTCATGCCCGACTTCCACAACCCCACCGGCACCCTCGTGCCCGACGACCAGCGCCGCGCCCTCGTCGAGGCCGCCCGCGCCGCCGGGACCGTCCTCGTCGCCGACGAGACCATGGCCGAGCTGCCGCTCGACGGGACGGCCTCCGCGCCGCGCCCGATGGCCGCCTTCGACCGCGGCGGCAGCGTCATCACCGTCGGCTCCGCGAGCAAGGCCATCTGGGCCGGGCTGCGCATCGGCTGGGTCCGCGCCGCGCCCGACGTCGTGCGCCGCCTCGTCAGCGCCCGCGCCTACCTCGACCTCGGCTCGCCCGTCGTCGACCAGCTCGCGGTGGCCTGGCTGCTGCGCACGGGGGCGTGGGACGACGCGGTCGCGGCCCGTCGCGAGCGGGCCCGCGCCCACCGCGACGACCTGGTGGCGGCGCTGCGCGAGCGGCTGCCCGACTGGGAGTTCGCCGTCCCGTCCGGCGGCATGACCATGTGGGTGCGGACCGGCGACGTCTCCGGCTCACGCCTCGCCGTCGCGGGCGAGCGCCTCGGCGTCCGCGTCCCCTCGGGGCCGCGCTTCGGCGTCGACGGCGCCTTCGAGGGCTACGTCCGGCTGCCCTTCACCGTCGGGGGGCCCGTCGCGCGTGACGCCGTCGAGCGCCTGGCGGCGGCCGCGCAGACCGTCCGCGACGGAGGCGGCTCCGAGGGCGAGGGCGCTGGGCTCTTCGTGGCCTGAGGCGGCCTGAGGCGGCCTGACGTGGCCTGATGGGCCCCCGGACAGGAGCCGGGACGGCTCGCATGGCGAGCCATCCCGGTCGGGGACGCCGTCCGGCTCAGCGGCCGTCGGGGAGCTCCGTGAGGCGGAGACGGAGCTCGACCTCCTGGTCGCCGGAGACTGATCCCTGCTCCTCGAGGCGGAAGGAGTCGCCGAGCACCTTCTTGACCTCGCGTACGTGACGGGGCCCGCCGGAGAGGTCCGCGGTCAGGGAGCCGTCGAGGTGGACGGGGCCGAGTTCGTGGCCGTGGCTGCGGGTGTCGACGGAGGCGGCCCACACGGTCGGGTGGGAGGACCCGGGGCGGGGCTCCACGGCCTCGGTGAGCGACTCGCCGGGACGTGTCGGGAAGGCGGCCTCCAACGCGCCGAGCACGGCTCCGGCGTCCTGCCGCTCGCAGCCGGTGAGGAGGACGTCGACGTGGGAATTGGTGTGATGACTGCTCATCAGCGGTTCTCCTCTCGCAGGAGGCCCGGCACGGTGCGTCGGGCACCGCAAGCCGCGCCCCCCTTCAGCGTAGGACGGCGACCGGGTACCCGCAGCGGGCGCCCTGCGCACCCGGCGCGCAGAGCGAGGGCCGGGTCACGTTCCGTCGCGGCGCACGGGGGTGGCCCCCGCGCGAGGGCGGGGGCCACCACGGTCGCGGGCGCCTAGAAGGTCAGCTTCCAGCTGTTGATGTAGCCGGTGTCCTGGGAGGCCACGTCCTGCACGCGCAGCTTCCACGTGCCGCCTGCGACCTCGCTCGACGCGTTGACCGTGTACGTGGCGATGACGTTGTCAGCGGAGTCGCTGCTGCTGGAGTTCTTCAGCCGGTAGCTGCTCCCGTCCGGGGCGACCAGGTCCACGACGAGGTCGCCGCGCCAGGTGTGCCGGATGTCCACGCCGACCGCGAGGGCCGCCGGGGCGTTGCCGCTGACGCCGCTGACGGTGATCGAGGACGTCACGGCCGCGCCGTTGTCGGGGACGCTGACGTCCGCGGTGTTCTCGAAGACCGTGCCGGGCGGGGGAGCGGTGGCGGTGCCCAGGGTCCAGATCGCGTTGGCGATCGCGTCGCTGTTGTTGTCCAGCGCGGTGTCGTTGATGTTCGACGCCGTGTCGCAGGAGGAGTGGTAGCAGCGGTCGAAGGCCTGCCCGGCCGTGCCGCCCCACTTCTGCGCCTGTGCCGAGGTCTTGGTGTAGTCGGCGCCGGAGAACAGCCCGCCGACCGGGATGCCCGCGCTCTTGAAGGGCGCGTGGTCGGAGCGGCCGTCGCCCTCGGTCTCGATCTCGGTCGCGATCCCCTTGGCGGTGAAGAAGTCCTTGAAGACCTTCTCCAGCGCGGCGTTGTCGTCGTAGACGAAGTAACCGGGGTTGGGTGAGCCGATCATGTCGAAGTTCAGGTAGCCGTCGATCTTGGCCCGCTCGGTGCCGGCCAGGCCGTTGACGTACGCCTTGGAGCCGATCATGCCCAGTTCCTCGGCGCCCCACCAGCCGAACCGCAGGTGCTTCGTGGGCTGCAGGTTCTCGCGTGCGACGGCAAGGGCGGTCTCCAGGACGGCGGCGGAGCCGGAGCCGTTGTCGTTGATGCCGGGTCCCGCGGTGACCGAGTCGAGGTGCGCCCCCGCCATGATCACGTGGTTGGTGTCGCCGCCGGGCCAGTCGGCGACCAGGTTCCAGCCGGTGGCGCCGCTGGAGGTGAACTGCTGGAGCGTGGTGGTGTAGCCGGCGGCGTCCAGCTTGGCCTTCACGTAGTCGATCGAGGCCCGGTACCCGGCTCTGCCGTGGGCACGGTTGCCGCCGTTGGCGGTGGCGATCGACTGCAGCTGGCTCAGGTGCGCCTTGACGTTCGCCACCGGGATGTCGGGGGCCGCCGCGAGGGCGGCGGGCCGTGCGGAGGCGGGTGTCGCGGACGCGGGTGTCGCGGAGGCGGTGAGCAGGGCCGCGGCGAGCGCGGTGGCGGCCCCGGCCGCGACGATCTTGAATGCGGGCACAGGTCACTCCGGTGTGTGGGGGATGGAGTTGCGCGGGACTGTGCGGGCGGTACGGAGGCATGCTTGACGTGTGCATGCCTGGGCGCATCCTGTGGGTCGCGGGGCCTTCCGTCAAGAGCGCATACCGGACGCCGCGTTCCGGGAACCGGGCGCGCTAGGGTCGTGACATGGCTGACGACGAAGGCCCCGTGCGGGTCGACGCCTGGATCTGGTCCGTCCGGCTCACCAAGACGCGCTCCATGGCCGCCACCGCGTGCCGTGCCGGGCACGTGCGGGTCAACGGCGAGCGCGTCAAGCCCGCGCACGCGGTCCGCCCCGGTGACGAGGTGCGGCTGCGCGGTGCGGGGCACGAGCGGATCGTCGTCGTCACTCGCCTGGTGCGGAAGCGGGTCGGCGCGGCCGTCGCGGCGGAGTGCTTCGTCGACAACAGCCCTCCGCCGCCGACCCCCGAGCAGGTGCCGGCCCCCGTCCTCCGCGACCGCGGTACGGGCCGGCCGACCAAGCGGGACCGGCGGGACATGGAGCGGCTGCGCGGCACGCGCTGAGACGGGACGGTCGGCGGTCAGCCCGTGGCGGTGGCCGGCAGGCCGAGGGTGGTGAGGCGCGCGCGTGCCTCGTCGAGCTGCGGCCAGCCGTGCGTTCCGGCCGGCAGCGCCTCGCCGGAACGCTGCTCCCGGGAGGCGCCCACGGGGTCACCGGCGAGGGCCGGCGCCTCGGCCAGGTGCAGACGGCACGGCGCCTGCGCCACGGGGTGGCGCAGACCGCTCAGCACCCTGATGGCGGCCTCGAACTCCCGGACCGCCGCGGCGGGATCGCCCAGCAGGACGAGCAGGCCACCGAGGTCCCCGCGGGTGTAGGCGGTCCCCGGTGCGTTGCCAGGCTCCTCGAACAGGCGCAAGGCCGTACGGTGGCAGGCCGGCGCGGTCGCCGTGCCCCCCTCCTCGCGGGCCACCAGGCCCAGGCCGTGCAGGCCGTACGCCTCGCCCAGCCGGTTGCCGGCGCGACCCCGCACGGTACCGGCGGCCGGCATCGCCGGACGGGCCACGGCCTCGGCCCGGGGCGTGCCTCGGAGCCGCCAACGCCCGGTCCCTGGACTCTCGTTCCGGGGCGGCGTCAGGAACCGCCGTCGCCTGGCCGCCTTGTGCGGCCGACGGGTGGGCGTGGCGCGCGCGGGCGGCTCCGGCCGAGCCGTCACTCGTTGTGGAGGACCTGCGCGATGGTCAGGCGGGCCGCGCGGCGGGCGGGGAGGTAGGCGCCGAGGACCGCGATGGCGATGCCCGTCAGGGCGAGGGCGGTCAGGGCCGGGGGGTGCCAGACGTCCGTCATGTACGGGGGGAGGGTCAGGTCGACCGCGTCCACCATGCGCGGGACGACCTGCCGGTAGCCCCAGATGCCCAGCGGGACGCCGAGTGCGGAGCCGAGGGCGCCGAGGACGGCCATCGAGGTCGTCATCATCACCGTGACCTGCCGCGGGGTCATCCCGATGGACTTGAGCATGCCCAGGTCTCGGCGCCGGTCGCGGGTGTTGAGGACGACCGTGTTGAAGACGCCGAGCGAAGCGACGAAGGCCAGCATCGCGGTGAGCACCGAGGCGGAGCCGACGACGGTCTGGGTGATGGCGTTCGGGCCCGTGACGGCCGGGCTGACGCCCGGGTCGGCGGCCGCGGCCGCACGGGCGTAGGCGGCCGGGTCGGTGCCGTCGCGGAGCTTGACGTGGTAGGCGATGGGCTTTTCCCCGGGGGCGAGCGCCGTGAACGTCGGCCAGTCGGCGACGAGCAGTTGGCCGTCGCTCTCCATGAACGCGCCGACGACGGTCACCTCCTCGCTCCGGTCGCCCCTCCGCAGCCGCACGGCGTCGCCGACGCGCAGGCCGGACTGCCGGAGCCAGGCCGTCCCAGCGACGACTTCTCCGGCCCGCCGCATCCAGCGGCCATCGGTGAGCACGCCGCCCAGTTCGGGCCCGTCGCCGCGGCGGCCCTCGAGCATGGCCTCGCGCGTGGAACCGGCTACCGTCACGTCCACGTCCCCGCGGGCTGTGATCCCGGCGGCTCCGGGCAACGAGCCGAGCAGGGAGGTGAGTTCGGGGTCCGAGTGTTCCGGGTCGACGACCTCGCCGTGCCGCACGTTGCTCGCGTACACGGTGACCTGGTACGCGTCCCGGCCCGCGGTGCCGAACCGGGTCATCGTCGTGGCCAGGCCGGACGCGAAGGTCACCGTGGTCACGCCCAGGACCACCGCGGCCACCGTGAGGGCGCTGCGGCCGGGCCGGGCGAACGGCAGCCCTATGCCGAGGCTCACCGAACGCGGCAGGCGGCTGCCGGCCAGGTGTCGCTGGACGCCCAGGGCGCGCCCCGTCCGCGGGGCGGTGCCCGCGCTGATCGCCCGCGCCGCGGAGAGCCGGTGCGCGCGCAGCGAGGGGGCCAGCGCGGCGAGGACGCAGACGGCCGGCATGCCGAGCAGGGCGAGCACGTTCACCCACGGCGCGATGCCGACGCTGTCGTGGAACACGCCCGCGTCGGGTCCGGTGAACGTGAACTCGAAGAAGGGCCCCGCCAGCAGGTTCCCGGCGACCACACCGACGGCGCAGCCCAGGACCGCGGGCGCGGTCACCATCACCAGGTACACGGCGAGCACTTGTCCCGGTGTGAACCCCAGGGCCTTGAGGATGCCGATGTGCCGGAAGCCGGAGATGACGGCGCCGCTCACCACGTTGGCGACGATCAGCACGGACACCACGATGCCGAGGATGCCGAAGGCCATCAGGTATGGCGCGTACGCCCGCGCCGCCCCGCCGATCCGGTGCTTGAGCGTGAGGTACGACTCGGAACCGGCGAGGGAGCCCTGAGGGAGCCGTGCGGTCACCGTCCCGAGCTGCTCGCGGAGCCGGGCGTCCGACGAGGCGTCGGAGAAGCGCAGGAGCAGCTGCGTGGTGGCCGGGTGCAGCGCGTCGATCTGGGCGGGCGCCACCCAGGCGTCGGCGGTGCGGCTCAGGTCGAAGGCGAAGCCCACGATGGTGAGCGTGGGACCGGAGGGGACCCGGATGCGTTTGCCCAGGTCGTCGGCGGTCCAGTCCGGCTGCCGGTTGAGGACCACCTCGCCGGGCGCCGTCGCCCAGCGGCCCGCCCAGAGGTCCAGCCGGTCCACCGCCCCGCCCGGATCCGCCCGGCCGACGACGGTGACCTCGCCGAAGACCCCGTACGTGGCGGTGTCCCGCGGCAGCTCGACCGTGGCCTGCGGGAAGGGTCCGCCGACGGCCTCGACGCCGGGTTCCCCCACCGCCTGGGCCAGTTGGGCGTCCGAGGTCCTGGACCGGTCGAACGCGGCGACGACATGGGGTCCGTGCTGCTTGCCGAAGGCCTTGTCGAAGGGCGCGGAGGCCGCGTCGACCAGTCCGAGCGCGACGACGATCGCCCCCGTCGAGGTCAGGGTGACCAGCGCGATGACGAGGGTCTGGAGCCTGCGCCGCCGTACGGCCGCCCGCGCGGCCCGCCACACCGCCCTCATGCGGACGGCTCCAGGGTGTGCTGCCCGGTCACCCGGCCGTCGGCGAGGGTGACCAGGCGGCTGGCGCAGCGGCGCGCGAGGTGCTCGTCGTGCGTGACCAGGACGAGCGTCTGCCCGATCTGGTTGAGGTCGAGGAGCAGGTCCATCACCTGCTCGCCCGCGCGGCTGTCCAGGGCGCCGGTCGGCTCGTCGGCGAGCAGCAGGGCGGGCCGGTTCATCAAGGCGCGTGCCACGGCGACGCGTTGCCGTTCGCCGCCGCTCAGCACGGCCGGATAGGCGTTCGCGCGGTCCGCGATGCCGAGTTCCTCGAAGAGTTCCAGGGCGCGGCGCCGGGCCGGCCGGGCGGGGGTGCCGGTCAACTGGGCGGCGAGCGCGACGTTGTCCAGCGCGGACAGGTCGTCGACGAGGTTGAAGAACTGGAAGATCATGCCGATGCGCCGCCGCCGGTACAGGGCGAGGCCCCGCTCGCTCAACCGCCCCACGTCCTCGCCGTGCACCAGCACCGTGCCGGACGTGGGCCGGTCCAGGCCGGCGATCATGTTGAGCAGGGTGGACTTGCCGCACCCGGAGGGGCCCATCACGGCGACCGCCTCCCCGGCGCGGATCTCCAGCGTGACGCCGTTCAGGGCGGTCGTCTCGCCGTATTCCTTGCGTACGCCGTCGAGCCGTACGACGGTCTTCCCGCTGCTGTCCTCAGTGACCATGAACAGGACGCTAGGGGCGCGGCGCGGCCCGGACATCCCTCCCCGGTTGGCACATTGCCGGGGATCTCATCCTGGGGATGCAGGAACCCTGCATCCAGGGGCTGATGCGTCCGGGGTGGTCGTCTGCGAAGGTGATGCCGTGGCGAGAGGGGGAGCCGGACGTGCTGGTCGTGGCGCTGGGGGTGGCGTGCTTCGCCGCCGTGTGCCTGGCGGTGGCCCTGGTGCGCACGCGGCGCCGCTGGCAGGCGGCCGTGGGGGAACGCGGCTGGCTGGTCGAGCGGGAGCGGGAGAGCGCGGCGCGCGCCGCGGTGACGGCCGAACGGGACCGGATCGCAAGGGAGTTGCACGACATCGTCAGTCACAACGTCAGCCTCATGGTGGTCCAGGCCGGCGCGGCGCGTGAGGTGATGGGCACGATGCCGGACGAGGCCGCGGCGGCGCTCCGGGCGGTCGAGGACGCGGGGCGCGGGGCCATGACCGACCTCCGGCACCTGCTGGGACTGCTGGCGCCGTCCCCGGACGGCGTGGACGGCGAGGACACCGGGGGCGGGGAGCCTGCTCCGGGTGGGCCCGGCGACGAGGGCGTCGAGGCGCTGGCCCCGCAGCCCGGCCTGGACCGGCTGGGGGCGCTCGTCGACCGGGTCTCCTTCGCCGGGCTGCCCGTCGAGGTGCGCGTCTCCGGCGAACCGCGCCCCCTGCCGCAGGGCATCGACGTGACGGCGTACCGCATCGTCCAGGAGGCGCTGACCAACGCGCTCCGGCACGGCGACGGCGGGAAGGCGGAGGTGACGGTGCGGTACGCGGAGCGCGCGCTGCGCGTCGAGGTGCTCAACACCGGCCCCAGCGTGCTGGACGGAGCCGGGAGCACGCAGTCCGCGCAGTCCGTGGCGGACCGCGCCGTGGCGCGCCGCCGTGAGGGCACCGGACGCGGTCTGCTGGGCCTGCGCGAACGGGTCGCGGTGTACGGCGGAGACCTGGACGCCCGGCGCCGCCTCGGCGGCGGTTACCGGGTCAGGGCGCGCATCCCGCTGGACCGGCCGTGACGGCGGCCGCGGACGGGGCGGCCCCCCGCGTGCTCATCGCCGACGACCAGACCCTCATCAGGACGGGCTTCCGGCTCATCCTCACCGCGCGCGGCATCACGGTGGTCGGCGAGGCCGCGGACGGCGCGGAGGCGGTCGCCGAGGCACACCGGCTGCGGCCGGACGTCGTGCTCATGGACATCCGCATGCCGGCCATGGACGGCCTGGAGGCCACCCGCCGCATCCTGGAGCGGACCCCGCAGTGCCGGGTGCTCATCCTGACCACCTTCGACCTGGACCGCTACGTCTACGCGGCGCTGTCGTTGGGGGCGAGCGGCTTCCTGCTCAAGGACGTCACGCCGGAGCACCTGGCGGCGGCCGTACGGCTGGTCGGCACGGGGGACGCCCTGCTGGCGCCGTCGATCACTCGGAGGCTGGTGGAACGCTTCGCCTCCGGGTCCGCGGCCGCGCAGGATGGGCCTTCGGTCCACGCCGACCTCGCCGCCCTGACCCCTCGTGAGCTGGAGGTCCTCACGCTGCTGGGCCGCGGCCTGTCCAACCTCGAACTGGCCGCGGAACTGACGCTGAGCGAGGCGACGGTGAAGTCGCACGTCGCCCGCATCTTCGCGAAGCTCGCGCTGCGCGACCGGGCCCAAGCGGTGGTGCTGGCCTACGAGACGGGCCTGGTGCGGCCGCGCGGCCTGGATGCCGGGGGCTCCCCGGAGCGGTGACCCCGCGGCCTTCGGAGGGCCGGTGAGGCGCCTGGTCTGCGGGGCACGGATGCCGTCCTGCAGCCCGCGTGCGGGTCGGTGCTGCAGGATCGGGCTCAGGTGCCGGGCGTGGTCGGCGGGGTGAGTGCCCCGGAGCGACGCCGAGGGGTGCCCGGGACCGGTGACGGTGGTGTGTCGCCGGAGCGGTGATCCCGCGGCTTTCGGAGGGCCGGTGAGGCGCCTGGTCTGCGGGGCACGGATGCTGTCCCGCAGCCCGCGTGCGGGTCGGTGCTGCAGGATCGCGCTCAGGTGCCGGGCGTGGTCGGCGGGGTGAGTGCCCCGGAGCGACGCCGAGGGGTGCCCGGGACCGGTGACCCCGCGGCCTTCGGACGGCCGGTGAGGCGCCTGGTCTGCGGGGCACGGATGCCGTCCTGCAGCCCGCGTGCGGGTCGCTGCTGCAGGACCGCGCTCAGGTGCCGGGCGTGGTCGGCGGGGTGAGTGCCCCGGAGCGACGCCGAGGGGTGCCCGGGACCGGGGACGGTGGTGTGTCGCCGGAGCGGTGATCCCGCGGCCTTCGGAGGGCCGGTGAGGCGCCTGGTCTGCGGGGCACGGATGCCGTCCTGCAGCCCGTGCGCGGGTCGGTGCTGCAGGACCGTGCCCAGGTGCCGGGCGTGGTCGGCGGGGTGAGTGCCCCGGAGCGACGCCGAGGGGTGCCCGGGACCGGGGACGGTGGTGTGTCGCCGGAGCGGTGAACCTCCGCGGCGTCAGCCGCGGTCCGCCGCACGTCGACCGCCTGCTTGCCCCGTCGGCTTGTGCGATCGCGTACCGGCAAGCGTGCCGGCCGACGGGACGGCGCGGGCGGCCTCGGCGCCGGGTACCGCCGAGCGGAAGCAGGCGATGGGGAGGCCGCCGGGGCTCCCGGGCGATGAGCCCCGGCGGTCGGCCGCGGGCTGCCGCCGTGACGGCGCGTGTGCGTACCACGGTTCGGGCCTGCGGACGGGTCTGGTCAGGTCCCGGGGGCTTCGGTGCCGAGGGTTCCCCGGGCGGTGCGGTTCCCGCCGCGATGCGCTCAGGGCAGGGGCGCCACGTAGACCCAGGCGCCGTCATGGCGGACGAAGCGGCTGTTCTCCTGCATCGCGTCGTGCTCGCCGTGCAGGCTGTAGTGCGCGCGGAAGGCGACGGTGCCCTCGCTGTGGAAGGCGCTGCCGTCGGTCGTGGCGAGGATCTCCAGCCGCTCCCAGCGCAGGTGGTGGTCGAGGTCCAGGTCCGCGGGCCGGGTCTCCGGGTGCCAGGTGCGCAGTACGTACGCCGCGTCGTGCACCGCGTAGGCGCTGTAGCGGGAGCGCATCAGGGCCTCGGCGGTGGGGGCGGCGGCGTGGCCGGAGTGGTAGCGGCCGCAGCAGTCGCCGTACGTGGCGGGCAGCCCGCAGGGGCAGGGCGTTCCGGGGGAGTGCGGCACGGGACGGGAGTGGGGGCGCGGGGCGGAACGGCGGCCGGGGCGGGACTTGGGCATGCCGCCATTGTGCACGGCCGCTGCGGGCGTGCCCGCAGGCCCCGTGACCACCGGCGATTCCTCCCGGGTAGCCTGCGGGACGGCAAGATCTCCGCCCGACCCCGAGGAGCCCCCGTGCCGCAGCCGAGGATCGCCCTGGTGACCACCGCGCACCTTCCGGCGGGCGCCGTCGACCGCGACCTGCCCCTGCTGCGGGACGCCGTCGCGGCGGCGGGCGCCGAGGCCGTGATCGTGCACTGGGACGACCCGGACGTCGACTGGGCCGGGTTCGACCTGGTGGTCATACGGTCGACCTGGGACTACACGGTGCGCACCGAGGAATTCCTGGCCTGGGCCGACCGCTGCGGCGCCGCCACCACCCTGTTCAACCCGCCCGCGGTCGTGCGCTGGAACTCCGACAAGCGCTACCTCGGCGAGCTGGCCTCGCTCGGCGTGCCCGCGGTCGCCACCCGCTACCTCCCGCCGGGCGGCGGCACCGGCGGGCTGCCCGGCGACCGGGATTTCGTGGTCAAGCCCGCCGCGGGCGCGGGCGCCCGCTACGCCGCGCGCTACCGCCCCGGGCAGCACGAGGAGGCGCGGGCGCACGTGGCGCGGATGCACGAGGAGGGCCTCACCGCGATGGTCCAGCCCTACATGCCGCGGATCGACACCACCGGCGAGCGCGCCCTGGTCTTCCTCGGCGGCCGGTTCCTGCACGCCATCGCCAAGAACGCCGTGCTGTCCCCGGACACGCGCTACGACCAGCGCAAGGTCGCCCACCCCGGGGTGCGTCCCTGGACCCCGACCGAGGCCGAACTGGCCGCCGCGGAGCGGGCGCTGGCCGCCGTACCGGGTACGCCGGAGCTGCTCTACGCCCGGGTGGACCTCGTCGACGGCGAGGACGGCACCCCGTGCGTGATGGAGCTGGAGCTCATCGAGCCCAACCTGTTCCTGACGGACCACCCGGACTCGCTGCCCGTGGTCGCCGGGGCGATCGTGCGCGCCGCGGGCTGAGTCTCAGCGGGTCACGGGCAGCCCGGCACGCGCGGCGGCCGTCGCGAGGACTTCGCGCAGCATGGCGGGGGTGAGCCGCCCGGTGAAGGTGTTCTGCTGGCTGACGTGGTAGCAGCCGAACAGGTGCAGCGGCGGCTCCCCTTCCACGGGGGCCGCCAGTTCCACGTGCGCGCCGTGCCCGAACCGGGGGAGCGGCCGCGGCAGCCGGTACCCGGCGCCGCCGAGCACGGGCAGCAGCGCCTGCCAGCCGAACGCGCCGAGGACGACGATCGCGCGCAGCGTGGGCCGCAGCAGTTCCAGTTCGCGCACCAGCCACGGGCGGCAGGTCAGCCGCTCCTGCGTGGTGGGCTTGTTGGCGGGCGGCGCGCAGTGGACGGGCGAGGTCACCCGTACCCCGTACAGCTCCAGGCCGTCGCCGCGTTCCGTGGAGGTGGGCTGGGAGGCCAGGCCGACGGCGTGCAGCGCCTCGAACAGCACGTCGCCCGAGCGGTCGCCGGTGAACATCCGGCCGGTGCGGTTGCCGCCGTGCGCGGCGGGGGCCAGACCGACCAGGGCCAGCGCGGCGTCCGGCGGGCCGAAGCCCGGCACGGGACGGGCCCAGTACTCCCATCCGGCGTAGGCGCGGCGCCGGACCCGGGCGGTCTCCTCGCGCCAGGCGACCAGCCGCGGGCAGGCCCGGCAGCCGGTCAGCCGTTCGTCGAGCGCGGCCAGGTCCCCCGCACCGGGCGCGGCCAGGGCGGGGAAGTCCGCCGATTCCTGCTGCACCGTGCGCCGTCCCTTCACGGCCCGTACGGCGGTCGCAGGGCCCGCGTCCCACGCTACCCACCAGGCCCCCGGCCCCGCCGCGGGGGCGCGGCGGGGCCGGGGGAACGCGCCGGGAGAGCGCGGGGTCGGGGCGTCGGGTCAGGCGCGGGCCGGCTCAGGTTCCCCCGCCGCACCGGACGGTTCCGCCGCGTCCGCGGCGGGCACGGGGCGCAGCCCCTCGCCCTCGACGTCGACGTTCGGCAGGATCCGGTCCAGCCAGGACGGGAGCCACCAGGCCCGGCGGCCCAGCAGCGCGAGCACCGCGGGGACGATCGCCATCCGGACGACGAACGCGTCGAAGAAGACGGCGGTCGCCAGACCGAACCCGATCGACTTGATCATCGCCTCGCCGGAGCCGATGAACCCGGCGAAGACGGCGATCATGATGATCGCGGCGGCGGTGACCACCCGGGCACCGTGCCGGAACCCGGTGACGATGGCCTGACCGGGCCGCTCGCCGTGGACGTGGGCCTCGCGGATGCGGGTGACCAGGAAGACCTCGTAGTCCATGGCGAGGCCGAAGACCACCCCCACCAGGAAGATCGGCATCATCGACATGATCGGGCCGGTCTGCTCGACGCCCAGGAGCGAGGCGAGCCAGCCCCACTGGAAGACCGCGACGACCGCGCCGAGGGCCGCGGCGACCGAGAGCAGGAAGCCGAGTGCGGCCTTCAGCGGCACGAGCACCGAGCGGAACACGACGATCAGCAGCACGAAGGCGAGGCCGACGACGAGCGCCAGGTAGGGCAGCAGCGCGTCGGTGAGCTTCTGCGAGGTGTCGATGTTCAGCGCCGTGGTGCCGGTGACGGAGACCTTGGCACCGGTGCGCTCGGTGATCCCGTCCCCCGTGGTGCGGATCGCCTTGACCAGGTCCTCGGTCTCGGCGCTGCTCGGCTTGGACGCGGGCACCACGTTGATGATCGCGGTGTCCCCGGCCTTGTTGAACGTCGCCGGGGTCACGGCCGCCACGTCGTCGAGGCCCTTGATGTCCGCGGTGGCCTCGCGGACCGCACCCCGGGGGTCGACGGCGCCCTTGACGTCGGCGACCACGACGAGCGGCCCGTTGAAACCGGGGCCGAAGCCCTCCGACAGCAGGTCGTACGCCCGGCGCTGGGTCGTCGAGACGGGCTGGGAGCCGTCGTCGCCGAGGCCGAGTTCGATCGACGCGGCCGGCACGGCCACCGCGCCGAGCGCCGCGACGCAGACGAGCAGGACGGCGACGGGCCGCCGGATGACGAACCGGGCCCAGCGGGTGCCCATGTTGGGCCGTTCCGTGCGGGCCCTGCGGTGGGCGTGGTGCGCGTTCCCGTCGCGGCGGCGGAACAGGCCCCCGGCGTCCGCCGGCCGGACGCGCCGGCCGGCGAAGCCGATGAGGGCGGGCACCAGGGTGAGGGCGATGAGGACGGCGATGACGACCGTGCCGGCGGCGGCCACGCCCATCTTCGTCAGCATCGGGATGTTGACGACCGACAGCCCCACCAGCGCGATCACGACGGTCAGTCCGGCGAAGACCACTGCGGACCCCGCGGTGCCGACGGCGCGGCCGGCCGCCTCCTCGCCCTGCCGCCCCTCGGCGAGTTCGGCACGGAAGCGGGACACGATGAACAGGGCGTAGTCGATGCCCACGGCCAGGCCGATCATCATCGCCAGGATCGAGGTGGTGGACCCCAGGTCGAGGGCGCTGGCGAGCGCGGTGATGGAGCTGACGCCGATCCCGACGCCGATCAGCGCCGTGACCAGGGGCAGCCCGGCGGAGACCAGCGAACCGAAGGTGATCACCAGGACGACGGCGGCGACGGCGATGCCGATCACCTCGGTGGACCCGGTCTCCGGGCTCGTCTGGAGCGCGTCACCGCCGATCTCCACCGTCAGCCCCTTGTCGCGGGCGTGCGCGGCGGCGGTCTCCAGTTCCTCGCGGGAGGAGTCCCGCAGCTCCATGCCGGGGACCTCGTACGCCACGCGGACGTAGGCGATGGTCCGGTCCTCGCTCACGGCCCTGGCCGTGTACGGGTCGTCGACGGAGGCGACCTCGGCGCCCTGCCGCAGCTCGTCCACGACCTGCCGGACGGCCTTCTTGTTGGCGCTCTGCGTCATCTTCCCGCCGGCGGGGGCCTTGAAGACCACGCGGGCGGTCGCGCCGTCGGAGCCGGTGCCGGGGAAGCGCTGGTCGAGGAGGTCGAAGGCCTTCTGGGACTCGGTGCCGGGCACGGAGAAGGAGGAGCTGCCCGCGGCGGGCGCGTTGGCGGCGCCGACACCGGCGAGGGCGAGCAGCGCCACCCAGATCAGGACGACGAAGTGCCGTCGCCGGAAGGCGAACCGGCCGGTCCGGTGGAGGAATGTGGCCACGGGGGCGTACTCCCTGTCGGGTTCGTGGGTCGGTGGAGGGGGGTGCCGTCAGGGAGCGGGCGCGGGGACGGGTCCGGGACGGACGCCGAGCGCGGGCAGGATCACCGCGTCGAGGAAGGCCAGCAGGTACCTCTGGGTGGGCGGGACGCCCTCGAGCACGTGCCGGGTGGCGAAGGCGCCCAGCAGCATCTGCACGAGGTAGGGGATCGCCGGGTTGTCCGCGCTGATCTCCCCGCGGTCGACGGCGCGCCGCAGCAGGGTGTCCAGGCCCGAGCGCTCCGGCTGGACCATGACCTCGCGCAGGGCGTGCAGCAGGTCGGGGTGGGCGTGCAGGGCCATGGCCAGACCGCGCATGAGCGCGCAATCGCGCTCCAGCCGCCGGTCGTCCTCGAGGGTCAGCAGGGCGCGCAGGTCGCCGCGGAGGCTCCCGGTGTCGAGGTCACCGGCGCTGACGGGCTTCTCGTGCCGCAGTGCCATGGCGACCAACTCGGCCTTGCCGCCCCACTGGCGGTACAGGGTGGCCTTGCTGCAGTGGCAGCGAGCGGCGACGGCGTCCATGGTCAGGGCCTCGTAGCCGACCTCGCGGAGCAGGTCGAGGGTGCTCGCGTAGACCGCGGCCTCGCGTTCCGGGGTGAGGCGGCTGCCACGGCGGGCGGTGACCGGTGCGGGCATGGCCCTCTCCCTCCTAAACGAAACGGTTTCGTACTTGTCTGAGCATAGGGTTGGAGCTCATCGAAACGAAACGGTTTCGTACGTGGCCTGTGTCACGTCGTGGACGGGAACTCCCGCAGAACTCCCGGAGGAAGCCTCAGAAGGCGTAGCGGATGCGGAGCCACGGCGCGTGCTCCGCGGCGAGCGCCAGCAGCCGGCGTACGGACGCGGCCTTCTCCGCGGCGCGGTAGCGCACGTTCAGGTCCCCGTTCTGCGAGCGCTTCGGCTCCTGCAGCGCGGGGCGCCACAGCAGCTCCTCGGCCCGGGGGTGCCAGCCCAGGTTGACCTCGTGCAGCCCGGCGTTGTGGGTGAGCATGATCACCTTGGCCGCGGCCTGGGCCTTCACCGCCGCCGGAAGGACGTCGTCCAGGTGCCGGAACAGCTCCGCCCACGCGGTCTGCCAGCCGGGACGCACGACGACCGGCGACAGGTTGAGGTGCACCTCGTACCCGGCCTCCAGGAAGTCGCCCGCGGCGGCGATCCGTTCGGCCACCGGGCTGGTGCGGACGTCCAGCAGCCGGGAGTCCTCGGGCGGCATCAGCGAGAAGCGGATCCTCGTGCGTCCCCGGGGGTCGAGCCGCAGCAGGTCGGGGTTGACGAACTTGGTCGCGAAGGAGGCCTTCGCCGTGGGCCACCGCCGGAAGGCCGCTACGAGGTCGGCGGTGTTGTCGCTGATCAGGGCGTCCACCGAGCAGTCGCCGTTCTCGCCGACGTCGTACACCCACGCCCGCGGGTCGCACTGGTTCGGCGCGGGCTTGCGGCCCTGCTCTGCGACGTGCCGCGCGATGCGGCCGATGACGCGGTCGATGTTGGTGAAGGTGGTGACCGGGTTGGCGTAGCCCTTGCGGCGCGGGACGTAGCAGTAGGCGCAGGCCATGGCACAGCCGTTGGAGGCGCCGGGCGCGATCCAGTCGGCCGAGCGGCCGTTGGGGCGGACGGTGAGCGTCTTCTTCACCCCGAGGACCAGGGTCCGCGTCTTCACCCGCACCCAGCGCGCGGCGTTGCCCTCGTTGCCGTGCAGGCCCGGGATCCGCCAGTGCGACGGCACCTCGACGACGACGGCGTCCGGGAAGCGGGCGAGGATCTCCCGCCCCCGCGGGGACGCGGCCGCCTCCGGCTCCGCGTAGACGGTGCGGACGTCCAGCAGACGGGCGGCGGCGGGGGAGTCGCGGAAGGACGCGCCGCCCGCCGCCGTGTGCCGCGGGGGCAGGACGTCGTCGAGCGGGAAGAGCCCCTCTGGTTCCGGTGCCACCGTCCCGACCCTACCCGGACGGGCGGGGCCGCCCGGGGAGCCGGCGTGCGGCGTCGCGGTCATCTGCCGGCCGGGCCGCGGGGCCCGGCCCGGGCGCTGCGCGGTCGCCCGTCACGGGACGGCGGGGCCGGTGATCATCCGGCCGTGCCGGTCGTACGGCCAGGCGTTGGCGACGCAGCCGTGCAGGCCCTTGATCTGCTGCATCATCGCCGGGGCGGGCCGCCCGGGACCGGGGCAGCCGCCCGCAGCGGGGTGCCGTGCCCGATGGTCCGCCGGCTGCCGGGGGCCTTGGTGAACCTGCCGTCGCCGTGCTCCGGAACCCGGGTCGGGGTCGGCGTTGCCGTCGGCGTCCGTGGGGGCGCCGAGGGCCGCAGGGCGGAGGCGGCCGGGCCGTGCCGGCCGGCCGCGGGGACCGCCCGCTCGTGGGCGTTCTGTAGGGCGGGCACCGCGCACAGCGCGCCGGCGCAGACCCCGAGGACCGCGAGGCACGGCACCAACAACCGCCACCGGGGCTTCGTCGCGGGGGCTCGGTCCGTCCGGCGGTGCTTCATACGTCGTACTCCATACGGCCGCGTGCGAACCGGCGGCGAGCGCCGGAGCTCACGCTCCTCTCACGGTTGTGCGGTCATGCCGGGCGGGCAGTGCGACGCCGGCGGAGGGCTCGACGGGCGCCCCGGCGAACCCGGACCCGCGCAGGTCACGGGCGGGTCCGGCCTTCAAGTATGCGCAGAGAGGTGAACGGCAGGTGAGCCCTCAGGCTTCCCGCGACGCCGCCAGCCGGGCCGCGGCGCTGTCCAGCAGCATGTCGAGGGCGGTGGGGTAGGCGCTGCGGTTCATGCGGTCGACCAGCAGGCCGGCGGTGGCCGCGATGTGCGGGTGGGTCCGCGCCGGGAGGCGCGCGTACGTCTCCCGCCACACGTCCCGGTCGGCGGACCGGGCGGCCTCGGGGAGGGCCAGCGTCGCCGCGTCCAGCGCGGCGAAGGCCAGGGCCTGGTCGATGAAGGCCTGGTAGATCGCGACCGCGGCGGGGTCGGGGAAACCGGCGGTGCGCAGGATGCCCAGGACGGTCTCGTCGGCAGCGGTCTCGTGGGCGCGGCCGGAGACCCGGCTGGCGGTGAGCACCGCCGCCTGCGGATGGGCGAGGTACGCGGTGTGGATGCGCAGCCCCAGGTCGCGCAGGTCGGCGCGCCAGGTGCCGGTGGACCGCCAGCCCTCCACGGCCCGGCCCATCAGGTCGTCCGCGATGGCCAGGGTGAGGTCGTCCATGCCGCGGAAGTAGCGGTACAGCGTGCTCGGGTCGGCGCCGAGCGCGGTGCCCAGCCGGCGCACGGTCAGCCCGGCGGAGCCGTGCTCGCGCAGCATCCGCAGCGCGGTGTCGAGGATCAGCCGGTGCGAGAGCACGGCCCCGCTCCTGGTGGGGCGGCGGCGCCGGCGTGCCGCCTCCTGGACGACCTTCTTGGGCACGCGCCCCTCCTTCCCGCCTGGGCCGGCCTTATGCCAACACCATTGACCATACGTCGCGCGGCGGCGTTTCATCCCTGGGCAGAGGCGCCTCCGCCTCGGAAACGGAGACTTGTCAGCCATGCGCGTACTGCTCGTGGGAGCCGGCGGGGTGGGCACCGCCATCACCCGGATCGCCGCCCGCCGCTCGTTCTTCGAGGCCATGGTCGTGGCCGACCGGGACCTCGCCCGCGCCGAGGCCGCCGTCGCGGCCGCGGAGGACGGGACGGGCCGGTTCCTCGCCGCCCGCGTCGACGCCTCCGACGAGGCCGCGGTCACCGCGCTGCTCGCCGAGCGGCGTTGCGACGTCCTGCTCAACGCCACCGACCCGCGCTTCGTGATGCCCCTGTTCGGTGCCGCCCTCGCCGCCGGCGCCGACTACCTCGACATGGCGATGTCGCTGTCCCGCCCGCACCCCGAGCGTCCCCATCAGGAGTGCGGGGTCAAGCTCGGCGACGAGCAGTTCGAGCGGGCCGCCGAGTGGGAGGAGGCCGGACGGCTGGCCCTGGTCGGGATGGGCGTGGAGCCGGGCCTGTCGGACGTCTTCGCCCGCTACGCCGCCGACGAGCTGTTCGACGCGATCGAGGAGATCGGGGTGCGCGACGGCGCGAACCTCACCGTCGACGGCTACGACTTCGCTCCGTCGTTCAGCATCTGGACCACCATCGAGGAGTGCCTCAACCCGCCGGTGGTCTACGAGGCCGGACGCGGCTGGTTCACGACCCCGCCCTTCAGCGAGCCCGAGGTCTTCGACTTCCCCGAGGGCATCGGCCCCGTCAGCTGCGTGAACGTCGAGCACGAGGAGGTGCTGCTGATGCCGCGCTGGGTCGACGCGGGGCGCGTCACCTTCAAGTACGGCCTGGGGGAGGAGTTCATCGGCACCCTCAGGACCCTCCACCAGCTCGGCCTGGACCGCACCGAACCCGTCGCGGTGGGCAGCGACCTGGGAGCGGCCCGGGTCAGCCCGCGGGACGTGGTGGCCGCCTGCCTGCCGGACCCGGCGACGCTGGGCGAGCGCATGCACGGCAAGACCTGCGCCGGGACGTGGGTCAAGGGGACGAAGGACGGCCGGGCGCGCGAGGTGTACCTGTACCACGTCGTCGACAACCAGTGGTCGATGCGCGAGTACGGCTCGCAGGCCGTCGTCTGGCAGACGGCCGTCAACCCCGTCGTGGCCCTGGAACTGATGGCCGCGGGCACCTGGGCGGGCAGCGGGGTCCTCGGCCCGGAGGCCTTCGCGCCGCGTCCGTTCCTCGACCTGCTGACCTCCTACGGCGCCCCGTGGGGCGTGCGGGAGTCCTGACAGCCGGCCAGCCAGTCGGCGATGGCCGCGGTGATGGGCTGCCCCGTCGCCAGCTCGACGAAGCCGAACTGCCCGCCCTGGTTGCACTCCAGGAACCACCAGGTCCCGTCGGTGTCCTCGGCGAAGTCGAAGGCGCCGTAGGCGAGTCCGGCCGCGGCCATGTACTCCCGCACCGAGCGCACGATGCGCGCCGGCGGCTCGACGGGCTCCCAGTCGGCGTCCTCGGGGCTGCCGAACCGGCCGTCGACCTGGTCGGGGCCGGACTTCTTGCGGGCCGCGAACAGCCCCGTCCCCACGCAGGTCAGCCGGATGTCGGCGGCCTTGGGTATGTACTGCTGCAGCAGCGTCGGGCCGGCGGCCACCGCGGAGAAGTCGGCGTCCGGGGCGACCAGCGTGGTCGGCAGCGCCATCGGCGGATCGCCCGGATGCGTGCCGGAGACCGACTTGACCACCAGTTGCGGATGCTGCTCGGCGAACTCCCGCGCCGCCTGCGGGAAGGTGGTGATGAGCGTGGCGGGGACCGCGAACCCGCAGTGGTGCGCGGTGAACAACTGCCACGGCTTGTAACGGGCCTGCGCCGCGGCGCCCGGGTGGTTCATCCACCGGGCCCGCACGCAGCGCAGCGCCCCGTACAGTGCTCCGCCGGCCTCGGCGGTCAGCCACGCGGACTGCTCCGCCGCGCCCGCGCCGGGTGTGCCGGGTCTTCGGATCCAGATCGAGCGCACGCTGTCCATGCTCACCATGCGCTCCTGGACCGACAGGTACCCGCGTACGTCACCGCGTACGTACTCGGCGGACATGGACACCTCGCCGGGCAGGTCCGCAGGGTCCAGGCGGACCACCGGCGTCCCGCGGTCGTGCAGCGCGGCCACCACCAGGTCGGCTGTCACGTCCTCGGGGGAGGTGAGGATCAGGACGGTCATCGGGTTCGGGGTGCTCAGTCGTCGAAGTGCGTCTTGGAGCCTGCGGTGGAGACGGTGGCGGCCGTGGCGAGCAGCAGCGCGCGGTCGGTGATGACGGGTCGTCCGTCGGGGAGCACGTTCAGCTGCAGGGCGGAATCGTAGGTGTACGGCGCTACGAATGTTTCGGGTGTGGCCGGCCGGGCATGAATCAGCGCGAACGGTCGCATGGCTTCTCCTCACTACTCCTGCGCGTCGGGCAGCAACCAGCTCCAGTGCCCAACTGCGGCCCTACGTATGAGACTCACGTGGGCCCCCGAACCGTTCCCTGTTACTGGTGTGACGCAGGTAACTATACGTGCCTGAAGTGCATTGAGTTCGCTACACAGAGTGACGAAGTGACTCTCTTTCGTAGGTATCGCCAAGGGGCACCGGTGTTCGCGTACCCCCTGCACGGCTGAGGTTGCGCACCGTCACGGAGCTCGTCGTTCGCGCTCCTCCTCCAGGGCCAGCACCTCGGGCAGGTTCCCCAGCCGCTCCAGCCCCCGAACCGCCCTCGCCGTACGGTGGTTGGCGGCGAGCAGGTCCCGGTGCCGGTGCACGAAGGACCAGTAGCCGGTCGTGTATGGGCAGGCGCGCTCGCCCGTCCGTTCGGCGGGCCGGTAGGCACAGCCGTCGCACAGGTCGCTCATGCGGTGGATGTAGGCGCCCGCCGAGGTGTACGGCTTGGTCGTCATCAGCCCGCCGTCCGCGTACTGGGACATCCCGACCACGTTCGGCGCCATCACCCAGTCGTGGCCGTCGACGAAGCAGCGGTGGAACCAGTCCGTCAACTCCGCCGGGTCCCAGCCGTGTTGGAGGGCGTGACTGCCCAGCACCATCAGCCGGGGGATGTGGTGGGTCCACCCCGTGTCGCGGACCTGGGCCAGCACCGTCGACAGGCAGCGCGCCCGCACCGCTTCCGCGTCCAGTTCCAGGAACCAGCGCGGCAGCCGTGTGTGGTGGCGCAGTTCGTTGCGGTGCCGGTAGCCGGCGCCGAAGTGCCAGTACAACTGCTGTACGTACTCGCGCCATCCGGCGACCTGCCGGACGAAGCCCTCCACGCTGTTCAGCGGCGCCTCACCGGACCGCAGGGCGCGCTCCGCCCGCTCGACGCACTCGGCGGGGTGCAACAGCCCCAGGTTCAGGGGGGCGGAGAGCAGGCTGTGGCTCATCACCGGGTCCCCGGCGAGCATGGCGTCCTCGTACCGCCCGAACTCCGGCAGCCGGTGCGCGACGAAGGCGCGGAGCGCCGACAGTGCCTCGCGCCGGGTCGCGGGGAACATACGGGGGCCGTCGCGTCCCACGAAGCGGACCCGGCCCTCGCGCTCCCAGCGGTCCAGGTCGCGCCGGACCTCCTCGTCGATCTCGTCCTCGTGCGGCCGCCAGGGCGGCGGCACCCCGAGGTCGTCCCGGTCGCGCGGCGGCGGTTCCCGGTTGTCGTGGTCCAGGTTCCAGCGCCCGCCGGCCGGTTCGCCGCCGTCCATCAGCAGGTCGTGGGAGCGGCGCACCCAGCGGTAGAAGTCCTCCAGCAGCAGGCGTCCGCCGGAGCGGCCCTCCAGCCACCCGGCGAAGTCCTCACGCGGCACCAGGAACGCGCGGTCCGGCAGCACCTCGACCCGGTCCAGCGACTCCACCAGCCTCAGCGCGGCCCGGGAGCTCGGCCGGCACACGGTCACGCCTGCGTCGCCGACCGCCTCGCGCAGCCCCTCGCGGTAGGTCCCTGCCCGCACGTAGCGCACGCGGTCGCCGAGTTCCGCCGCCCGGTGCCGCATCGCGGACAGCAGGAGATGGGCCTTGGCCCGGTGCGAGCGGCGCCGGGCGAACGCCGAGCGCGCCTCGATCATCACCACGGGGACGCCGGGGTCGAGGAAGTGCGGCCCCAGCTGGTCGCCGAAGAGCCAGTGCGGACGTGGCGCCATGCGGGGTACCTCCGGTGGCGTGCGGCGGGACGTAGCGGGATGTTCCGGGCGGGGACATCCTTCATCACGCCGACGGCCGACGGCTGCAATGGCGTCCGTGGCCGCCCGCCGGTGTCGTCGTTCCGGACTGCGGTGAGCGGGGAGCCCCTTCGCCCGCTCCCGATGAGCCTGCCCGAGGCGCCTGGGGCGCCCTCGCATGCGGTACGGCCGTGACCGCCACCCTGCTGCCTCAGCCGTCCCGGCGCCGCGCGCCTTCCGTCGGAGCGCCGCACGGGCCGCCGCACGGGCCCGGCGGCCCGGCAGCACCCGCCGAGCGGGTCAGCCCCGTGTCGCGTCGGATCGCGGGGTGACGCCGCGCTGCCAGCGGGTCTCGCCGTCCACGACGAGGGACGTGGCGGCCAGGCCCGCCGCCGCGGCGACCGCCCCGGACGCCCGGTGCCCGGGGTGGACGTGGGCGACGACGCGGTCCACGGGGAGCACGGCGAGCCAGGCGACGAGGGCGACGGCCGCCTCGGTGGCGATGCCCCGGCCCTGCCAGGGGGTGCCGACCACCCAGGCGACCTCCGCGACCGTGCCATCCGGCGTGTCCCACGCCACCGTCGCCTGCACGGTGCCCGCGAGGCGGTCGTCCGCGCGCAGCCGGACCACCCAGTTCCACCAGGACACGCTCGGGTCCCCGGAGCCGGCGACGAGGCGGGCGTAGCGGGCGCGCAGGCCCGGTGCGTCGTACGGAGCGCCACCGGTGAACTCGTGGAGCCGGGGGTCGCCGAGCACGGCGGCCATCTCCTCGGCGTGCTCGACCCGCAGCGGTTCGAGGACCAGCCGCGCCGTGGTGAGCGCTTCGGGGCCGCCGGGCCGCAGGGGCGCCGTCACCCGGCGAGCCCGAACAGCCGGACGGCGTTGCCGTGCAGGACGCCCCGCGTCCACGCGTCGCCCAGCTCCAGCCGCCTCAGCGCCTCGAGGGCGTGCGGGTACGCGTACGGGATGTTGGGGAAGTCGCTGCCGAACAGGACGCGCTCCCCGAGGTCGGCCAGCCGCTTGCGCTCCGGGGGCGGGAAGGGCGCCGCGGCCTCGCTGAAGTCCGTGAAGGCCATCGTCGTGTCCAGGTGCACGCCCTCGTACCGCCCGGCGAGGTCCAGGAACGCCCCGTACTCGGGCATCCCCATGTGGGCGACGACCAGCCGCAGCCGGGGGTGCCGGGCCAGCAGCCGCGCGATCGGGCCGGGACCGGTGTGGCGGCCGGGGACGGGGCCCGACCCGCAGTGGGTGACGACGGGGACGCCGCTGTCCGCGAGCAGCCCCCAGACGGGGTCGAGCAGCGGGTCGTTGGGGTCGAAGGCCCCGACCTGGACGTGGCACTTGAAGACCCGGGTGCCCGCCTCCAGCGCCTGCCGGACGTAGCCCGGCGCCTGCTGCTCCGGGAAGAAGGTCGCCGTGTGCAGGCAGTCGGGCGTCCGGGCTGCGAAGCCGGCGGCCCAGGAGTTCAGCCAGGCGGCCATCGCGGGCTTGTGCGGGTAGAGCATCGAGGTGAAGGCGCGCACCCCGAACGCCCGGAGCGTGGCCACCCGCGCGTCCTCGTCGGTGCGGTACGCGATGGGCCACGGCCGGCCCGTGAGCGGGCCGGCGGAGTCGAAGTACGCCCAGACCTTGGCCAGCACGCGGTCCGGCATGAAGTGCGTGTGCACGTCCACGATCCCCGGCAGGCCCAGACCCTGCCAGAGCTCCCTCACCCGTACGGCGTCGTCCGGCGGCGCCACGTCCGTCACCTGTGCCACTGTGCCTCCTCCATGGCGGTGATCCTCACACGAACCGCGGCCCGCCGGGGCTGCGGCCCTTGTCAACGGCATCGCGCATCCATAGCATCGCCAGTGTTACAGCAATACTGTCATGCTCGTTGCGAAGCCGGAGGCCCCCGATGACCGAGGCGGGAACGCGACCCGGGGAAGCGGCCTCCACCGGCGGGCCGCTCGCCGGTGTGCGCGTGGTGGAGCTGGCCGGCATCGGGCCGGCCCCGTTCGCCGCCATGCTGCTCGGCGACCTCGGCGCCGACGTCGTCCGCGTCGACCGGCCCGGTGGCTCACGGCTCGGCATCGACCCGGCGCACGACGTCACCAACCGCAACAAACGCTCCGTGGTCGCCGACCTCAAGAGCGAGGAGGGCGCCCGGCTGGTCCTGGACCTCGCCGCCCGCGCCGACATCCTGCTGGAGGGCAACCGCCCCGGCGTCGCCGAACGCCTCGGCGTCGGTCCCGCCGACTGCCACGCCCGCAACCCCCGCCTCGTCTACGGCCGGATGACCGGCTGGGGCCAGGACGGGCCGCTCGCCGCGCGCGCCGGGCACGACATCGGCTACATCGCCGTCGCCGGGGCCCTCGGGATGATCGGCTCCGGCGACGGACCGCCCGCCATCCCGGCCAACCTGCTCGGCGACTACGCGGGCGGCTCCCTCTACCTCGTCACCGGCGTCCTCGCGGCCCTGCACCACGCCCGCGCCACCGGCACCGGACAGGTCGTCGACGCGGCCATCGTCGACGGCGTCGCCCACCTCGGCGCAATGATCCGCGGCATGGTCGCCGCCGGCGGCTGGCAGGACCGGCGCGGCGCCAACCTGCTGGACGGCGGCTGCCCCTACTACGCCGTCTACGAGACCGCCGACGGCGGCTGGATGGCCGTCGGCGCCCTGGAACCCGCCTTCTACGCGGAGTTCGCCCGGCTGCTCGACCTCCCCCAGGACGCGCCGGACCGGGGCGACCTCGGACGCTGGGACGAACTGCGCGCCGTGATCGCGGCCCGCTTCAAGTCCCGTACCCGCCAGGAGTGGACGGAGGTCTTCGAGGGCAGCGACGCCTGCACGGCGCCGGTGCTGTCGCTGGCGGAGGCCGCGGCCCACCCCCACCTGGCCGCCCGCGGCACCTTCGCCGACGCCGGCGGCACCACCCAGCCCGCTCCCGCCCCCCGCTTCTCCGCCACCCCCGGCGCGCTGCGCCGGACGCCCGCGATGCCCGGCGCGCACACCGCCGAGGTCGCCCGCGACTGGGACCTGCCGGCGCCCGCCCCCGGGGCCGCGCCGCCCACCACCACCCTCGTCGAGCAGGCCGGGGACCGGCTCCCGTAGCCGCGCCACCGGCGGAAGGCAGGCACAAGCATGCAGCGCGACCTCTTCACGGCCGAGCACGAGGCGTTCCGGGAGACCGTGCGGACCTTCCTCGCCAAGGAGGTGCTGCCGCACCACGAGCGCTGGGAGAAGGCCGGCATCGTCGACCGCGAGGCCTGGCTCGCCGCCGGCCGCCAGGGCCTGCTCGGCCCGGCCGTCCCCGAGGAGTACGGCGGCGGGGGCAGCGACGACTTCCGCTACGCGGTCGTGCTGACCGAGGAGTTCGCCCGCGCCGGGGCGCACGGGCTCGCCCTCGGCCTGCACAACGACGTCATCGGCCCGTACCTGACCGGACTGGCCACCGAGGAGCAGAAGCGGCGCTGGCTGCCCGGCTTCTGCAGCGGCGAGACCATCACGGCCATCGCCATGACCGAGCCCGGTGCGGGCTCCGACCTGCAGGGCATCCGCACCACCGCCACCGACGCGGGCGACGCCTACGTCCTCAACGGCTCCAAGACCTTCATCTCCAACGGGATCCTCGCCGACCTCGTCGTGGTCGTCGCGCGCACCACCCCCGAAGGCGGTGCGCGCGGGCTGAGCCTCCTCGTCGTGGAGCGCGGCATGCCCGGCTTCGAACGCGGCCGCAACCTCGACAAGATCGGCCAGAAGGCCCAGGACACCGCCGAGCTCTTCTTCCACGACGTACGGGTGCCCAAGGAGAACCTCCTCGGCACCGAGAACCAGGCCTTCTTCCACCTGATGGCCAACCTCGCCCAGGAGCGGCTCACCATCGCCGTCGCCGCGGCGGCCGCCGCCGAGCACCTGCTCGACCTCACCACCACCTACGTCAAGGAGCGCGAGGCCTTTGGCCGGCCGCTCGCCCGGCTCCAGCACATACGGTTCGAGATCGCCGAGATGGCCACCGAGTGCGCGGTCACGCGCACCTTCGTCGACCGCTGCATCGGCGAGCACGCGGCGGGCCGCCTCGACGCGGTGCACGCGTCGATGGCCAAATGGTGGGCGACGGAACTGCAGAAGCGGGTCACCGACCGCTGTCTGCAACTGCACGGCGGCTACGGCTACATGAGCGAGTTCCCGATCGCCAAGGCCTTCACCGACGGACGCATCCAGACCATCTACGGCGGCACCACGGAGATCATGAAGGAAATCATCGGCCGTTCGCTGCTCGGCTGATCCGGCCCCATCCCCGCCCGTCACCCCCACCGGCATCCCCACCCGCATCCCCACCGACACCCTCATCGAAAGGCACCCGACGTTGAGCACCGACGCCTACGTCTACGAGGCCATCCGCACCCCGCGCGGGCGCGGAAAGGCCAACGGCTCCCTGCACGGCACCAAGCCCATCGACCTGGTCACCGGGCTCATCGACGAACTGCGCCGCCGCCTGCCGGGCCTCGACCCGGCCGCGATCGACGACATCGTGCTCGGCGTCGTGACCCCGATCGGCGACCAGGGCTCCGACATCGCCAAGACCGCCGCCATCGCCGCCGGGCTGCCCGAGACCGTGGCGGGCGTCCAGGAGAACCGCTTCTGCGCCTCCGGTCTGGAGGCCGTCAACATGGCCGCCGCCAAGGTGCGTTCCGGCTGGGAGGACCTGGTGCTCGCGGGCGGCGTCGAGTCGATGTCCCGCGTCCCCATGGGCTCCGACGGCGGGGCCTGGGCCATGGACCCCATGACCAGCTACACCACGGGCTTCGTGCCCCAGGGCGTCGGCGCCGACCTCATCGCCACCATCGAGGGCTTCAGCCGCCACGACGTCGACTCCTACGCCGCCGAGTCGCAGGCGCGCGCCGTCGAGGCCTGGAAGGAGGGGCGTTTCGACCGCTCCGTCGTCCCCGTCGTCGACCGCAACGGCCTGGTCGTCCTCGACCGCGACGAGCACATCCGGCCCGGCACCACCGCGGAGAGCCTGGCCGGGCTGAAGCCCTCCTTCGCCACGATCGGCGAGGCGGGCGGCTTCGACGCCGTCGCGCTGCAGAAGTACCACTGGGTCGAGAAGATCGACCACGTCCACCACGCGGGCAACTCCTCCGGCATCGTGGACGGCGCCGCCCTGGTCGCCATCGGCAACCGCGAGACGGGCGAGCGCTTCGGCCTGGCCCCGCGCGCCCGCATCGTCTCCGCCGCGGTCTCCGGCTCCGACCCCACCATCATGCTCACCGGCCCCGCCCCCGCCTGCCGCAAGGCGCTCGCCAAGGCCGGGCTGACCGTCGACGACATCGACCTCGTCGAGATCAACGAGGCCTTCGCCGCCGTCGTCCTGCGCTTCATGCGCGAGATGGGCCTGAGCCACGACAAGGTCAACGTCAACGGCGGCGCCATCGCGCTCGGCCACCCGCTCGGCGCCACCGGCGCCATGATCCTGGGCACCCTGATCGACGAACTGGAGCGCCGCGACCAGCGGTACGGACTCGCCACGCTGTGCGTCGGCGGCGGCATGGGCATCGCCACCGTCGTCGAGCGTCTCTGACCTCCTGTCCCGCACCCCGCAACGGAGCCGACCGAACATGACCGCTCTTCCGACGAACACCACCATCCGCTGGGAACAGGACGGGACCGGGGTCGTCACCCTCGTCCTCGACGACCCGAACCAGTCCGCCAACACCATGAACCAGGCCTTCAGGGAGTCCCTGCGGGCCGTCGCCGACCGCCTGGAGGCGGAACGCGACTCGGTCCGCGGCGTCATCGTCACCTCCGCCAAGAAGACCTTCTTCGCCGGCGGCGACCTCAAGGACATGATCAAGGCGGGTCCCGAGGACGCCCCGCAGATCTTCGAGGCCGGCATGGGCATCAAGCGCGACCTGCGCCGCATCGAGACCCTCGGCAAGCCCGTGGTCGCCGCCGTCAACGGCGCGGCCCTCGGCGGCGGTTACGAGATCGCGCTGGCCTGTCACCACCGCGTCGCGCTCGACGCCCGCGGATCGAAGATCGGCCTGCCCGAGGCGACCCTCGGCCTGCTCCCCGGCGGCGGCGGGGTGGTCCGCACGGTGCGGCTGCTGGGCATCACCGACGCGCTGCTGAAGGTGCTGCTGCAGGGCAACCAGTACGATCCGCGGCGCGCGCTGGAGAACGGGCTCGTGCACGAGGTCGCCACGGACCACGACGACATGCTGGCCAAGGCGCACGCCTTCATCGACGCCCACCCCGAGTCCGCGCAGCCGTGGGACGTCAAGGGCTACCGCATCCCCGGCGGCACCCCCAGCACCCCCGCGTTCGCGGCCAACCTGCCCGCCTTCCCGGCCAACCTGAGGAAGCAGCTCGCCGGCGCCCCCTACCCGGCGCAGCGCAACATCCTGGCCGCCGCCGTCGAGGGCGCCCAGGTCGACATCGACACCGCCTTCACGATCGAGGCCCGTTACTTCACCGAGCTGGTGACCGGCCAGGTCGCGAAGAACATGATCCAGGCCTTCTTCTTCGACATGCAGGCCGTCAACTCCGGTGCCAGCCGCCCCAAGGACGTCCCGGCCCGGCAGGTCACCAAGGTGGCCGTGCTCGGCGCCGGCATGATGGGCGCGGGCATCGCCTACTCCTGCGCCAAGGCGGGCATCGAGGTCGTCCTGAAGGACGTCACCGCCGAGGCCGCCGAGCGCGGCAAGGCGTACTCCGCGGGACTGCTCGACAAGGCCCTGGCCAGGGGCCGCACCACCCAGGAGAAGCGGGACGAACTGCTCGCCCGGATCCACCCCACCGCAGACCCGCAGGACCTGGCGGGCTGCGACGCCGTGATCGAGGCGGTCTTCGAGGACCCGGCCCTGAAGCACAAGGTCTTCCAGGAGATCGAGGGCGTGGTCGCCCCCGACGCCCTGCTGTGCTCCAACACCTCCACCCTGCCCATCACGCTGCTCGCCGAGGGCGTGCAGCGCCGCGAGGACTTCATCGGCCTGCACTTCTTCTCGCCGGTCGACAAGATGCCGCTGGTCGAGATCATCAAGGGCGCCCGCTCCGGCGACGAGGCCGTCGCCCGCGCCTTCGACCTGGTCCGGCAGATCCGCAAGACCCCGATCGTCGTCAACGACTCGCGCGGTTTCTTCACCTCGCGCGTCATCGGGCACTTCATCAACGAGGGCGTCGCCATGGTCGGCGAGGGCGTCGACCCCGCGACCGTGGAGCAGGCCGCCGCCCAGGCGGGCTACCCGGCCAAGGTGCTCTCCCTGATGGACGAGCTGACGCTCACGCTGCCCCGCAAGATCCGCGAGGAGTCACGGCGTGCGGTGGAGGAGGCCGGCGGCACCTGGCATCCGCACCCGGCCGACGCCGTCATCGACCGCATGGTCGAGGAGTTCGGCCGCCCCGGGCGCAGCGGGGGCGCCGGCTTCTACGACTACGCGGACGGCAGGCGGGCGGGCCTGTGGCCCGGACTGCGCGAGCACTTCACCAAACCGGAGGCGGCGGCCGTCCCCTTCGAGGACCTCAAGGAGCGCATGCTCTTCGCCGAGGCGCTGGACACCGTCCGCTGCCTGGAGGAGGGCGTCCTCACCTCCGTCGCCGACGCCAACATCGGCTCCATCCTGGGCATCGGCTTCCCCGCCTGGACCGGTGGCGTCCTGCAGTACGTCAACGGCTACCCCGGTGGCCCGGCCGGCTTCCTCGCCCGCGCCGAGGAGTTGAGGGCCGCCTACGGCGAGCGCTTCGCGGCGCCGGAGCTGCTGGTGCGCAAGGCCGGGCGGGGCGAGACCTTCACCGACGGCTGACCCGTACGACGGTGCCGCGGCCCCCGCACCCGGGGGACCGCGGCACCGTCGTCTCAGTCCTCGCCGCGCCCCCGGTCGCCGAGCCCGGCGGCCGTGGCCCGCAGTTCCTCGGCGAGCGACCGCTGGAAGGCGGTGACCAGGGCCTGGACGACCATCGGCTGCAGGTCGTCGGTGAGCCTGCGCATCCGGGCCCGCTCCTCCGGCGCCGGGCGTCCGGCCACGTACGGCTGCCACACCTCCTGCTGGAAGAGCCGGTGCAGCTCGTGGGCGACCGCGCGGGCGTGCTTCAGCACGATCTCCCGGGTGGCGAGCAGCGTCTCCAGCGGGATCGGCACGTCCAGCAGGCGCACGCCCAGGTGCAGCAGGGCCGGGTTCACCAGCAGCACACCGGGGTCCCCGGTGGGGTGCAGGACGCCCATGGCCGCGAGCCGGTCCAGGTCATGGTCGCTCAGCGGCCGCCCCGCCCGCTGCTCCAGCCTGTCGCGGGCCAGCTCCTCCGCTGCGTCCGGCATCCACGTCGCCACCAGCGCCCGGTGCAGTGCGAGGTCCTCGGGGGTGATGTCGGCCGGCAACTGGTCCAGGTAGCGGCCGATCGCGGCCAGCGTCAGTCCCTGCCGCTGCAGCTCCTCGATCAGCGCCAGACGGGCGAGGTGGTCCGGCCCGTACAGACCGACGCGCCGGGTGCCCAGTTCCGGCGGCGGCAGCAGGCCCTTGGCGCTGTAGAAGCGGATCGTGCGGACCGTCGTACCGGACCGTGCCGCGAGCTCGTCCACCGTCAGGCGCGGCTCCTCGGCCGCCGGCGCGGTCTGCCGGGCGGGGGACTGCGTCATGCGCCGGATCTCGCTCTCTGCCTCGCCGCGCTGGTCATGACACCAGTATGACCGGTCACGGTGCGCAGCCGGGGCCGCGCCGGCGTCCGCGGCGGGCCCGGGAGGGCCACCGCACACGGCATGCCGCGCCCGTCGGGGGATCCGACCGTCGGCGAACGCCCGGGACCACCGCGGCCATCGGCGGGTGCAGCATCCGGCCGGCGGCGCTGGTCGCGCGGGACTCAGGGCCCCGCGGGACTCAGGACCCCGCGGGGCGGCGGGAGCCGGGGTCCGCGTCGCCATCGGTGCCGCGCGGGGCGGCCATGCCGACCAGCGCGATGTCGTCGTGGGGGCGGTCGGCGAGCCATTCGGTGGTGCGCATCTCCACGTGCTCGACCAGGGCCTGCACGGGCATGCCGACACACCCGGCCATGGTCGTCTTCAGGCGCTCCGAGCCGAAGAACTCACGGCCCGTCACCCCGCCGCGGGCCTCGGTGACGCCGTCCGAGTAGAGCAGGCAGCTCTCCCCGGGCTGTAGCACAGTGGTGAAGGTCGTCGCCCGTACGTCGGGCACCGCGCCGATCAGCGTGCCGGTCGTGTCGGCCTCCTCCACCTCGCCGGAGGCCCGCAGGATGAGCGGGGCCGGGTGGCCGCCCGCGGTGAGCCGCAGCCGCACCTGGCCGTGGCCGAGCGGGGTGACACCCGCCAGCACCATGGTCGCGAACCGCGTGTGCGCGGTGTTGAGGAGCGCGTCGTTGAGCAGCGTCAGCAGCCGCACGTGGTCGGTCTCGACCAGGCGCAGGGCACTGAGGGTGTTGCGGATCTTGCCGGTGAGGACGGCGGCCTCCAGGCCCTTGCCGCACACGTCCCCCAGGACCACGGTGCTCTCGCCGTCGGAGTCCAGCGCCGGGTAGGCGTCGTAGAAGTCCCCGCCGATGCGCAGCGCCTCGCGGGCCGGCCGGTAGGAGCCCGCGACCTCGGTGCCCCTGAGGGGCTTCAGCCGCGGCGGCAGCAGGTCCTCCTGGAGCAGGGCGGCGCTGCGCGCCTGTTCGGTGTAGAGGACGCAGGCGCAGATCGCGGCGCCGGCCCGGGCGGCGAAGACCCGGGCGAAGGTCTCCTCCTCGACCGTGAACGGCCCGCCGAGGCGCCGCATCAGGATGAGCGCCCCTGCCGGGACCCCGTTGCCCGGCAGCGGGGTCACCAGCAGCGACACCGGGGTGCCGAAGTCCTCGGGGACCACCCAGTCCGGGGTCTGCGCGGGGTCGATCCAGCGGGACGGCACCGGGGGGAACCCGGCCAGCGCCTCCGCCAGCCCCGGCACCTCGGCGGGATCGGCGGACGGCGCGCACTCCTCCACGCCGGGGCGGCCCGCGACGGCCCAGGTCAGCCGCAGCCGCCGGTCGGGCGGGGTGACGACCACCGCGGCGTCGGCGAGCCGCGACGCGGCCAGTTCGGCCGTGGCGGCCAGGCACTTGCGCGGGTCGAGCGAGGAGAGCAGCCGGGCGGACGCCTCGGCCAGGAACGCCGTCCGTTCCTGGGCCAGCCGTAGTTCGCGGTCGGCGCTGCGGGCGTCCGTCACGTCGGTGAGGTACCAGGCGTGGTGCCCGCCCGGGAGGTCGGCGCGGCGTGCCGTGACCTGCCGGCTCCCCACGCCGCCGTGGGCGGTGGAAGCCCCGGAGGCGTCCGCCGTCGTCAGCCACGCGGGCGCGGTAGCGGCGAGCGGGCGGCCGGGCACCGCGTGCGGGGCCCAGGAGGTGACCACGGCGTTCACGGCACGGATCACCCCGGCGCGGTCGCACACCACGACGGCGGTCTCGGTCAGGGACTCGATCAGCGCGCGCAGCACCCGTTGCCCGATCCGAGCGGAGGTGCCTGACCCCTGCTCTCGGGCCACTGGTGAGCGCGGAGGCGGGAGAGACGTCACGATGCGGTAGGAGCATGGCCGGGGCCGTCTGGGACCGTCGGGCTCGCTCCGGTCACCCTCTCGTACCTGGACGAAGGTTGGCTGGGCAAACAGTTGCCCTTCGGCAAGAGTCTTCCCCATCGCCCGTCACCGGGCAAGCTCCTCCCAGCGGTTCACCGCCAGTCCAGGCACACGATCAGCGCGTCGTCCTCGGCCTCCGGCAGGACGCGGTGACCCGGCAGTTCGCCCAGGATCGCCCCCGGGACGTCCGCGGCGGGAAGCAGCCGGGTGGCCAGGGCCGCGCGGGCCAGGGCCCGTTCGCCGTACGTCTCGCCGCCCGGGGAGGCGGTCGCGTACACGCCGTCGCTCACCACCAGGAGCCGGTCGCCGGAGCGCACCTCGAACGGCTGCGGCACGTACGGGGTGTCCTCGAACATGCCCAGGGGGAACTGCGCCTCGAAGCCGATCGTCTCCACCGCCGAGCCGCGCAGCCGGTACACGCGCGGCGATCCGGCCTCGACGACCTCGGCCGCGCCGGTCGCCAGGTCGAAGCGCATCAGCAGGACCGAAACGTACCGTTCGCCCCGGTACCGGGCGTAGACGGCCTGGTCCGCGAGCGCCGCCTGGTCGGCGAGGGGGACGCCGGCACGCCGGGCGTTGCGCAGTGCGTTCACGGTGAGGCTGGTCAGCAGGGCGGCCTCGATGCCCTCTCCCATGCCGTTGGTGACGGTCAGCGTGAGGTCCCGCGCGGAGGCCGACCAGTCGAAGTTGTCTCCGTGGATGTCGTACGCGGGCTCCAGCTGGGCGCCGAGGGCGTACTCGGGGCGGGCACACGCCCGTCCGGGCAGCAGCTCCCACTGCACCTCCGCGGCGAGGGTCAGCCGCTCCCGGCGGCGGGCGCGCAGGTAGCGGTCGGTGTCCCGGTCGGCGACGAGGAGGTGGTGGCCGAGGACCTCCGCGATCTCCGCGAGGTCCCGGACCTCCTCCGGCGCGGGTTCGCCGGGGAGGCCGACGCTCAGCACGCCGATCCGGTCACCGCGCACGCTCACCGGCAGGTGGAGGCGCACGCCGTCCTCGCCCGCCGGCTCGGCGAACGGTTCCTGGGCGCCGAAGCACCGGCCTTCGGGCGTTCCCGCGACGGGTACGGCGGCCTCAGCGGGTTCGGGCGCGGAGACCGGCTGGAGCACCGCCAGGCCGTAGTCGGCGAGCAGGATCTCCACGGAGCGTGCCGCGCAGTGCGTGCGGAGGACCTCCGTCAGGGCGGCGGGCAGTGCGTGCGGCGGCGCGGCGCGCAGGGCGCGTTCGGCGGCGAGCGGGGCGTGTCGGTTCACCGGGGTGCGACGGTCCTTCTTGGTCCGGGGGCGGGTCGGTTAGCGTGGTGGCGCGCCGTTCGGCGCGCCTTGTCCTGTCTTCGTCTACCCGCTCGCCCGCGGTACCCCGCGGGCGGCGCGCCGTGAGGAGGTGCCCTTGCCCGCAACTGCCGGATCGCAGCGGGACGCCGCCGTGGCCGCGGCGTCGTCCGTGGTCGAGGCACTGGAGGTGCTGTGGGGCCGCGGCCGGGAGGCGGGCGACCCACCCGTACCGCCCTCGCAACTGCGCGTGCTGTTCGCGCTGGAGGGCAACGAGGGGATCAACCTGAGGACGCTGTGCGACGTCCTGGGTGCCGCGCCGCCCGCGGTGAGCCGGCTCTGCGACCGGCTGCAGGCGGTGGGGTACCTCACCCGGGACACCAGCCCCACCTCACGCCGGGAGGTGTGCCTGTGGCTGACGCCGCGCGGTGCCGCCTTCCTCGCCCAGCTGCGGGAACGCCGGGAGCAGGAACTGGCGACGGTCGTGGCGGCGATGCCCGAGCGTGCCCGGCGCGCGCTGCTGGAGGGGCTGACCGCGTTCCGCTCCGCCGCCGACGCGACGGGGCTCGGTGCCGTACGGCCGCTCCCCGGCGACCGCAGCCACACCGCGTAGCCGTCCGGCCCGCGCTCCCCGCCGTGCGTCCGGCGCCGGGGACGTTGGCCGGCGGGGCGCTCTCCGTGCAATTGTTGTGTTCGACTACTGTTGCCAAACGGCAATGATCGAAGATGATCGGCACTGTCCCAAAGGGCATCCGGCCAGGGTGCCGGTCGCGTACGATCCCATCGCCCCACCTGGGGCACCGCAGGGGTGGGGAGACGATGTGGAAGGCAACACGCTGACGCCCCCCGAGGGCGTCATCCCCAGACAGGGCGACGGCCGGCGCAGTCGGCTGTCCGTCCTCCTCGTCGAGGACGACGCGGGGGACGCGCTGCTCGTCGAGGAACTGGTCGCCGACAGCGGGGTGCCAGTCGAACTGCGCTGGGTGCGCACGCTGGCCGAGGCCGGCACCGAGCTCGCCGCCCGCCCCGCCGACTGCGTCCTGCTCGACCTGCACCTGCCCGACGGCCAGGGCCTCGACGCCCTCGGCCGGGCGCTGTCGCTCACCGACCGCGCCGCCGTCGTCGTGCTGACCGGTCTCGCCGAGGAACGGACCGGCCTCGCCGCGCTCTCCGCCGGGGCGCAGGACTACCTGGTCAAGGGGCGCGTCGAGGGCGAACTCCTCGGCCGCGCGCTGCGCTACGCCGTCGAACGCAAGCAGGCCGAACGCGCGGCGCTCGCCCTGCGGGCCAGCCAGATGCGGGCCCAGGAGAACGCCCGCCTGGAGCGCGGACTGCTCCCGCTGCCCATGCTGCGCACCAAGGACGTCACCGTCACGCCCCGTTACCGCCCCGGCCGGGCCGACTCCCTGCTCGGCGGGGACTTCTACGACGTCGTGGAGACCACCGAGGGCGTCGTCCACACCCTCATCGGGGACGTCTCCGGGCACGGGCCCGACGAGGCCGCGCTCGGCGTGGGACTGCGCATCGCCTGGCGCACGCTGGTCCTGACCGGGGTCGAAGGCGCCCGGCAACTCGCCCTGCTGGAGCAGGTGCTGGTGGCCGAACGCGCCGCCCCCGAGATCTTCGCCACCGCCACCATCCTCACCCTCGCCCCCGACCGCCGTACCGCCCGGGTGTGGCGGGCCGGCCACCACGGACTGCTCAACCTGACCCCGGAGGGCACCGTCGAGTACACCGAGCCGCCCCGCGGGCCCGCGCTGGGCGTGGTGCCCGGCGCGGGGGAGTGGCCCGAGGGCCGCCTGGAACTGCGACCCGGCCAGTCGCTGATGCTCTTCACGGACGGGCTGTTCGAAGGCCGCACCGACCAGGGCCGGCTCGGTGAGGAGGGGCTGCTCGCACTGGCCAGACAGCACGCCACCCTGCCCGCCTCGGAGTTCGTCGACACCCTGATCGCGCGCGCCGAGGCCCTGGCCGCCGACCACGGCGGCCTGGACGACGACCTGGCCGTGGTCCACCTCACCTGGAGCCCCTCGCCGTGACCGCCGCCCGCGCGCGGCCGGCCGGGCCGGATCCGGCTCGACCCGGGCACCCGGAGGGCACCCGCATCCGCTTCACCCTGCCGGCGGCCGCCGAGCGGGGACCCGCACCGCAGGAAGGATCCGCGTGAACCTGCAGGAACCGGAACCGATCATCGTGCTGCTCGTCGAGGACGACCCCGGCGACGAGCTGATGACCCGCGAGGCGTTCCAGGAGAACAAGGTCCGCAACGTCCTGCACGTCGTACGGGACGGCGAGGAGGCCCTGGACTTCCTCAACCGGCGCGGCGCCCACGCCGGCGCACCGCGCCCCGGCCTGATCCTCCTCGACCTCAACCTGCCCCGCTTCGACGGCCGTCAGGTGCTCGCCGAGATCAAGGCCGACGCCGACCTGTGCACCATCCCGGTCGTCGTCCTCACCACCTCCGAGGCCGAGGAGGACATCCTGCGCAGCTACGCGCTGCACGCCAACGCGTACGTGACCAAGCCGGTGGACTTCGACCGGTTCATCGAGGTGGTCCGGCAGATCGACGACTTCTTCGTGACGGTGGTCAAGCTCCCGGGCCGCTGAACCGCGCCCGGCGCCTGCGGACCGCGCCCCTCAGACCCTCCGCCAGCGGGCCATCGCCCAGGAGAACACCCCGAACAGCCCCAGGCCCACCGCGACCACGGCCAGCAGCCACGGCCCGGCGGGGGTGTCCCGGAACGTGCGCAGCGTGTCGTCCAGCCCCTTCGCCCGGTCCGGGTCGAAGCGCACCGCCGCGACGACGACGAAGCAGCCCGCGGCGGCGAACACCACGCCCCGGCTGGCCCCTCCGGCCACCCCGAGGAAGTCGACCACCTTGCGGACCCGCGGCGACATCGCGCCCGTCCGCAGGTGCTTGCGGAACTTCCGCATCAGCGCCCGCACCGCGATCCATACCCCGGCTCCCAGCAGGACCAGGCCCGCCGCCCCCACCAGCCAGCGGCCCATGGGCCAGCCCAGGGCGTGTGCGGTGGCGTCCTTGGAGGTCTCGTCGCTCGACCCGCCCGCAGAGGAGCCGCCCACCGCGAAGGTCACCACGGAGTACGTCACGAAGGCGTAGAAGACCGCGCGGGCCGCGGACATCAGCCGCTTGCCGGCCTTGTCCCCGTCCGGTCCCGCCGCGCCGAACGCGGCCTCCGACAAGCGCCACAGCGTCATCCCGGCGAAGCCCACCGCCAGGGCCCACACCAGGAACCCGCCGAAGGGCTGCGCCGCCAGCCGGGCGACCGCGCCGCCCCGGTCGGCCTGTTCCGAGGACCCGTCGAAGGCCACCTGCAGGGCCAGCACGCCCAGCAGCGCGTAGATGACCCCGCGCGCCGCGAGGCCCGCCCGCGCCCCGGCGCGGATCGCCTTCTTCCCCTGCGTCCCGGGCCGTACCGCGCCCGTACCCACCGTCGTGCCCACACCGGCCTCCCTGCCCCAAGTGCTCCGGTCCACCGGGTGCCCCGTCGTGGGCGGAACACACCCGGCGACGCCGGGGTGCGCGGCTGCGTGGAGCGCCCGGCCGGGGGTATCCGCGTGGTGCGAACACACTTCCGGCCAGGGGCCGGACGAGGTTGGGGTTGAGGTGGAGATGGAGATCTCGAGCATCATCAGTGCCATCGTGATCGGTCTGGTCGTCGGTGTGCTGGGGCGTCTGGTGGCGCCGGGGCGGCAGCCGATCGGAGTGCTGTGGACGATCGTCGTCGGCATCGTGGCGGCCTTCATCGGCAGCGCGATCGCCCAGGGGTTCGGCGTCGCCGACACCGACGGCGTCGACTGGGTCGAGTGGCTGATACAGATCGGCCTCGCGGCCGTCGGAGTGAGCCTGCTGTCGCGGAGCAAGGCGCGGCGGTGAGCAGCGCGGTGCGGCCGCCCCCCCCCCCGGGGGGGCGGGCCCCCCGGGGGCGGCGCCCCCGGCCGGCGCCGGCGGCCGGGGGGGCGGGGGCCCCCCCCCGCCGGCGGCGGCCCCCGGGGGGGAGGGCCAA
>NZ_JBIATA010000018.1:22726-52876 GCF_042891295.1 Streptomyces sp. NPDC001902 | reverse complement strand
TCGCGTGGGTGGTGGGGCTGATACTGTGGGGCCTCGCGGCGGGCGGTGTGCGCCTGCTGGGGCGGAGCACGGCGGGGGGGTGCGCCGCGCGGGCCGGCCCCCCCCGCCGGGGGGGGGCCGGACCGCGTGAGGACGGCGACCGGTCCGGTCGCCGTCCTCGTCGTGTCCGGGGCACGCCGCGCGCGGCGGAAGGCCCTGATGGTAAGTCACCTATGACGTGCACGACCGAGGAGTGGGAGGGTGCCATGTCCAGGGACGACGCGGACGGCCGGACCGGCCCGGAAGACGGGCGCGACGAGACCGAGGACGAGCGCGCCGACCGGAAGTGGAGCGAGCTCATCCAGGAGGTGCGGGTCGCCCAGACGGGCGTGCAGATCCTCTTCGGCTTCCTGCTGACGGTCGTCTTCACGCCGCACTACCAGCGGCTCGGCTCCACCGACCACACGATCTACATCGTGACGGTCGTGCTCGGTGCCTGCGCGACAGGGGCGTTGATCGGCCCGGTCTCCTTCCACCGGATCGTCTCCGGCCGCCGCATCAAGCCGCAGGCCGTGCGCTGGGCCTCGCGGCTCACCTTCGTCGGGCTCGTGCTGCTGCTGGCGACGATGACCTCGGCACTGCTCCTGGTGCTGCGGGCCGCCACGCACGACGCCTATGTGCCGTGGCTCGTCGCCGGCGTCCTGGTCTGGTACCTGGTCTGCTGGTACGGACTGCCGTTCTGGGCCCGGTACCGGCACACGGGCGACTGAGCCCCGACGTGGGACACGCGAACGCCGTGGCCAGGAAACCCGGGGGTTTCCTGGCCACGGCGTTCGCGTCGTGCGGTCCTGCGTCGTGCGGTCCTCAGACGTGCAGGACGCGGTCGACGAGGTCGCGGTAGCCCCGCAGGGCCACGCGCAGCCGCTCGGTGTCGCCGTCGTCGTGCTCGCCGGCCCGCCAGCCCGAGCGCAGTTCGTCGCGCCGGCTGCGCAGTTCCTCGACCAGTCGTTCGGTGGCCTCGCCGAGGACCTCGTCGGCCTCCTCCACGGCGTGGCGCGGCTCGTCGACGAAGCCGCCGACCGCGTGGTGCAGGCGCTGTTGCAGCTTGTCCACCGCGCCGTCCACCCGCGGCGGCGCGCCGGGGGCGGGCACCCGCCCTTCCTGCGCCGGCCGCCGGGCCGCCGCGGGCCGCTCCGTGTCGCCGGGCTTCTCCGCTGCCGCGGGCTTCCCGACCGTCGCGTGCCTGTCGGCCGCCGAGGGCTTGCCGGCTTCCTCGGGCCGTGACCATCCGGCGGGCCGCTGCACGGCAGGCGCCTCGCCCTTCTTCCCCGTGGTCTGCGGTGCCTGGGGGGCCCGCTGTTCGCGGGTGCCACCGGCCGTGGGGGACGTCCGCTCGTCGGGGGTCCGCTCGGCGGAGGCCCCGGCCGGGCCGTTGCGTACGTCGCGGCCGGTGCCGTCGGTCTCGCCGGTTCCGTCGGTTCCGTCGGTGTCGCGGTGCTCGTGCGTGGGATTCATCGGCTGCTCCAGGTCGGCATGTGGAAGCGGTGGGAGCCGCGTCGGCCGGAGCCCGTGTCACCTGCGCCGTCCTCGCGCGAGGTGGTGCGGGGCTCCTTGTCCACCGCGATGAGGTCGTCGAACAGCGCCCGGGCGTGGAGCAACCGAGCGCGCAGTTCCTCGGTGTCCGCCGCGGTGCGGTCACCGTCGTTCCGGGGTTGCGAGACCCCGCGCAGGTCGCGGTAGGCCTGGAGGTGCCGCGGGCGGTGGACCGACAGGGCGTCGATCTGCTCGCCCGAGGTGTGCTCCGGGAAGCCGCGGTCGTGCGCCAGCCGGTCCAGCAGCTCCGACGCCTCCTGCACCGCCTGCGCGGGGGAGTCGACGAACCGCTCCTGCAGGGCGGCCCACTCGGCGCGGTACTCCTCGGCCTGACGTGCGTTCAGCGGTTCCGGGGTCAGGCCGCCGTGCCGGTCGACACGCTCCTGCAACTCCCGGTGCGCCGCGTCCGTGTCGCCGTCGTGCCGCGCGACCGTGCGTTCGTACTCCGGTCCGAAGCGGCGCCTGAGCTGTCCCGTGCCGCCGCCGCGCCGCGACATCACGGCCGCGGCGAGGACGATCAGGACAACGAGGACGACCGCCCCGATGATGATGCCCGTGGTCATGGTGTGCCTCCTGGGGGCCGTCGTCGGGCCCCGGCATTCGAACTGACCTTGATGCGGGTCCTTGGTGTGCTCACGGTGCGTGTTTCCGCAATCCGTTCGTCCACACGTACGACGTCGGGAGGTGACGGTGCGTCAGCGCGGCAGGTGCACGTGGATGACCTTGCCGCCCGCGCGCAGGAGCGTCACCCGGAAGTCCCGGGCCAGCCGGCGCACCAGGCGCAGGCCGTAGCCGCCCGGCAGGAAGCGGTCGGAGGGCTGGGGCGCGGCCGGCAGCCGGTCGTTGTGGTCCTGGACGGACACGCGGATCGCGTCCGGCACCGCCACCACGTCGAGGGCCGCCAGCCCGCCGCCGTACCGGAAGGCGTTGGTCACCAGTTCGGAGACGACCAGCAGGCAGTCCTCGACCCGCTCCGGATCCACGCCTCTGAGCCGGGCGCGGGCGAAGTCACGCGCCTCGCCTATGGTGGTGGGCAGCGGCCGGTCCGCAGTGGCGGGCCGCACGATCCCCCCGCCTTCCGCGTCTAGGTCAATGCTGTACACGCACGATCACCCCGTAGGCATCATCGGTCCCTCTGTGGTCTGCCCCTGCTGGCCGGTCCTACGCTGCCTTCGGCGCGATTCACGTTCTTCCGGGATCGGGGGGGAATGCTTCGCGGAGGAGGGGGTACCCGAGGGGCAACGTACGGGAACATGACGTAGAGGTGCAGAGGTGCAGAGGTGCGAGGAGGAGCCGTGATCGCCCACGTGAGCGGGACGAGCACCGGGGTCGAGAGCCCCGAGGTCGACGTACTGCCGCAGATCACCGACCCGAGCAGCGTGGCCCCCACGAGCGCGCGCCGGCTGTCCAAGCTCTTCCTCGAGCGCCTGACGGTGCTCGAGGAGGGCACCCACGAACACCAGTACGCCCGCAACACCCTGATCGAGATGAACATGTCGCTCGTGCGGTTCGCGGCCAGGCGCTTCCGCGAACGCAGCGACGAGATGGAGGACATCGTCCAGGTCGGCACGATCGGGCTGATCAAGGCCATCGACCGGTTCGACATCTCGCGCGAGGTCGAGTTCACGACCTTCGCGGTGCCGTACATCGTCGGTGAGATCAAGCGGTTCTTCCGCGACACCACCTGGGCCGTGCACGTGCCGCGCCGCCTCCAGGAGCGCCGGGTGGAGCTGGCCCGCGCCCGGGACGAGCTGTCCTCCCGGCTGGGCCGCGCCCCCAAGGTGAGCGAGCTCGCGGCGCTCATGGACATCTCCGAGGCCGAGGTCGTCGAGGCCCAGGTGGCCTCCAACGGTTACACCGCCTCCTCCCTCGACGCCGCCATGAACGGCGACGACGGCGACGACGGCGAGACCGTGCTCGCCGACTTCATCGGCGCGATCGACCCCGCCATGGAACTCGTCGAGGACCTCGGCTCCCTCGCACCGCTCGTCGTGGAGCTCGGCGAACGCGACCGGCAGCTGCTCCATCTGCGCTACGTGGAGGAACTGACGCAGGCCCAGATCGGCGAGATCATGGGCTGCACGCAGATGCACGTTTCCCGGCTGCTCTCGCGCACCCTGGCCCGGCTGCGGGCCGGACTGCTCCAGGACGGCTGCGCCTGACCTCACCCCGTCCCCCGCCACGTGCCCGCGCCCGGTCCCTTCGGGCGCGGGCACGCGCGCACCGCCTACGATGCGCGGATGACCGATCACGATCACGTGGCGCCGGACCGCCGCTTCCGCCCGCTGGTCCGGATGACGGCCCGCGACCCGCACGAGCCGCACCGGGTCGCCACCCCGCTGGAACTGCTCTTCGACCTCTGTTTCGTGGTGGCGGTCGCCCAGGCGGGCGCCCGGCTGGTGCACGCGGTCGCCGAGGGCCATGCCGGGCGCGGTGTCCTCGGCTACTGCCTGGTCTTCTTCGCGATCTGGCTGGCCTGGATGAACTTCACCTGGTTCGCCTCGGCCTTCGACACCGACGACGTGCCCTACCGCATCGCCACCTTCGTCCAGATCACCGGCGTCCTGGTCCTGGCGGCAGGAGTTCCCCGGGCCTTCGACGCCAACGACTTCTCGATCGCCGTGGCCGGCTACATCATCATGCGCGTCGCACTCGCCTTCCAGTGGCTGCGCGCGGCACGCAACGCGGCCGGACCGGCACGGACCACGGCGCTGAGCTACGCCGCCGGTCTGGTCGTCGTCCAGGTGGGATGGGTCCTGCTGCTGCTCCAGCCCGTCGGCGGGCTGTGGAACTGGGGCTTCCTGATCCTGGCCGTCGCGGAACTGGTGGTGCCCGCCTGGGCCGAGCGGGCGCAGCGCACCACCTGGCACCCGCACCACATCTCCGAGCGCTACGGCCTGTTCACCATCATCGTGCTCGGTGAGTCGGTGGCCGCGGCGACGGTTGCCGTGCAGTCCGCCGTCGACGAGTCCACCGCGCTCGGCGAGCTGCTGCCCGTCGCCGTCGGGGGACTGCTCATCGTCTTCTGCGCCTACTGGATCTACTTCGCCATCCCCATCCACCAGCACCTCACCAGCAGCGCGCGGGCGTTCCTGTGGGGTTACGGGCACTACCTCGTCTTCGGCTCGGCCGCCGCCATCGGGGCGGGGCTTGAGGTGGTGGTCGAGCAGGCCGTGCACAAGGCGCACATCTCGCAGACGGCCGCCGCGGCCGCCGTCACGCTGCCGACCGCGCTGTTCCTGCTGACGGTCTGGCTGATCCACTCCCGCAGCGCCAAGCGCGGGTTCGCCGAGCACGCGGTGCTGCCCGCCTGTGCCCTGGTGGTGCTCGCGAGCACCTTCTGCGGGAGCGCGGCGGTGCCGGTGGCGGGGCTCGCCATGGCCGCGGCGGTCGCCGTGGGCGAGGTGCTGCACTCCCGGCGCTGGCCTGCCGCCTGAGGGCGGCGGACGGGGTGCCCCGCCGGAGGACGGGGCACCCCTGCTCCGGCCCTGTCGTCAGGGGAAGGAGACCACCGTGGACGGCGTGGTCGAGGTGCCGGAGGTCGCGGCACCGGTGCCGTTGATGACGTGGTCGTACTGGCCCATGCCGCCCAGGGAGACCACCAGGACGTCGTGCATCTTGATCCCGGACTTCACCGGGACCTCGAAGCCGTGGTCCATGCGGATCGTCGGATCGGTGGTGAAGTTGCAGTAGCTGCCAAGGCCCCAGGCCTCGTGGGTGTTCACCGAGTCGTCCACCTTGTAGGCGGCCCAGCCCTTCGTCGCGCCGTTCTGGATGGCGGCCTGGCTGGGGGCGTCGTAGGCGATCTCGTTCTGGAAGAAGACCGTCCTGCCCCGCTCGCCGCTCCACTGGACGTCGTACTTCTTGAAGTGCTCGACGAACAGGCCGGTGGCCAGGACGTCGTCGCCGTTCACGCGCAGGCCGTAGTCGGCCGGGTTGGTGTCCCAGCCCACTCCGGCGCCGTGGTCGGCGCGCCAGATCCAGGTGTGGTCGATGACGGTGTCGTCGCTGTTGACCTCCATGCTGGTGGTCGCCTTGCCAGGTCCGGCGCCGCCGATGCGGATGAAGACGTCCTGCACGGTCGTCGGGTTGGCGGCGTGGTCGGCGGCCGCGCCCTGCGGGCCGACCTGGAGCAGCACCTGGGAGTTGACCGCACCGGCGTCGATCAGGAAGCCGGCCAGCTTCACGCCGTCGACGTCGGCGACCTTCATGGCGGTGACGCCGTTGTCGGGGATGACCGTCGCGAGGCCGAGGCCCAGCACGACCGTGTTGGCGCGGGTGACGTTGATGGTCTGGTCGACGTGGTAGATACCCGGGGTGAACAGCAGGTTGAGGCCCTGGGCGAGCGCGGCGTTGATGGTGGCGGCCGTCGCGCCCGGCTTGACCACGTAGAACTGGCTCAGCGGGATCGAGGAGCCCTGCGGCGCGCCGTTGCCCCAGCTGGTGCCGCGGGCGTTGGTGCGCTTGGCCGGCACGAAGACCTTGTAGTCGTTGCCGTCGAGGTAGAGGAAGGGCTTCTCGCGGGAGACGGGGGTGGTGTCGAGCGTGGTGTACGGCGGGTTGGGGAAGCTCTGCGCGGGAGCGCCCTGGACGCCGGAGAAGACCATGTTCCACACGCCGTTGGTCCAGCCGCCGACCGAGCTGTCGCGGGTGTACCACTGCTGCTGCGAGTACGGGCCCACGGTGCCGTCGATCTTGCTGTCGGCGATGTAGCCGCCGCTGGCCCAGCCGTAGCCGTTGGGTGCGAGGTTGAGGCCGCCCTTGACGTGCATGCGGCGGAAGGGCGCGGCCTGGGCGACGGCCCAGCGGTCGGTGCCGGAGACCGGGTTGAGGGCGAGGTTCTCCGCGGAGCGCCAGAAGTTCTGGGTGGCGTTGCCGTTGAACCAGCCGGCGTCCACGGTCACGTCGCCGTTGAAGGTGGTGTCGTCGGGGGAGAGGCCGAGCCCGGCGATCGAGGTGTAGAAGCCGATGTTGGCGTTGATGTTGTTGTAGGTGCCGGGCTTGAACAGCAGCGCGTAGCGTCCGGTGCCGAACTGCGCGGACTCCTGCTGCTGGAAGACCTGGTCCAGCTTGGCCTGGATGCCCGGGGTCGAGGGGTCGAAGACCAGGACGTTCGGGCCGAGGTCGCCGCCGCCGGGGATCACCGGGCCGGTGCCGCCGTCGGTGGTGTGCACGGCGAGCTCCCACAGCGAGTAGCCGTATGCGGTGGCGCGGGTGGTGCCGTATACGCGCAGGTAGCGGCCCGTGCCGCTGACGGCGCGGGTCTCGGTGCCGCCGGCGCCGGTGGTCGTGGAGGCGACCGTGGTCCAGTCGGTGCCGTTGGCGGAGAGCTGGATCTGGTAGGCCTTGGCGTAGGCGGCCTCCCAGGTGAGGACGACCTCGCAGACGCTCTGGGAGCCGCCGAGGTCCACCTGGATCCACTGGGGGTCGCTGAAGGCGCTGGACCAGCGGGTTCCGGCGTTGCCGTCGACGGCGTTGGCGGCGGTGAAGGAGCCGTTCTCGGCGGAGGATGCGGTGGCGGTCCTGCCCTGCGCGGCATTGGCGGTGCCGCAGGCGGCGGCGTGGGCCGTGGTGAGCGGTCCGGCCGGGACGGTGATCAGGGCGAGCAGCACCGCCAGGAGGGCGATCAGCCCCAGGGGTCTGCGGCGGGCGGCATTGACTTCGGGTCTCATAGGAACTCCTGTGTCAGCCTCACGACTTAATTTAGGGCGTGAGTTAAGACGTGACAGAAGTCGCGGTCAAGACTCCTCGCAGAAAGTGTTTCTGACGGGTTAACAGCTCGGCTGCCGCTGCGGGCCCTTACGCCGCCGTGACCTGCAGGGAGATCCATCCGTTCGGAACTTGAACGCGAGCAGCCTCATCCTGGCCGCCTGACGCTCCCCGCACCAATCTTGACGTGAAGTCTTGACGCCATCCGTGCCCCTCGGTTGACTGCCGCCGCAGCAGCCGGAACCGGCTCGGGTACCGGTTCCGGCCGCTGCCACCACCATGCCCCCGTTCCTCACGCGCCCCCGCTCTCCACCACCCGGGTTCGCGTCCGACAGAAGGGCCGATTCCACGGGTCCCACAAATGATCTTCACGGGTTAGACTCCGCGGGTGTCCGAACTCCGCACACTGGTCCTCGGGTTCCGGCAGGCGATCCTCGACTGCCCCGACCCGGGCCTGGTCTCCCTGGAGCGTTTCCCGCACGGCTCGTGCGGGGACGCCTCGATCCTCCTCGGCCAGTACCTGTACGAGAACGGCCAGGGCGTGTGGACCTACGTCAGCGCCTGGGAGAACCGCGCCACCCACGCGTGGATCGAGAAGAACGGCCTGCGCGTCGACATCACCGCCGACCAGTTCGACGGCGTCGACGCCCCGGTGATCATCGCCTCGGGAGGCGGCTGGCACGACCGCTTCACGGTCGACCCCACCGCCTCCCACGGCGCCCTCATCGATGTGCGCCAGGACTTTGCCCGACGCGAACTGCGCACCGCCTACGAGCGGTTGACGGCGGTCATCCGGCGGCATCGGCCGGGAGCGGAAGGGGCGCCACCAGCCTGCGCATGACCGCGGGCTCCAGAGCCGGGTTCGCCGCCGCCCGGTGCGCGAGCTCCTCGTCGTCGAGCAACTCCGCGAGCCTGGCCGGAGAGAGGTTCGGATGGCCCGCCCCGGCCGCCCGCACACCGGGATCGGGGTCGCGGGTCAGCCGGTCCACGGTCTCCGCAGCGGTGGCCGGGTCCCGGGCGGCCAGGGCGCGGACGGCCGGGTCTTCGTGCCGGGCGTACCGCGCGAGCCCGGCGGTCGGGAACCGCGGCCGGGTGAGGAGGAGTTCGCGCTCGTACCCGGTGTACTCCAGGAAGGCGCCCAGCAGCAGCTCGGCGGGCGCCTCCGGATGGTTCTGCGCGAGCAGTACCCGCACGCCGAGGTCGTCGTCCGCGGCCAGCCGCGCCACCAGGTCGGACGGCAGGCTGTGATCGCCGGCGGCGCGCCGCCGCAGCAACGGGTGCCCGGACAGGGCGTCCCGCCGCACCGCGGCGGGATCCCGGGGCCACAGGCGTTGCAGTACCGGTCCGAAGGTGCCGCCCACCGGCACCTCGTAGTCGATCGCCGCGCGTTCCGCCTCGCTCAGTGCGGGATGTACGGAGAGCGCGAGCCGTACCCGCGGATCGGCGTCCACGGCGAGGGCCCGGCGCTCCTCCGCCCCGAGGTCGCAGCGGTATGCGATCCGTTCCCGCACCTCGGGGTCGGCATCGGCGGCCAGCAGGACCACCACGTCGGCGGGAAGGGTGGGGTTGCCCGCGATCATCCGCCGGTCCTCCTCGCCTACGGGGGCGTTGAGCACGCCCTCCACGACGCCTCGGCTCAGGGCGCAGTGCATCAGCGCATGAGTCCGCCCATGGCACGACCGGTCGGGCAGCTCCCGCTCCACCCACGCCGGGTCCTCGTGCCGCAGGTGCTGCCGCACCATGTCCCGTACCTCCTCGTCCGGGTCCGCCAGGAGGACGTCGCGGATCTCGTCCGGCACGCCGCGCCATGCGACGCCCATGCGTCGCACCTTCGGCTCCGGGTGGGCGTGCATCGACTCCATCAGTCCGGCGGAGGCCTGGCGGTAGAGGGTGCCCAGCAACTCCCCCTCGTACGTCAGGATCATGTGGACGACGGCCTGGTCCGGGAGCGGCCGGGGGCGCACGCTCCACGGCATCCGGGGGGTCTGGGCCAGATGCGCCCGCACGAACCACTCTGGGTCGTCCAGCAGCCGTGCCCTCTGGGCCGGCTCGGCGTGCGGACTGCGGGCGAGGAAGCTGCGGGTGTACCTGTCGGGGTGGCGGACGACGGCGTCGACCACGGCGTCCGGCAGCGCCCGGTCGCGGCACAGGACCATCCGTGCCGCCGGCGGACCGTCGGCGAGCAGCCGCAGCAGGACGTCCTCGGGGGCCGCGGGATTCAGCGCCAGGCCGGAGAGCCGGCGTGCGGGCAGCCCGGCGGTCTCCCAGATCTCCTCGGGTGTGATCATGTAATCTGTGCTTCCTTTCCGCAGGGGCTGGGCACCGTTTCCGCGCACACCGGCCGGGTACACGGGATCGCAGGAGGCAGACATGGACCTGGGTGACTGGTCGACCACGGCCCTCGTGATCGCCGCGGTGGCGGTCGTGGTGATGCTCGTGGTGGCCGTCGTGCTCGTGGTGAAGATGGCGCGCATCCGTACCCTGCTGCGCAGCGCGGACGTACCGCGCTCGGGCAAACTGGCCTTCTGGGCGGGGCTCGTCTACCTGGTCTGCCCGGTGGACCTGCTGCCGGATCCGATCCTCATCGACGACATCGGTGTGCTGCTGCTGGCGCTGCGCTCGCTCAAGAGCGCGGCCGACGGACAGCTGCCCGTCGGCCGCGACCGTGCACGGACCCTTCCCAAGTCCAAGAGCCCGGTGGCCTGAACCACCCCTCCGCCCGGGGGAGGGCTCAGCCCGTCCGCTCCGCGTCCCCCGGCTGCCTCTCGGGCTGGGCGACCGGCAGGCACACGGTGAAGCGCGTGTCGCCGGGGCTCGACTCGACCCGGATGTCGCCGTGGTGCTTGTTGACCACGATGCGGTACGAGATGTCCAGGCCCAGCCCGGTGCCCTCGCCCACCGGCTTGGTGGTGAAGAACGGCTCGAAGATCCGCGGCCGGATCTCCGGGGAGATGCCGGGACCGGTGTCGCCCACCTCCACCACCAGGCGGTCCGGGCCGTCCCACGAGCTGCGCAGCGTCAGTGTGCCCGAACCGTCCATGGCGTCGAGGGCGTTGACGATGAGGTTGGTCCACACCTGGTTGAGCTCGGCGCCGTACGCCTGGATCTGCGGCAGGCTGCGGTCGTACTCCTTCACGACGCGCACCCCGCCGGGGATCTTCGCGTGGAGCATCGTGAGCGTCGCGTCGAGCAGCGCGTGGACGTCCACCGTCTGCTGCGGGGCCCGGTCCAGCTGCGAGTACTGCTTCGCGGCCCCGACCAGTCCGGAGATCCGGGTGACGGCGTCGTCGATCTCGCCCATGAGCAGTTCGGTGTCGAGGGTGTACGTGAGCCAGCGGATCGCCGCCTCCAGCCGGTCCTCGCCGACCGCGTCGACCACGGAGTCCAGCCACTCGGCGTCCACGCCGCCCGCGACCAGCGTCGAGGACAGCTCCCAGGAGCCGTTGACGCCGTGGTCCTCGAGCCAGTCCGTCAGCTCGTCCTCGGCGTCGGCCGCCTCCAGCGCCGACCGCTCGGGCGCCGACGCCATGCGCTTGATCGCGGCGTCCTGCAGCTCGACCAGCTGGTGCAGTTGCCGGGTGTCGAGCCGGCCGTCCGCGATCATCGCGAGCTTGTGCCGCATGCCGGCCACCCGGTCGCGCAGCGCCGAGGTGGCGCGCACCGCGGCGGCGGCCGGATTGTTCAGCTCATGGGTGAGCCCGGCGGACAGCGAGCCCAGCGCCAGCAGCCGCTCGCGCTCCCCGACGATGGTGTTCTGCTTGCGGTAGCCGAAGAACGCCCCCTCCAGCAGGTGCACCGCCATCGGGAACCACGCGCGCATCGCCCCGGCGAACTCCTCGGCCGGGATCACGAAGAACTCGCAGTCGGTGACCGCCTTCAGCGAGTTGGGGTACGTCTGCTCCACCCGGTCCCCGAGGTACGCCTGCGTCGCGCCGGCGTACACGCCCCGCAGGTCGGTGCGGTTGACCTCCACCACGTCGCCGTGGACCAGGCGGCCCAGCGACACCGTGCCGCTGAGCAGCACGTAGAAGCAGGTCGCCGGATCGCCCTCGGCGTAGACGGGGTTGTTCGCCGGGACCCGCTCCACCCGGCCCTGTTCGCCCAGCCAGTCCAGTTCCTTCTCGCCGAGCGACTCGAACAGGAACAGGGTCCGCAGCTGCTCCGGCCCGAGCCGGTCCGTCGTGGTCACTGCGCCTCCAGATACCGGTGCACCAGGGATACGGCCATCGCGCCCTCGCCGACCGCGGAGGCCACCCGCTTGACCGACTCCGCCCGCACGTCACCGGCGGCGAAGACACCGGGCACGCTGGCCTCCAGGTGGTACGGGTCACGGGGGAGCGGCCAGCCCGCGGGGCGCTTGCCGCCACCGATCAGGTCGGGGCCGGTGACCACGAAGCCGCGCCGGTCCCGCTCCACGACACCCTCCAGCCAGTCCGTGCGGGGTTCGGCGCCGATGAAGACGAACAGGAACGAGGCGTCGACGGTGGTCACCGTGCCGGTCTTCGCGTCGCGGAGCATCAGTTGCTCCAGGTGGTCGCCGCCCTTGCCGCCGACGACCTCGGTGCAGGGGCTGACCTTGATGTTGTCGATGGCCGCGATCTGGTCGATCAGGTACTGCGACATCGAACGCTGCAGGTCCGCGCCGCGGATCAGCAGGTGGACCCGGCACGCGTTGCGGGAGAAGTAGACGGCCGCCTGCCCGGCCGAGTTGGCCCCGCCGACGATGTAGACCTCCTGGCCCGCGCAGTTCATGGCCTCGGTCATCGCCGAGCCGTAGAAGACCCCGGCACCGGTGAACTCCGCCAGCCCAGGCGCTTCGAGCCGCCGGTAGGACACCCCGGTCGCCAGCACCACCGTGTGCGCCGCGATGGACGAGCCGTCACCGAAGGACAGCACCCTTCCGGTGCCCACCGCCTCCAGCGCGACCACCTCCCGGGTGCTGAGGATCTCCGCCCCGAACTTCGTCGCCTGCCGGCGGGCCCGGTCGGTCAGCTGGGCGCCGGAGACGCCGTCCGGGAAGCCGAGGTAGTTCTCGATGCGGCTGCTCTGCCCCGCCTGGCCGCCGGTCGCCCGGCGCTCCACCAGTACCGTGCGCAGACCCTCGGACGCGCCGTACACCGCCGCACCCAGCCCCGCGGGGCCGCCGCCGACCACCACCAGGTCGTAGAAGTCGGAGGCCGGGACCGTGCTCAGCCCCACGTGGGCGGCGAGCTCGGCCTCCGTGGGCCGCACCAGCGTCGTCCCGTCCGCGGTGACCACCAGCGGTACGTCGGCCGGCGTCAGCCCGGCCGCGGTCAGCAACTGCTCGGCCTCGGGCTCCTCCGCGGGCAGCCAGCGGTAGGGCACCAGGTTGCGGGTGAGGAAGTCACGCACCTTGAACGAGGGCGCCGACCAGCGGTGGCCGACCACGCGGGTCTCGGACGCCGTCGGGTCCGGCGTGGTGATCCACGCGTCGAGCAGGGTGTCGATCACCGGGTAGAGGTTCTCCTCCGGCGGGCTCCACGGCTTCAGCAGGTAGTGGTCGAGGTCGACGATGTTGATGGCGTCGATGGCCGCGCTGGTGTCGGCGTACGCCGTGAGCAGCACACGGCGGGCGAGCGGGAAGAGGTCCATCGCCGCCTCGAGGAACTCCACCCCGTTCATCTTCGGCATGCGGTAGTCGGCGAGCATCACCGCGAGTTGTTCACCTCGCAGTTTGATCTCCCGCAGCGCGCTCAGGGCCTCGTCGCCGGAGGTGGCGCGCACCACCCGGTAGCGGTCCCCGTACCTGCGGCGGATGTCCCGGGCCACGGCACGGGACACTGCCGGATCGTCGTCGACGGTCAGGATCGTCGGATTCGCCATGTGACCATCATTGCTCCCCGGCGGCCGTCGTGCGCAGTAAACCGAACAGTCGTGCTTGAACCTGCGGCAGGGGACCCGCCTCAGGCCGCGGGCGCGCTCCGGGACGTCGTGACGGACGGTGCGCCCCCGCGCACCGTCCGCCCGGTCAGGCGTCCTCGACGGCGACGGCGGCCACGGTGTCGTAGAAGGAGACGTGGCCCGTGATCTCGGGCACCGACGCGAGCGGCTCCTCGTAGACCCAGGCGACGTCGTTGTGGTCGGCGTACGACCAGTAGGAGGCGACGCCCTTGTAGGGGCAGGTGGTGTTGGTGTCGCTGGCGCGGAAGAGCGCGAGGTCCACGTCCTGCGGCGGGATGTAGTAGCGCACCGGCAGACCGGTCTCGTGGACCAGTACCGGCCGCCGGGTCTCGGCCACGACCTTGCCGTCGATCGTGACGGTCACGTGCTGGGTGCCGGGTACCGCGTCCACGCGGTGACCGCGGCGGCTGTCCGTGGGGGGCATGGTGTTCCCTTCCTCGGGTCCGTCGGGATCCGTTGCAACGGCGGCGGTGCCGCCGCACATTCCCCGGGCGCCCCGGGGTCCCCCGCATGCACGCATCTGCGTGACTCCGGCGGCGGTCCCCCGTTGGCCCTTCAAGATCACAGTGAAGGAGGTCCGCCCGATGAGCACCCGCCGTCACCAGAAGGGCCGCAAGCACCGCACGGTCAATCGCACGCCGAGGCCCGTCGCCCCCGTCCGTACCGCGTCGGCGGCCGGACCAGCCGTCCCGGCCGCCCCGCCGGTCCCGTCCGCCCTTTCCGGCACCGCGGTACCCGCCTCCGTGCCCGCCCCGGCCGCGCCTCCGGGAGCGTCGACCACCCGGCCCCCGTCCCCGGCGCCTGCCGCGGCCGCCGTGCCGGCTCCCGCCGAGCCCCGCCCCGAGGAGTCCGGCCTCGCCCGTACGGCGCTCAAGACCCTCCAGGAACTCCGCGCGGCCGGGAGGGACGGGACGACCATCGACGCCCTGAGCGCCAGCGTCGGCTACCAGCCCGCGACCATCGCACGGCACATCGACAGCCTCGCCGCCCACCACCTGGTCCACCAGCGGGACGGCCGCTGGTACGCCGTGACCACGTCATGACCCCGGGCGTGGCGGCCGGCCGGTGGCGCGTTCCCCGGAGAGGTCCAGGACGCTGAACCCCGGGCGCCGGTGGAGACCGATCGCCGCCGTCCGCCACGCCCACACCGACAGTGCCGCCCTGCCCTGCCGGACGGATCCGCCCGCGGGCCCTGGCGCGGCGGTCAGCAGCTACGGAAGACGTGGCCCGGCTCCCCGGCGGGCGCCACGTCGCGGTCGCGGAGCACCACCGCGAGGCGGGCACCCCAGCGGCGGCAGGTCGCCGTGAAGTCGGCGGCGTCGTACGCCACGACGAGGACGCGGTCGTCGTACGCGGAGGCGTACCGGCCGCACTCGTCGTACGCGCCGCACTCCTCGGCGACTGCGAAGTCGAAGCCGATGGCGGCACGCTGAGGGAGGAGCTCGGCCGTGTTCTTCTGGGCGACGGCCAGCCCCGCCGCATGGGCGCGTGCGGTGAGCAGCCGGGCGAACGCGGCGTTGTCGGCCGCCGTGAGCAGGCCGTCGGAGCGCTCGAACGAGTCGAGGTTGTCCGGCTCGACCGCCTGGAAACCCCGCCGCGCGCAGTCGTCGATCCAGGCGCCGACGATCTCCGCCAGTGCCGTCCGCCCGGCGGCGGTGGAGGTGTCCAGCAGCGCCTCGTCCCACTCGTCGTCCATGACGAGCCCGCCGTCCCCGTCGCGCAGCAGCAGGCCCGGATTCCGGGCGCGCCACCGGGACAGCTCGCCGGGCTGGGCCTGGAAGGCGTTGACGTAGCAGACCGAGTAGACGCCCGGGGCCGGCCGGTCCGCGCGGTCGCGGGAGACCACGCGCACGCCCTTCGGCGGCGGGTAGCCGCCGCCGATCTGGTAGTCGAAGGACGCCCCCGCCTCCGGCGGCACCACGCGCGGGGCGGCGGAGGGGCGGTCGCCGGTACCGCACCCGGTGGTCAGCGCCAGGGCCGCCACGACGGCGAGGACAGCGAGGACGACGGGGACGGCACGCGGCGCCGCGCACGGGTCGGGGAGGGGCACACACGCTCCTGGACGGCGGAGGCCGGACGGGGGAGCACCATCCTCCCGTCCGGCCCCGTGGTGCCCTCGGCCGGGTCCGCGCCGCGGCTCACATGAAGCCGCCGCCGGTCCAGTGGGTGCCGGTGAGCCACACGAGCGCGATGAGCGTGTCGATCGCGCCCAGGACGACGGCGATCAGCGGGAGCACCGGCTTGGCGCCGCGGAAGGTGCGGCCCATCGCGAGCCAGCCGCACACGACCGCGGCCGGGCCGAGGATGATGCCGAGAACGAAGAATCCGGCGACCGCGCAGATCAGGCCGACGACGCCCAGGGTGTCGGGGCTCGCGCCGGTACGGGTACCGCTGCTGTGGGGCATGGTTCCTTCCTCCGTGGGTCGGCGCCCGCTCCGCGGCACGGAACGTGCGGTCCTCTACGGGGTCCGGATACCCCCGTCCGGCATGCTCAGCCGTGCCGGTGGGGTCGGCGCGTGACGGGGCCGCCCGGTCCGTGCGGACGGGGCGGCCCGTGGCGGGGGCCGGCGGTGAAGCCGGTCAGCCGGTGAACAACTGCTTGAGCTTCAGGCCGAGTTCGTAGACGCCGTAGGCGAAGGGCGCGCCGACCCACAGCCAGGCGACGACCATGAGCGGCAGCCGGCCGCCCCCGGCGGAGGCGTCGGCGGCGGGCGCGGGGTTCGGGGCGGTCATCGGACGGCTCCTTCCGACTCGGTTCCTGTCGTGGCCTTGGGCTCGGCGGACGGTCCGTCATGGTGGCGCGGATGGACCGGTCGTACCAGCTCGTTGGCGACGAAGCCGATCACCAGCAGCACCATCATGATGCCGAAGGACGTGGAGTAGAGGTCGGGCCCCGTCCGTCCCGCCGACTTCTCGTGGTCGGCGATCGCGTTCACGATCAGCGGCCCGAGCACGCCGGCCGTGGACCAGGCGGTCAGCAGCCGTCCGTGGATCGCGCCCACCTGGTACGTCCCGAAGAGGTCCTTGAGGTAGGCGGGCACGGTGGCGAACCCGCCGCCGTAGAAGGACAGGATGACGGCGGCGGCGATGATGAACAGCGGCTTGGAGTCGTCGCCGAGCAGGGCGATGAGCAGGTACAGCAGCGCCCCCGCACCGAGGTAGAGGCGGTAGATGTTCTTCCGCCCGACCAGGTCGGAGGTGGAGGACCAGGTGATCCGGCCGAGCATGTTGCCGAGCGACAGCAGGCCGACGAAACCGGCGGCGGCGGTGGCCGTCACCGGGGTGGAGGTGTTCGCGAAGAAGTCGGTGATCATCGGCGCGGCCTTCTCCAGGATGCCGATGCCCGCCGTCACGTTCATGCAGAGCACCACCCACAGGCACCAGAACTGCGGGGTGCGCAGCGCGTTGCGCGCCGACACGTGGGCGGTGGTGACGAGCGGGCGCGCGGTGTCGGCCGCCGGGGTCCAGCCGGCCGGCCGCCAGTCGTCCGCGGGGACCCGGACCAGCAGCACCCCGAAGGTCATGAAGACCGCGTAGACGAGGCCCATCACCAGGAAGGTCTGCCCGATGCCGGCGGAGTCGGCGCCGAAGGAGGACAGCAACTGCGTCGACCAGGGCGACGCGATGAGCGCGCCGCCGCCGAAGCCCATGATGGCGATGCCGGTGGCGAGCCCGGGCCGGTCGGGGAACCACTTGATGAGCGTGGAGACCGGCGAGATGTAGCCGATGCCGAGGCCTATGCCGCCGACGAGGCCGTAACCGAGGACGATCAGCCAGTACTGGCGCGTGGCGGCGCCGAGGGCCGAGATGAGGAAGCCGGAGGAGAAGCAGAGGGCCGACACGCACATGGCCCACCTGGGCCCGTTGCGCTCGACGAGCGTGCCGCCGAACGCGGCCGACAGGCCGAGCATGACGATCGCCAGCTGGAACGGCAGCGCCGACTGGGTGCCGCTCAGCCCGAGCGAGGACTCCAGCGGGGGCTTGAAGACGCTCCAGGCGTACGCCTGCCCGATGGCGAGGTGGATGGAGAGTGCGGCCGGCGGTACCAGCCAGCGGCTCCAGCCCGGCGGTGCGACGGTGCGGGCACGGGTGAGGACGTCGGGTACGCCCGTTGACGCCATGGCGAGTACCTCCGTGAGGGGATGTGATCCCGTGGACCGTACAACTTTCATCCATCCCTGGGTAGGGCGTCGGGCGATGAACTTGCCCTGGCGGCGGGAGGGTTCGGGGTCCTGGCGGCATCGGGCCGATCCTCGGCGGACCGGCGCCCGCAGGCGCGCCTCACGGACTGGGCAGACATGGCGGATTTGCTGTGATTCACCCATATCGATTCGTAATGGGTGCGATAACAGATGCTCTGTTCGACTATGAGTGGTTGGGGTTATCGTGTCCGGTGTTAGCCGATTCTGGCTATCACTGGAAACGCCGGACGTGGCCGGTCAGAGGTGACCCATGCATGCGATAACGGACAGCTACGACTACGTGGTCGTCGGCGGCGGCACCGCGGGCAGCGTGCTCGCCGCGCGCCTTTCCGAACGAGGCGGCGCGCGCGTGCTCCTGCTGGAGGCGGGCGGAGACCGGCCACCGGCCGCGGCGGCGTCGCCGCCCGCCTGGCCGACGCTGCTGGGGACGCCCGCGAACTGGGGCGACACCACCGTCCGGCAGTCCGCCACGGGCACCACCACCCCCCTCGCGCGCGGCCGCGGCCTGGGTGGGGGGTCAACCATCAACGCCATGACCTTCGTGCGCGGTCACCACTCCGGCTACGACGCGTGGACCGCGGGCGGCGCGAAGGGCTGGGGCTTCGACGACCTGCTCCCGTACTTCAAGCGCAGCGAGAACGCCCCCGGGCGGGACCCCGTGCTCCGCGGCGTCGGCGGCCCCCTGACCGTGGGGCCCGCCAGCCCGCCCCATCCGGTCGTGGCCGCGCTCCTGACGGCGGCGACCCAGACCGGGTACCGGCGGGCGGCCGACATCGCCGGCGGTCTCGAGGAGGGCTTCGGCTGGAGCGACCTCAACATCGTCGGGGGTCGGCGGCAGAGCGCCGCCGACGCCTACCTCACCCCCGCCCGGCACCGCCCCAACCTGACCGTGGTGACCGGTGCACTGGTCCACCGCCTGCTCCTGCGCGACGGCCGGTGCGTCGGGGTGGAGTACGGGCACGCCGACCGCACCGGTACCGGCACCGTCGCGGTCGGGTGCCGCGGCGAGGTCGTCCTCACCGCGGGGACCATCGGTACGGCGCAGTTGCTGATGCTCTCCGGCGTCGGCCCGGAGGCGCACCTGCGGGACATGGGCATCGACGTCGCCCTCGACCTGCCCGGCGTCGGGTCGAACCTGCAGGACCACCCCCTGGCCGACGTCGTCCACCGCGCGGCCCGGCCCGTTCCGCCCGGGACCAACAACCACGGCGAGGCCGTCGGCCTGGTCCGCAGCCGGCTCGGCATCCGCGACCCCGACGTGCAGGTGCTCCTGGCCGACGCGCCTGGCCGCGCGCCCGCGCCCCACGTGCCGGACGGGCAGGGGTACCGGATCGCGGTCTCCCCGATGCGGCCGTACAGCCGCGGCACCGTACGGCTCGCGAGCGCCGCACCGGACGCCCTGCCCCTGGTGGACCCGGACTACTACGGCGACGAACGCGACCTGAGCACGATGGTCGAAGCGCTCTTCCTGGCACGGGAGATCGGCCGGGCGCACGCCCTCGACGGATGGCGTGCGCACGAGGTCCTGCCCGGGCCCGACGTGAAGGACGACGCCGGCCTGCGGGCCTACGCGCGCAGCACCCTGGCCTCGTACATGCACCCCGTCGGTACGTGCCGGATCGGCATCGACGACCTCGCCGTCGTCGACACGGACCTGCGCGTGCACGGCATCGACGGCCTCCGGATCGCCGACGCCTCCGTGATGCCCACCCTCCCCTCCGGCAACATCGCCGCCACGGTCTACGCCATCGCCGAACGCGCGGCGGACCTCCTCGGGCGCTGAGCCCCCCCGGCCCGGATCCGGCCACCCTCACCGGCCGGATCCGGGCGCCTGCACATCCCCGCAGCCCAGACGAAGGACCGACGCGACATGGCATCACCCGCACCGATCGACCTGGCCGGCCTCCTCCAGCGGGTGGTGGGCGTCACCGGGGCGGCGCTGGGGTCCGCCCTCGCCCCCTCGGCGATCGGCCTCGCCCTCTGGAACACCGACCTGCGGTGCACGTGGGTCAACGACTCGCTCGAGGACTACGACGGCATCCCGCGGGAGCGACGGCTGGGACGCCGTCCGGACGCGGCGCTGCCCGCCGGGGCACGCGCGCTGGAGGCCGTGATGCGCCAGGTGCTGGCGACGGGCGCTCCCGTCACCGGCCGCGAGTACCTCGTGCCGGCGGTGGACGGCGTGCGCGCTGAGGGGGCGTACTCCGTCTCCTGCATCCGCCTGGAGGACGCGGCGGGCCGGCCGATGGGCGTGTGCCTGGTCGTCCTGCGGATCACGGGCGGGCACCGGCCCGGCGACCGCCTGGCGCTGCTCGGCGAGGCCGGTGCCCGCGTCGGCACCACCCTGGACGTCATGCGCACCGCACAGGAACTGGCCGCGTTCACCGTCTCGTGCCTCGCCGACTACGTCACCGTCGACCTCGCGGACACCCTGCGGCTCGGTGAGGAGCCGCTGTCCCGGCTCGGCCCGGACGGCGACTACCTGCCGGTGTTCCGCCGGGCGGGCCTGGCCTCGGTCCACGAGGGCGCGCCGGAGGCGGTCTCCCGGGTGGGCGACGTGGTGTACGTACCGTCGTCCTCGCCCCTCAAGCGCGTCCTGTCCACCGGCCGCTCGCTGCTCGAACCGGTGCTGGACACCGCCTCCTCGTGGCTCAGCCGGGACCCGGCACGGGCCGGGAAGATCGACGAGTTCGGGATGCACTCGCTGATGATCCTGCCGCTCAGGGCCCACGGCGTCGTCCTGGGCGTGGTGTTGTTCCTGCGCACCGACGACCCGCGGCCGTTCGACGAGGACGACCTGCTGTTCGCCGAGGAACTGGTCGCCAGGGCCGCGCTGAGCCTGGACAACGCACGCCGCTACACGCACGAGCGCGCCACGGCCCTCGCCCTCCAGCGGGGCCTGCTCCCGCGCCGGGTGTGCGGCGGCCCCTCCCTGGACGTGGTCTCCCGCTTCCTCGCCGCGGACCTCGAGGACGGTGTGGGCGGCGACTGGTACGACGTGATCCCGCTGCCGCGCGACCGGGTGGCGCTCGTGGTCGGCGACGTGGTCGGCCACGGCATCGACGCCGCGGCCACGATGGGCCGGCTCCGGACGGCGGTGCGGACGCTCGCCGACCTCGACCTGGCGCCGGAACAGCTCCTCGCCCACCTCGACCAGGCGATCTTCCGCCTCGCCGAGGAGGAGGGGGAGGGCCTCCACGCCGCCTCCGTGAGCGCCACCTGCCTGTACGCCGTCTACGACCCCGCCTCCCGCCGCTGCACCATGGCCAGGGCCGGGCACCCGCCGCCCGCCGTACGCCACCCCGGAGGCGGCGTCACCTTCCTCGACCTGCCCAACGGCACACCGCTCGGCCTCGGGATGCCCCCGTACCAGGCCGCCGAGGTGGACCTGCCCGAGGGCAGCCTCCTGGCCCTCTACACCGACGGCCTCATCGAGGACCGCCGGCACGACGTCGACACCGGGATGGAGCGCGTGCGGCGCGCCCTCGACCGGCCCGGGCTGCGCCTGGACGACCTCTGCTCGGCGGTGCTCGGCACCCTGCCGAGCGCGACACCCCCCGACGACGTCACCCTCCTCATCGCCCGCACCCGCGCGGTGTCCCCGGCGCCTTCGCGCCCCCGGTGCCCGTCACCGTTTCCCGGCAACCGATTCCAGAGGTAGGTCTCCATGACCGCGTTCCACGTCTCCTCCGCCGGCGCCGAGGACATCAGCCGGCTCTCCGACTGGGCCGACGACGAGGGATGGAACCCCGGCAGGTCCGACGGGCAGGCCTTCTTCCCCGCCGATCCGGCCGGCTTCCTGTTCGGCAGGCTCGACGGTGAACCCGTTGCCTCGGTCTCCGCGGTGCGCTACGGGGCCGACTTCGGCTTCGTCGGCCTCTACATCGCCCGGCCGCCCTTCCGCGGCCAGGGTTACGGGTTCCGGGTCTGGCGCGCCGGACTCGACCACCTCGCCGGCCGCAACGTCGGCCTCGACGGGGTCGTCGCGCAGCAGGAGAACTACCGCAGGTCGGGGTTCAGCACGGCCTGGCGGAACATCCGTTACCAGGGCACGCCGTCGGGCGGGGTCATGCCCGGCGGCGTCGCCCTGATCGACGCCAGGAGCGTCGGATTCGCCGAACTGGCCCGCTACGACCGCCGGTTCTTCCCCGCCGCGCGCGACGCCTTCCTCGCCTCCTGGATCACCCTTCCGGACCGCACCGCCCTTGCGGCCGTCGCCGACGGCCGCCTGCAGGGCCTCGGCGTGCTGCGCGCCGCCCGAGGCCCGTCCCGTGTGGGGCCGTTGTACGCCTCGTCCGGGAAGGTCGCCCTCGCGCTCCTCATGGGGCTGGCCCGGACCGCACCGGGGGAGCCCCTCGTGATCGACGTCCCCGAGCCCAACGAGGCGGCCGTGCGTCTGGTGGAACACCTCGGCCTGGCACCCGTGTTCGAGGCCGCGCGCATGTACACGGGCCCGGTCCCCGACGTCGACCTGACCGGCATGTACGGCGTCACCAGCCTGGAGCTCGGCTAGGCCCGGACCCAGGCCCGGCACCGCTCCGGGCGGCCTCCCCCCGGTCGGGGAGACCGCCCGGAGGGGCGTGCGCGGGGACGTCACTGGTTGATGGTGTAACTGTCCCCGTAGACCTTCCACTTGAGCGGGGGGTTGAGGTCGAGGTTGCCGTTGTTGAGGAAGACGCGCTGTTCCGTGTCGACCCGGGTGGTGTCGCTGTGCGCCTCCTCGGTCTTCATCGCCGCCTTGCGCGCGTCGAGGAAGGCGTGGAGGTACGTCGTCTCGTCGCCGCCCTGTGCGGGGGTCCTGGCCTTGGACAGGGCGGTCTTGCGGATGCCGCCGAAGCTGACCTTGTCCTCGCCGGGGCCGTGCATCACGATCGCGTCGTAGTACGCGAACTGGCCGAGCGCGCGCAGCCCGTCCGCCTTGGCCTGCTGGACCGCGGGGCCGAAGTAGACGCGGTCGCGTTCGTCGTTCTGCGCCTGCTGGAACGCCTGGTCGGCGGCGGCGCTGCGCCAGGCGCTCTCGAAGCCGGAGCCGAGGCCGCTGTGCGAGTCGGTCCCGTTGACCCGGCGCAGCGCGGGCAGGTAGCGGGCGAGCGGGTTGCCGGGCTTGCGGTCGGTGTACAGCTCGACGAGTTCGAGCATGTCCCCGGTGCCGGAGCAGAAGCCGATGATGCCCGCGGTGTAGCCGCGGCCGTCGCCGATGTCCTCGATGTACTTGTACTGGGCCTTCCAGTCGAGCGAGGAGTTCTCGGCGCTGGACACCAGCTGCATCGCGATGTCCTTCTTGTGCGGGTCGTCGAGCCCGACGCCGGCCGCGGCGGCGGCCGGCTGCCCCGGCGCGGCCGAGGCCAGGGAGCCGACGCCGACGGCCAGGACGCCGGCGGTCAGGGCGGCGGTCGCGTGGAGGACGGCGCGCCGGCGGGGGAGGGTGCGTGCATGACGGTGTGGGGGGATCTGCACGGGTGACTCCGTGGGTCAGAAGTTAGGAAACCTTCCTAACAGAGCCACATTGAAGCACCGGGCCAGTCGAACGCCAAGAGGTTCGAACAAAAACGCCGCATGTCATCTGTCCGCAGGGACAAGGGAGTTGGGCGCCGCTGCGGGATGGCCGCACGCCTCCGCCCGGGGCCGTACGTCTCCCGCATGCGCGGTCCGCGGCCCGGAGGCAGTCTGGACGGGAAGAGGCGGAGGAGGTGATACCCGTGCCGGACGGGTTCCCTTCCGCTCCGTCGCACCCCGAGGCCGGGGAGCGGACCGACCAAGGCCTGCTGGCCCCGGCGCTGTTCGCGATGATGGACGGCGTGCGGGCGCACGCGGGCGGGATCTACCTCCTCGCCCCCGGCGAGCCGGTGCTGGAGATGGCCGTCATGGCCGGCCTGCCGCGCGCCTTCGCCGCGCCGTGGGAACGGGTGGGGCTGGGCGCCCCGATCCCCGTGGCGGAGGCACTGCGCGAACGCCGGCTGGTCTGGGTCGGCGACGAGGAGGAGATGGCGCGCCGGTACCCGCGGATCGCGCTCGTCCTGCCGTACCCCTTCACCCTCGCCGCACTGCCCGTCGAGACCGCCGGCGCCGCCTTCGGCTCGGTGTTCGTCACCTGGCCGGGCGCCCATCCGCCCGAGCTGGCCGACTGGGAGCGCGAGCACCTGGTCACCGCCTGCGACCGGCTCGCCCGGCACCTGGAACACGAGGCCGCCGCGGGCCGGCCGGTCCGGCGCGGGCAGCACGTGACGATCGGCGCCCCGGTCGCCGGGGTCTCCTCGGCGGTCGAGGCGGTGCGCATGGTGGGCCGGCTGCCGGAGGGACTGTGCTCCCTCGACCTCGACGGGCGGGTCACCTACGCCAACGGGGCGGCGTCCCGCCGGCTGGGCGTACCGGTGCGCAAGCTGCTCGGGCACCCGCTGTGGCGGACGCTGCCCTGGCTCGACGACCCCGTGCACCAGGAACGCCACCGCGCGGCGCTGATCAGCCGGCAGCCCACCTCGTTCACCGCGCTGCGCCCGCCGGGCGACTGGCTCACCTTCCAGCTCCATCCCAGCAGCAACGGCGTCAGCGTCCGCATCTCACCGGCCCGCGGCCCGGTGGCACAGGCGCCGGTGGTGCCCGGCGGCCCGCACGGTGTGACGCAGCCCGCGGTCGGACTGGTGGCCATCTCCCATCTCGTGAACCTGTCCGGGGCACTCACGGAGGCCGTCTGCGTGCAGGACGTGATCGACCTGGTCGCCGAGGAGATCATGCCCGCGGTCGGCAGCCGGGTGGTGGCCATGGTCGCCCCGGAGGCCGGGAGGATGCGCATGCTCGGCCACCGGGGCTACCGGGATCCGTCGGTCGTCGACCGGTACGACGGCATCTCGATGTCGGCGCCGGTGCCCGCCGCCCAGGTTCTGGCCAGCGGTGCGCCGGCGTTCCTGGAGTCCGAGCAGGAGATGCGGGAGCGCTTCCCCGACCGGCCGCCGGTCGCCGACGGCATGGCGGCGTGGGCCTACCTCCCGCTCATCGCCTCCGGCCGTCCCGTGGGCACCTGCGTGCTGGGATATCCCGAACCGCACCGCTTCGGGGCCGACGAGCGGGCCCTGCTGACCAGCCTCGGCGGCCTGATCGCCCAGGCCCTGGAACGGGCGCGGCTCTACGACGCCAAGCACCGACTGGCCCACGGCCTGCAGTCCGCGCTCCTCCCGCGGACCCTGCCGGTGCTCCCCGGCCTGGAGGCTGCGGCACGGTACCTCGCGGGCACCGAGGGCATGGACATCGGCGGCGACTTCTACGACCTGCTGTCGGTGGGGGACCGGGCGGCCGCGGTGATCGGCGACGTGCAGGGGCACAACGTCACCGCGGCGGGCCTGATGGGCCAGGTCCGCACGGCGGTCCGGGCGTACTCCGCCGTCGGGCAGTCCCCCGGCCAGGTCATGGAGTGCACCAACCGGCTGCTGCTGGACCTGGACGTGGACCTCCTCGCCAGCTGCATCTACCTGCACCTCGACCCGGACGGGCAGCGGGCCATGGCGGCGGGGGCGGGACACCCGGCCCCCTTGCTGCGGGAACCGGGTGGCCATGTGCGGGCGCTCGACCTCGCCCAGGGCCCGCTGCTGGGCATCGACGCGGAAGCGGTCTACCGCACCGTCGAGTTCCCGTTCCCGCCGGGCTCGGTGCTCATGCTCTACACCGACGGGCTGGTCGAGTGCCCGGGGACCGACGTCGACGCCGAACTGGCGGACCTCTCGGACCACCTCGCCGTGGCCGGCGAGCTGCCGCTGGACCGGGTCGCCGACGGCGTGCTCGCCCTCACCGCCGAGCGCCGGCGGCGCACCGACGACATCGCGCTGCTGCTGTTGCGTTCCCTGACGCCGCCCCGGTGACCCGGTCGCGGACGCAGATGCAGACGCGGACGCAGACGGGCGCCGCGCGCCGTCATGGGACGGTGCGCGGCGCCCGGTCCGCGGCTCAGCCCTGGCGGGCCTTGAAACGGGGGTCCCTCTTGTTGATCACGTAGACGCGGCCGCGACGGCGGACGATCTGCGAGCCGGGGGCGTTCTTGAGGGAGCGCAGCGAGGCACGTACCTTCACCGGTTCGCCTCCTTTCGGGCGGTTCTTGATCCGCCCATGCCAACGCAGGAAGGGTGCGGTTTCTTCCCCCGCCGGTTCCCGGTGCCGGTGCCGTGGAGCGCCGGGGGCAGGATGAGGGCCATGAGTTCCCCCTCCGACGGCCCCGCCGTCCCCTCGCCGCCGCGCCCGCTCGTCCGCTCCCCGCACGAACGGGTCGTCTTCGCCCGCGGGAGGGGTGCCCAGGACCGGGTCGCGGACGCGATCACCGCCTTCGCCGGCTCGATGGCCTTCGTCTACGTCCACATCGTCTGGTTCGCGGTCTGGATCCTGCTCAACCAGGGGCTCGCGGGGCCGGGCGCGGTCTTCGACCCGTACCCCTTCGGGCTGCTCACCATGATCGTCAGCCTGGAGGCGATCTTCCTCTCCACCTTCGTCATGGTCAGTCAGAACCGCCAGGCCGCCCGGGACAACATCCGTGCCGACCTCGCCTTCGAGACGAACGTGCGCTCCGAGGTCTGGACCGCGCACATAGGCCGGGCCCTGGGCCTCGACCCCGAGGAGGTCGAGCGGAACGTCCGGCAGCTCATCGCCGAGAGCCGGGCCCGGATGGAGGTCACGGCCCCGCCGGCGACGGCGGCCGCGGAGCCGCCCGCGTCATGACCCCTCGCCGTCGGGGTCCGCGCCGCCCAGCGGACTGGGGCCGGTGAAGTCCGGACTGGCGAAGTCCGGACTGGAGTACCCGGGCGACTCGAAACCCGGCGACTCGAAACCGGGCTCCGCGACGACCCCGACCTCCGGCTCCGGGACCTCGTACTCCGGGATCGGCGGGGGCGGCGGTACGGCTCCGCCGTCCCCGTCCCCGGTGCCGGGGTCGGTGCCCGGGCCGGGGCCGTCGGCCGAGGTGGAGAACCCCGGACTGCTGAAGCCCGGGCGGTGCCGTGCCGCGCCCCCGGGCGCGTCATCTCGGCGGTACGTCATGGTCGTCCCCCTCCCCGGAGGGCTCAGCGCCGCCGCCGGCGGTACCCCGACCAGCGGGCGCCCGCGCCCGAGCCGACCCCGCCGAGGTGCGCGGCGAGCAGCGTCAGCCCGACCAGCAGCAGGCTCGTCGGCGTGAACACGGCCTCCGTCGCCGTCCCGGTGGCGTTGATGATGAACGCGACCGCGAAGACGACGGCCGCAACGATGGCCAGCATCGTCCCTCCCAGTGGTCCGGGGGCGCGCCCTCGTGCCGCCCCTTCCCCCACCGTCTGCCCCCGGACCGGCCCCCCAGTCGGCCGGGACCGGTCAGCGCCCCCCCCTGACGGTGTCCGTGGGAGCGCTCATCTGATTTCTCGCAAGATGCCTCGGCCTTCAGGCCGGGGAGGGATGGGTCCTTCGGTTGGAGCCGCGAAGCGGCGAAGTTGGCTGCGCATTTGTGGTGACCTGCATTCTCTTTCATTGTCAGTGGGGGCTGTTAGGTTCCGGAGCATGACGACAGCGATGGCCGAACAGGGTTCCGGGCATGCCCGGTACACCTTTCGGCTGCGTGTGTCGTCCACGGCGGGGGCCGGTTTGGAGGCGGAGTGGGCGCGTTGCCGGTGGGTGTGGAACGAGTGTGTGGCGGTGTCCCGCAGGGTCCACGGCCTGAACAAATCCGCCGGGCAGAAGGTCACGTGCGGTCCCGCACAGCTTGACAGGATGCTGACCGAGGCGAGGCGGTCGATGGAGTGGCTGCGGGCGGGTAGTTCGGTGCCGCAGCAGCAGGTCGTCCGGGACTTTGCGAAGTCCCGTGCCAAGGCGTTGAAGGACATCACGGCGCGGCTGCCGATGAGGCAGCGGGCCGGGATGCCCCGGATCAAGCGCAAGCGCGAGGCCGCACCGTCGCTGAACTACACCGTCCGCGGATTTAGGCTCAAGGACGGGCGCCTGCACCTGGCTGGCGGCATTGTGCTCACGGTGGTGTGGTCCCGTGACCTGCCCAGCCAGCCCACGTCGGTGCGGGTGTACCGGGACAGCCTCGGCCACTGGTACGCCTCGTTCGTCGTCGCCGTCGAGGTGCAGCCGCTGCCCGCCACCGGCGCCGTGATCGGCGTCGACTGGGGTGTCCGTGAGACTGCCACCACCACCAGCGACGCCTACGACCTGCCGCACGCCCAGCACGGCAAGAGTGCCGCGCAGCGTCTCGCGCGGTACCAGAAGATGATGGCCCGCCGTAAGCCTGCTCGTGGGCAGGCCGCGTCCGGGCGCTACCGCAAGGCCAGGCACCAGACGGCGAAACTGCACAAGAAGGTGGCGCGGCAGCGGCAGGACACCGCCCGCAAGTGGGCCAAGCGCGTGGTGACCGACCATGACGCGATCGCGGTGGAGGACTTCCGGTCGAAGTTCCTCGCGAAGACCACGATGGCGCGCAAGGCGGCGGACGCGGCGATCGGCGCCACGAAGACGGCGCTGATCGAGATGGGCCGCAAGCACGGGCGGGACGTCCGCCTGGTGCATCCCGCGCACACCACCATGGACTGCGCGTCGTGCGGAGCGAGAACCAAGCACGCTCTTCCTCTTTCGGAACGTACTTACACCTGCACCGCGTGCGGAGCCGTGTCCCCCAGGGACAAGAACTCCGCCCGTGTGATGCTGGTCCGGGCTGGTCTCAACCCGGCTGGTGCCGATCGTGCAAGCGCTGGTGGACCGCTGGTCCCCAGCCCACGTGAGCCAGGAATCCCCGCCCCCTACTAGGGCGGGGAGGATGTCAAAGCCTAGGATTCCGCGGTGACCGGACGATGAGCCAGTGCCGTCTCATCACCCCGCGCCCTCGTGCACCCGGAGTCCCCGCATGGCGTCGCCGCACGGCCCGCTCGACCACCGCTACCGCGGTGAACACCCGATCCGCACCCTCGCCTACCTCTTCCGGCACGACCGCGGCCGACTGGCCCTGGCCGTGCTGGCGTTCATGGTCAAGCACACCCCGATCTGGCTGACCCCGCTGGTCACCGCGCAGATCATCGACGTCATCGTGCAGCACCGGCCGCTGTCGGGCATGCTGCTCGGCACCGGCGTGCTGCTGCTGATGCTGGTCCTCAACTACCCCTTCCACCTGCTCTACGTGCGCTGCTGGTACGGCAGTGCCCGCCGCACCGGCACCCGGCTGCGCTCCGCGTTGTGCCAGCGCATGCAGCAGCTCTCCATCGGCTACCACGCGAAGGTCAACTCCGCGGTCCTGCAGACCAAGGTCATCCGGGACGTCGAGGCCATCGAGCAGGCGGTCCAGCAGACCGGCGACATGGGCCTGTCCGCGCTCGCCACGCTGCTGGGCGCGCTGGTGGTCATCGCCGTGCAGGCACCGTCCTTCCTGCCGGTCTTCCTGGTCGTCGTGCCCGCGACGTCCGCGCTGGTGATGTGGCTGCGGGGGCGGCTGCGCGAGTCCAACGAATCGTTCCGCCAGGAGGTGGAGCAACTCTCCTCGCGGGTCACCGAGATGACCACCCTCATCCCCATCACGCGCGCGCACGGCCTGGAGTCCACCGCGCTGCGCCGTGTGGACGGCACGCTCAGCCAGGTCCTCACCGCGGGGCTGCGCCTGGACCGGCTCAACGGCCGCTTCGGCTCCCTCGCCTGGATCGTCCTCAACGTCCTGGGCACCTGCTGCCTGCTCGGCTCCGCGCTCGCCGCGTACCACGGCTGGCTCGGCGTCACCCCAGGCGACGTCGTCATGCTGACCACCTACTTCTCCGCCCTCACCGCAGCCGTGACCACCCTGCTCAGCCTCACCCCCGTGGTGAGCAAGGGACTGGAGTCGGTGCGCTCGGTCGGCGAGGTGCTGCAGGCGCCCGACCTCGAGCAGAACGCGGGCAAGTCCGAGGTGGCCGCCGTCCGCGGGCGGGTGGACTTCCAAGGCGTCGGATTCACCTACGACGACGCCGCCGACCACTCGGTGCGCGACTTCTCCCTCACCGTCCGCCCGGGCGAGACCATCGCGCTGGTGGGCGCCTCGGGGGCCGGCAAGTCGACCGTCCTCAACCTCGTCATCGGCTTCCTGCGCCCCACCGAGGGCCGGATCCTGCTGGACGGGGCGGACATGGAGACCCTGGACCTGCGCAGCTACCGCCGCTTCGTGTCCGTCGTGCCGCAGGAGTCCATCCTCTTCGAGGGGACCATCCGGGAGAACGTCGCGTACGGCATGCCGGGCGTCCCCGAGGAGGCGGTACGGGAGGCCCTGCGGGCCGCGAACGCCCTGGAGTTCGTGGAGCGGCTGCCGGCCGGTCTCGCCACGGTCGTCGGCGAGCGGGGCGCCCGGCTGTCCGGCGGCCAGAAGCAGCGCCTGGCCATCGCCCGCGCGCTGATCCGCGACCCCCGTGTGCTGGTGCTGGACGAGGCGACCTCCGCCCTCGACTCCCGCTCCGAGGCCCTCGTCCAGCAGGCGCTGGAACGCCTGGTGCGCAACCGCACCGTCTTCGTGGTGGCCCACCGGCTGTCCACCATCCGCAACGCCGACCGCATCGTCGTCATGGACGGCGGAAGGATCACGGAGGTGGGCTCGCACGAGCAACTGCTCCGCGCAGGCGGCCCGTACGCCGCGCTGCGCAGCGCCCAGACCGCCTGAGCCCGCCGGCCCCGCACGCGCCCGGGGGCGGGGGGCGCGGGGGGGGGGGGCGGGGCCCCCCGGGGGGGGGGGGGGGGGGGGGGGCGGGGGGGGGCGGGGGGGGGGGGGGTGGGGGGGGGGGGGGGGGGGTGC
>NZ_JBIATA010000018.1:0-22717 GCF_042891295.1 Streptomyces sp. NPDC001902 | reverse complement strand
GCCGCGTCGGCGGGGCCGCGCGGCGGGGGTCGGGCGCCCCCCGGCGGGGGGGCCCCGCCCCCCCCCCCCCCCGGGGGGCCCCCCCCGCGGGGGGGGGGCCCGGCGCCCCCGGGGCGTTTCCGTGCGGATCGGGCCGAGGGTCAGCGGCGGTGGTGGTTGACGACGTGGTGGTGACGGTGCGTCCGGTGCCCGTGCCAGCGGTGGTGATGACGCTTGCCGTGGTGGCTGTGGTGGCCGTGGTGGCCGTGGTGGCTGTGGTGGCCGCGTCCGTGGTCACCGTGTGTGGCGTGCGTGCCGTGGGCGCGGACGGACTCCGGCGTGACGGCGCCGGCGCCCGCCGCACCGCCCAGGACGACGGCCACGGCCACACCGACCGCGGCCACGAAACGGGAAACGCGCATGGATCGACTCCTGTCTCCGCGGGTGCCGTGGGCACCCGCACGGGTGGGACACGAGAAGCGTCGGGCCTCGCGATGCCGGTTAAGGTGCGGCACGCCCGTATTGGCACTCGATTTGCTGGAATATGACGTTCTGCGGAACCGGCGCCTGTAGGCGATCCGGGGATGCCCGCGCCGCCGCGGCATCGCGTGAGTGGACGGATTCGCAGGTCAGGAGCGGTGCGATGTTTCGGGCGAGGTGTCCGGGGCAGGTGCCCCACGTCCCGGCCCGCGGCCGGGGACGGCGCACCGACAGGTGATGGTGACGGTGGACGACACCGGCTTCGGCACCCTGCTGAGCGGGCTCCTGCAGCGCTCGCACGAGGTCGCCCCGGAGGACTGGGGCGCCGCTGTCGCACGTGCCGCCCACGAGGTGGGCCTGGACGACGTGACGGTCCTCCTCGCCGACGTCCAGCAGTCCCGGCTCGTCCCGCTGCCGGGCGGCCCGGCCTGCGGTGCGCGCCGCGCCGTGGCCGTCGACGGCACGCCCGCGGGCGCCGCCTACCGGACGGTCTCACTGCGCCTGAGCGAGCGGGACGACCGGATCACGATGTGGCTCCCGCTCGTGGACGGCGTGGAGCGGATCGGCGTCATGGAGGTCACCGCCCACCGGATCGACCCCGAACTGCTCGCCCGCTGCCGAGCGCTCGCCGACGTGACGGGCCTGGCGATCGTCTCCGGTGCGGGGGCGGGCGACGACATGCTGCGGCTCGTCCGCAGCCGCCCGATGAGCGCCGCCGCGGAGCTGGTGTGGGCCTTCCTGCCGCCGCGGACCCTCGGCACGACCGAGGTGACCTCCAGCGCCGTGCTGGAACCCGCGTACGAGATCGGCGGCGACGCCTTCGACCACAGCCTCCAGGGGGACCACCTGCACCTGACGGTGGTCGACGCGATGGGCCACGACCTCGCCTCGGGGCTCGTGGCGGCCGTGGCGCTGGCCGGCTGCCGGGCGGCCCGGCGCGCCGGCGCCGACCTCGGCGAGATCGTCAAGTCCGTGGACGAGACCCTGGCCGAGTGGATCCCGGACCGGTTCGCGACCGCGGTCTTCGCCGACCTCGACGTCCGCAGCGGCCAGTTCGCGTGGGCGAACTGCGGGCACCCCGTGCCCCGCCTGATCCGCGCCCGGCACGTGGTCAACGGCGCCCTGGAGCGCGATGCGGACCTGCCGCTCGGCCTCGGTCCGGAGTGCGGCGGACGCCCGCGCTCCGTCCACTCCACGCGGCTGGAACCCGGTGACCGGGTGCTGGTCCACACCGACGGCGTGACCGAGTCCCGCACCGAGGGCGGCGACGGGTTCGGCGAGCGGCGCCTCACCGAGTACGTCGTGCGCGCCACCGCGCTCGGCGACCCCGCCCCGGAGGTCCTGCGGCGGCTCGTCCACGCCATCCTGGCGCACCGGCACGGCCGTCTCGACGACGACGCCACCGTCCTGCTCGCCGAGTGGCACCCCACCCGCTGAACGCGGGTGCCCGGGACGGTTTCCACCGCACTGCCCGGGGCAGCCGCATTCCGACGGCCCCCGGACCGCCCGCTTGGCGGCGGACACGGTCGGTGCCGCGGTCATCGCGCAGCGCGACACCCGCGGGCGCCCGCCGGGTGTCCACGAGAAACATGCCCTGATCGGGAATGTTATGTCGTGTAAATCACGTTCGAACGGGTATGCGGTGTCGAGAAGACCTGAGGAGGCGCCCAGCCGTGGACACACGCAACGGCCACCCGACCAGCACCCGCATCCCCCGCGACCAGCAGATACGCACCTGCAGGCCTGCTGTCGTGAAGGAAGGCCGGGGCAATCCGCCGCAGCGGGAGCCCGACAGCGGCAAGGAATGGAACATCGTCAGGGGCGAGGACTGAGGGAACCGAGCCCCCTGTGACGGAACGGGACCACTGCCCGGCGCCGGTGGGAAGGCGGAAGCGGTCGTGCGGACCGTGGGCGCGCCCACCGGTGGGGTGGCGGTCCCGTTCGCGCGTCCTGCTCAGCCCCTCGCGTCAGGCGCCTGCGCCGACCACGAGATGAGCGGCGGCCGTACGGCAGCGCACAGCGGGCCGCCCCTGGCGTCGGTGAGGCCCAGCCGCCCGACGAGCATCCCGGAGCGTGCGGCCTCGCGGAGCGTCCCGGTCCCGACGCCGTCGAGCATGAGCTTGGCGCGGCGGAACATCGTGAAGCCGCCGTCACCGGCCACCGTGCCCCAGGCCAGGTAGACGAAGCGGGCGCCGGGGCCGCCCTGGACGTAGGGGCCCGTGACGTCGACGCCGTCAGGGGTCTCACGGACCCGGCAGTCGAGGTCCCACGTCGCCGCCGCGGCGTCCCCCGGCCGCGGGTCCAGGAGTTCCGAGGGACGGGCGCGGCGCTGCACGGCGACGTGGACGCCGGAGTGGTCGCCGAAGCCGCGGCCGGGCAGGTCGCGTGCCTCGATGCGCAGCCGCACGGTCAGCCTCCCGCCGTCACGAGCCGGAACGCCAGGCACACCACGGACGTCGCGTCCTCGACGGGGGTGCCCGCGCGTTCCCAGAAACGGCGGTGCCCGGCCCGCCAGTCGGTGAGGGAGGCGTCCCCCTCACCCTCGGCGGCGGCGTGCTCCCACGTCACGTCCGCGAAGGACGTCACCTCCACGCCGGTGATCTCGATGACGCCCACGCAGCGGCTCTCGCGGTCCAGCAGGGCCAGCCGCTCTCCGACGAACTCCAGCCCCTCGGACTCCTCGACGTACTCGGACAGCAGTCCGGTCGTCGCGGTCTTCCTGCCCGCCAGGACCAGGGAGTTCAGCTCGTCCCGCAGCGCGTCGGGCGTGCCGAGCTCCATGGAGCGCATTCCGTCGACCCGCGGCCACATCGGTGTACCGCCCCTCGTGCGTGGGAGTGCCGTCCGCGGGATCATCACACGACGGGTGTCACCTCCGCCAGGAACGGAGGGTCCGCTCCCGCCCGCCCGCAGGTCAGAGCCGCGACCCGCGCGGCGAGTTCCAGGGCGTCGGCCACCGCGGGCGGCACGGGACCGCCGTCCGCGGCCGCGGACAGCCGCCCGCGGGCCGCCGCCCCGCCGAGCAGCCCGGCGGAGAGGAGACCGGCGAGCAGACCCGCCATGAAGGCGTCACCGGCGCCGATCGTGTCGACGACCTCCACCCGGTGGGCGGGGACACGGTGCCGTCCCCCCGGTGCCCAGTGGGCCTCGGCACCTCCCGCGCCCCGGGTGAGGACGACCAGGCGGGGACCGCGGCGCGCCCAGTCGGCGGCGACATCGCCCGGATCCCGACCGGGGTGGAGCCACCCGAGGTCCTCCTCGCTGGCCTTCACCACGTCGGCGAGCGCCACCAGCCGTTCGACGCACGGCCGTTCGGTCTCGGGCGGACCGAGCAGCGCGGGCCTGAGGTTCGGGTCGTACGAGACGGTGTGCCCACGCCGCCGGACCGCCGCGACCAGGGCGAACAGCCGCCCCGCACCCGGCTCCAGCGCGGTGGCGATCGAACCGGTGTGGAGGTGCCCCGGCACGCCGAGCGGCCCGACCGGGGGCAGGTCCCAGGTGATGTCGAACCGGTACGCGGCGCTGCCGCTCCCGTCGAGTTCGGCCCTGGCCGTGGACGTCGGGGCGTCCACGACCGACCCCGGCAGCAGCGCGACGCTCCCCTCCACCAGCCGTTCGACCAGCGCGTCGCCGTGCGCGTCCCGGCCGATGCGCGTGGCCAGGGTGACCGGGTGCCCGAGCCGGGCCAGGCCGAGCGCGGTGTTGGCCGGGCTGCCGCCCGGGTGGGCCTGCCGCGTCCCGTCGGGTCCCACGACCACGTCGGTCAGCGCCTCGCCGGCGACCAGCGTGGCGGGCGCGGTCACGGCCGTACCAGGATCTTGCGGCCGACCCCCGCCGCAAAGCGCTCGATGGCGTGGGGGTAGTCGGTGAGCGGGAAGCGGTCGCTGATGAACACCCCGGGGTCCAGCACCCCGGCGGCGAAGAGCTCGGCGGCGCGCTCGAAGCTGTGCAGGACCGCCATGGAGCCCGTGATGGTGATCTCCTCGTTGTAGATCCGGTACGGCTCGATGACCGCGCGGGCGGCGTAGTCGGCGACCCCGAACTGCAGGAAGGTGCCGCCCCTGCCGATCCGTTGCAGCCCGTCCTGGATCGCGGCGGCGTTGCCGGTGGCGTCCACGACGACCTCCCAGCCGCGCGGGCGGGCGATCTCCTGCGCCGAGCCGGCCGTGCGGTCGCAGCCCAGCAGCCGCGCGGTGGCGAGCCGTTCGGGGTTGACGTCGACGACGTCCACGCTCGCCGCCCCCGTGCGCTTGGCGAGCTCCAGCATCATCAGGCCCATCGTTCCCGAGCCGTAGATCAGCACATGGGCGCCGAGCCGGCTGCGCAGCACGTCATAGCCGCGCACGGCGCACGACAGCGGCTCGATCAGCGCGGCGTCGGCGGTCGCCACGTGGTCGGGCAGGACCACGCAGTTGGCGACCGGTGCGACGGCGAACTCGGCGGCGCCGCCCGGCTCGGTGACCCCGATCGCGGCCCACCGCTCGCACAGGTTGCCGCGGCCCAGGCGGCAGTAGTGGCACTCGCCGCAGTGCAGCGAGGGGTCGACGGCGACCCGGGCGCCGACCGCCACCTCCGTGACGGCCGAACCGACCGCGACCACCTCGCCGGCGAACTCGTGCCCCGGCACGATCGGCAGCGTCGGCGCGAACTCGCCCTGCAGGATGTGCAGATCCGTTCCGCACAGGCCGCAGGCCGCGACCGCGACCACCACGTCCCGAGGACCGGGGGCGGGGTCCTCGACGGTGGCGAGCTCGATCTTCCCGGGCTCGGCGATGACGACTGCCTTCACTTGACGGCTCCCAGTGACAGGCCCTGGACCAGGCGGTCCTGGGCGGCGAATCCGGCGACGAGGACGGGCAGGGACACCACGACGGCCGCGGCGCAGACCTTGGCGAGGAAGAGCCCCTGACTGGTGACGAAGGAGGTGAGGAAGACCGGCGCGGTCACCGAACGGACACCGGTGAGCACCCGGGCGAAGAGCATCTCGTTCCAGCTGAAGATGAAGCAGATCAGCGAGGTGGCGGCGATGCCGGGGGCGGAGACGGGGATGACGATGCGGCGGAAGACGGCCGGCAGTCCCGCGCCGTCGATCGCGGCGGCCTCGAGGATCGCCACCGGGATCTCGGCGAGGAAGGACCGCATCATCCAGACCGCGATCGGCAGGTTCATCGAGGTGTAGAGCAGGACCATCAGCCAGACGTTGTCCAGCAGCCCGAGGTTCTGCGCCACGAGGTAGACCGGCAGCAGCCCGGCCACCGCGGGCAGCATCTTCGTCGACAGGAAGAAGAACAGCACGTCGGACCACTTGCGGACGGGACGGATCGACAGCGCGTACGCGGCGGGTATCGCCAGTGCCAGCACCAGGAGGGTGGAGACCAGGCTCGCCGTCAGGGAGTTGACCAGGGCGGGCCACGGGCTGGCGCCTGTGGCGGCGCCGAAGAACTCCCGGTAGCCGTCGAGGGTGAGCCCGGCGCCGAGGGAGGGCGGGTTGGTGGCGGCGTCCGTCTCGCTGTGCAGCGAGGTCAGCACCATCCACGCGATCGGCGCGACGAACAGCAGGGCGGCGGCCCAGGCGACCAGCCCCCACAGGGAGGCGGAACGACGCCTGCGCGCACCGGGCGCGGCCACGGCGCTCATGAGGACTCCTCCTTCAGCAGCGTCGACACCAGGCGCAGCGCGAGGGTGGCGACGACGATGGTCCCGGCGACCACGACCACGCCGGCCGCCGAGGCCCGGCCGTAGTCGTGCGCCTTGTAGAAGGACTCGTAGATCGTGTACGGCAGATTGGCGGTGCCCAGGCCGCCCGAGGTGAGGGTGAAGACCGCGTCGAAGTTCTGCACGACGTAGACCGAGCCCAGCAGCGCGGCCAGTTCGAGGTAGCGCCGCAGGTGGGGCAGGGTCAGGAAGCGGAAGACCTGCCAGGCGTTCGCGCCGTCCACCCGGGCCGCCTCCACGGCCTCCGTGGAGCGGCTCTGCAGTCCGGCGAGCAGGATCAGCATCATGAACGGGGTCCACTGCCACACCAGCGAGGCCCCGATCGCCCCGAGCGGCATCGAGGTGATCCAGTCCGGCTGCGGCGGGCGTTCGCTGCCGAACAGCTGCCACAGCCAGGTCAGGGCGCCGTTGAACAGCCCGTACTCGGGGTTGTAGAGGGCGTGCTTCCACAGCAGCGCCGAGGCGACCGGAACCAGGAGGAACGGCGCGATCAGCAGGGTCCGCACCAGCCCGCGGCCGCGGAACCGCCGGTCCAGCAGCAGCGCCAGGCCCAGGCCCAGCACGAGGCTGACCAGGACGACGCCGGCCGTGAGCCAGACGGTGGTCAGGACGGACGCCCGCAGGTCGGCGTCGCCGAACACGTCGGCGTAGTTGGTCAGTCCGGTGAAGCCGCGCCGGTCGGGGTAGAGGGCGTTCCAGTCCATGAAGGAGATCACCAGCGTGGCCACGAAGGGCAGCTGGGTGACGGCCACCATGAACACCAGCGCCGGCATCAGGGGCGCGCGCCGGGCCCACGCGGCGGCCCGGCCGGGGCCCGCGGTCCGGGCGGTCACCGCCCGGACCGGTGCCCGGCCACGCACCTCCTCCGTGACGGCGCTCGACGTACCGGTCATGGCCGAATCACCCGTTCCGGTACTGGGCGGCGACCTTCTCCGCGAGTTGCTGGGCCTTGTCCAGCGCCGCTTCCACCGAGGTGCGCCCGGCGATCGCGGAGGCGATCTCCTGCGAGACCTTGGTGCCGAGGTCGGGGAACTCGGGGATGTCGACGAACTGGATGCCGAGCGTCGGCCGCGGCTGGACGCCCGGGTCGCGCGGGTCGGCCCCGGAGATGGCCTCCTCGGTGGCCTTGGCGAAGGGGGCCGCCACCTTCAGGTAGTCCGCGTTCGCGTACGTGGAGGTGCGCTTGCCCGCCGGGACGCGGGCCCAGCCGAGCTTCTCGCCGACGAGTTCCTCGTACCCCTTGCCGGACGCCCAGACCACGAACTTCGCCGCGTCGTCCTGGTGCTTGCTCGCCTTCTGGATGCCCCACGCCCAGGTGTAGAGCCAGCCGGAGCTGTCGGTCCTCACCACGGGCGCCGGGGCGTAGCCGACCTTGCCGGCGACGGGGGAGCCGGCACTGTCGAGGATCCCGGCCGCCGAGGTGGCGTCGTACCACATGGCGGTCTTGCCCTGCTGGAAGGCGCCCAGGCACTCGGCGAAGCCGGCCTGCGGCGCGCCCGCCTCACCGTGCTCGCGGACCAGGTCGACGTAGAACTTCGTCGCCTCCTTGAAGGCGGGCGCGTTCACCTGGGCCTGCCAGTCCTTGCTGAACCAGGTGCCGCCGAAGGTGTTGACGACGGTGGTCAGCGGAGCCATCACCTCGCCCCAGCCGGGCAGCCCGCGCAGGCAGATGCCCTTCATGCCGGGCTCGGCGCCGTCGGCCTTCGCCGCGAGGCCGGCGACCTGCTGCCAGGTGGGGCGGTCGGGCATGGTGAGGCCCTTCGCCTCGAACACGTCCTTTCGGTACATCAGGAACGACGACTCGCCGTAGAACGGCTCCGCGTACAGCTTGCCGTCGGCGCCGGTCAGGCTCTCCCTCATCGACGGCAGGATGTCCGCCTGGTCGAAGTCCGGGTCCTTGGCGACGGTGTCGTCCAGCGGGGCCAGCCAGCCGTTCTTGCCGTAGATCGGCGCCTCGTAGTTGCTGATGGACGCGACGTCGTAGGTGCCGGCCTGGCTGGAGAACTCCTGGCTGATCTTGTCGCGGACGTCGTTCTCGGGCAGCACCGTGAAGTTGACCTTGATGCCGGTGCTCTTGGTGAAGTCCGACGCGGTCAGCTTCTGCAGGTCCAGCATCTGAGGGTTGTTGACCATGAGGACGTTCACGGAGGCGCCGTCGCCCTCGCCGTCCCCTCCGCCGCCACCCGCGCCGGCGCAGCCGGTGGCGAGCAGGGCCGTGCAGGCCCCGAGTGCGGTCAGCCGGACGGCGGCGCGGCGCCGTGGCGCCCTTGCGCGGTCGGTGTCGGTCCTGGGCATGGGGAGGCCTTCCTGTGAGGGGGATCCCGGCATCGGGCCCGCGGCCCGGGGCGCGTCGGGGTGTGCCGGGGCGACCTGCGGCGGCTCGCGCGCAGGGTGGAGGGGGAGGTGCGGTGGATCAGACGCGGATCACGTTGGGGCCGAGCAGCGAGTAGCGGTGGGCCTCGGGGGCCGGCAGGCCCGTGTCGGTGACGATCGTCTCGAAGTCGCCGATCTCCGCGAACCGGCAGAAGCTCGAGGCGCCGAACTTGGTGTGGATCCCGACCAGGACGCGACGCCGCGCGGAGCGCACCGCCTGCGCCTTGACGTCCGCGACGACGGGATCGGGGGTGGTCAGGCCGAAGTCGCGGGATATGCCGTTGGCCCCCATGATCGCCAGGTCGATGACGAAGGAGGACAGCATCTGGGTGGCCCAGGAGCCGACGGTGGCCAGGGTGCGGCCACGTACGCGGCCCCCGAGCAGCAGCACGGTGGTCTCGGGGGACTGGGCGACCGCCGCCGCGGTCGGCAGCGAGGCGGTCACCACGGTCAGCGGTCGGTCGGTGGGGAGCAGCGCCGCCAGCAACTGCTGGGTGTAGCCCTCGTCGATGAAGACGGTCTCCGCCTCGCCGAGCAGCTTCACCCCCGCCGCGGCGATCCGGCGCTTGCCCTCCACCTGGTGGGTCTCGCGGCGGGCCAGGTCCGTCTCGAAGCCGGCGCTCTCCACCGGGTACGCCCCGCCGTGGGTCCGGCGGACCAGTCCGCGCCGCTCCAGCTCGCTGAGGTCACGGCGGATCGTCTCCGGTGCCACCTTGAAGTCCGCGGCCAGTGCGGTGACCTCCACCCGTCCGGCCTGCCGCACCAGGGTCAGGATCCTGTGCTGCCGTTCGTCGCCGCGCATGGCCGCACCTCCCTGGTCCCGGTTCCGTCATGGCCGTTCGGGCATCGGCCGCCCGTTTCCGCCCGTCCGAGATTTATACCGCCGGGGGGAGCGGTGCGGTCAGCCCGTACAAGGGCGGAGTGCGCCCGTTTCTGCCCGCTTCCGGAAGTGAGGTGACGCAGGTGGGCGATGGTTCGACCGGATCACGCCAGTGAGTTTGCGGGTTTTTCTGCGTTTGGGTGATCATCGGGTGGCGACACGGCTGACGTCCGGCCGGCGGACGACGGGAGCGGCGCAGCGATGAGCAGGTGGCGGAAGACCCTCGACCGGGCCGGCATCACCGACCCCGCCCTGCGCGGGGCGTACACCGCCCAACGCCGCCTGGTGGCGCGCTTCGACCGGGCCTCGTACGCCGCCGTGCGGCTGCTGCTGCCGGCGCCGCTCGTCCCCGACGCCCTCGCGGCCACCGCCTTCATGCACCACAGCGACAACCTGCTGGACCGAGGTCCGGACGGCCGCGGAGCCTTCGCCGCGTGGGAGGCGCAGGTCCGCGCGGCCCTCGCGGGTGATCCGGGGGACCCGCTGACGCGTGCCCTCGCCCACACCGTCACCCGGCGGCCGGCGCTCCGCGGCATCGTCGCGGACTACCTCGTCGCCGCCCCCGCCGACGCCGAGTGGCGGGGCCTCGCCACCGAGGCCGACTTCCAGGCCTACGTCGACGCGTACGCGCTGCCCGCCTTCCTCCTCGTCGCGGGACTGCTCGCGCCGCCCACCGGCTTCGACGCCTACCGTGCCGCCTGCCGCACCTTCATCGAGGCCGCCCAGCGCCTGGACTTCCTGGAGGACATGGCCGAGGACCTCGCGGACGGGCGGCTGGGCGTCCCCGAGGACGCCCTGGCCCGCCACGGACTGAGCCGCGCGGCCCTGGCCCGGGACCCCGACCCGGCGTCGGTGGCCGCGCTCGTCCGTGACCAGGCCGGCCTGGTGCGGTCCGGCTTCGCCGGCGCCCGCCCGCTCGTGGACCTCGTCCCGGAGCCCAACCGCCCCATGGTCAGTGCCCTCATCGCACTCCAGGGGCACCGGTTGCGCAGCGTGGAGCGCGCCGGTGCGACGCTCGCCCGGCGACCTGCCCCGCGTCCGCTGGGTCCCGCCCTGCTCACCCTCGCCCGCGGGTACGCGAGCACCTTCCGGCACCGCGCGCGGCGGTAGCGGCGCCGCCGTACGTCACGGCCGGCCTCAGTCCGGCCTCCGTCCCCAAGGGCGGCAGCGGCTTCGACCTGGCGGTCGCGTGCGCCGTCCTCGCCGCGAACGCCCGCGGCGTCCCCCGCGACATTGCCGCGGGGCGCGTCGCCGGCGTCGCGGTGGCGCTGCTGGGCGGCAGCGCCGCGTCACGCCGTGGACGAGCCGGGCGGGCGGTGCCGGCCCGTGGCGAGGACCTCGGAGAGGCTCACGGCGGGACAGCCGAGCATCCCCGTCAGCACGCGCCGCTGGCGCTCGGTCAGCGGGGCGACGAAGACCGCCGCGTCGGCATCGGCCGCTTCGCAGACCGCGGCTGCCTCACGGACCTTCCCGTAGCTCAGCAGGGTCCGTGAGGAATAGGGCAGGGCCATCTTCGTGACCCCGCCGTCCGAGACACCGCGCCGCTGGACGATCCGCCCGACGACCCGGGCACCGCGCGCCGCCAGTTCCACGGCCGCCGCATCCATGAGCGCGGCGAAGTCCTTCTCCTTCGCGGAGAAGAGGCCGACGACCACGACACCGGCCCCCGCCAACTCCACGGGCGCGACCCGGCGCTCGCCGGACCCCGGCCTCCCAGGGCGGGCCGGACGCCGGTCGCGCCGTCGGGGCTGGTGCATGACCCACAGGGTAGACGCCGGCGCCCCGCCACCGGCGGCGATACGCGTGGTGCCGCCGACCGGTGCCGAAAGAACGGGCCTAGAAGACTCATGACCGCCACCGTTGCGCTCTGGTTCACCCTGCGCGTGACAGGGGCCCGCGCGACGGTGGGCGCCTCGCTGGTGATGGCGGTCGCCATCAGCGGCATGCACTACACGGCCATGACGGCCGTCACGGTACGGAGCGTGTCGGGGGTCGTGAGCGAGGGCGGCGTCACCGGGATCACCCTGGTCGCCCCGCTCATCATCGGCCTGGGCATCGAGGTGCTGCTGGTCCTCTTCGCCGTCCTGGTGAATCCCGTCGAGGTCGTGGGGAACGCGGGGGCGGCGCCGCGGGAGGAATTCACCTCCCGCCCGTACGAGAACCGCCCGGCTCCCGAGGCCGTGCAACACACGGCACCGGCGAGTTATCACGTCCCGGCTCCCGCCGCGCACTTCGAGGCATTCGGTGGCGACCAGGCGGACCCGTACGGCGATTCCCGCGAATACCGGGGCTGAATCCCGGGAATCGAAGGAGAGCGCAGGGGGCCGGGCCATCGGGGACGTCATTCCCGTCGGCCTCGCCCCCTTCCGCTTGTCCTTCCGTTTTCCCTTCCGGTTCCTTTTCCCCGCGCGCTTCCGCCGATCGCCTCGGCCACCTCGGCGAGCGCGGCGAAGGTGTGGCCGCTGACGAACTCGTCGCAGTGGGGGAGTGCCGCCGCCATGCCGCCCGCGAGCGGAAGGTAACCCGGCGCCGCCTTGCGGGGGTTGACCCATACGACGCGGTGCGCCAGCCGCCGCAGCCGGGCGGCCTCACGCCCGACCGCCCGCGGGTCCTCGCCCTCCCACCCGTCGGAGAAGATCACGACGATCGCGCCGCGTGCCATGCCGCGGCGGCCGAAGCGGTCGTTGAACTCCGCCAGCGCGTGCCCGATCCGGGTGCCGCCCGACCAGTCCGACGCGGCGGCCCCCGCCCGGCGCAGCGCCGCGTCCACCCCGCTCCGCCCCGAGCGGCGCAGCACCGGGGTGAGGCGGGTCAGACGCGTGGCGAAGACGAAGACCTCGGCGGCCACACCGACCGCCGCCGCGCGGGGGAAGAGCCTGAGGTAGGCGCGGGCGTACGGCTCCATCGAGCCCGAGACGTCGCAGAGCAGCACCAGCGGACGGCGCCGCAGCCGGGGGCGCGAGCGGGCCAGGCGCACGGGCTCCAGCCCCGTCGTGCGGATCGCGCGCAGCGTCCGGCGCGGGTCCACCCGGGGGCCGTGGGGGTCGGTGTCGCGGCGCCGGGTCCTGCGCAGCGGGGTGCGCAGCACGATCAGCTCCATCAGCCGGTCCAGGGCGGCCAGTTCCGCCGCGTCCAGGGCGGCGAAGTCCTTGTGGGCGACGACCTCCGCGGTGCTGCCCAGCGTCGGCACCGTCCCCGCAGGGCCGTCCGCCTCCTCCCCGGTGCGGGGGCCGGCCACCGTGCGTGCCGGCCCCGTCCCGGCGGGGGACGGGCCCGGTGCCGTGCGGGCACCGGGGGACGGGGCCACCCGCGCGGCGTCCTCGGCGGCGTCCGGGGGAGCGGCGGTACGGTCGCCGCGCTCCGCGGTGAGGCCCCCGAGCCCGCCGAACACACCCTCGAAGACCCGCTCGAAGGGCGCGACGAGTTCCCGGTCGGTCACGAAGGCCAGCCGCGCCGTCCAGTACAGGGCCTCCCGGTCCACCGGCGGCACCAGTCGCAACGACCGCAGGAAGCACACCGTCCGCTCGGGGGTGACCGGCAGGCCCGCGCGGCGCAGCGTCTCGCCGAGCCGGCCGCCGAACTCCGCCGTGTCGAACAGCGGCAGCGGCAGCGGCAGCGGCCGTGCCGGCCCGGACACCGGCTCAGGCGTCACGGCCGCTGCCCACGAGCCACTCCAGGCCCCGGTCCCGCACCAGTTCCTGGTCCTCCCGGTACTTCAGCAGCGTGCCCAGGGTCGCCCCCGCGGCCTCGGCGTCCAGGCGCCGTACGCCGAGCAGGGCGAGCGCCGCGAGCCAGTCGATGCTCTCGGCGATGCCCGGGGCCTTCTGGATCTCCAGGCCGCGCAGCCGCCGCACCGCCGCGGAGATCGCCTCCGCGAGTTCCGCCGAGGTCCCGGGCACCCGGCGGCGGACGATCCGCACCAGGCGCTCGGGGTCGGGGTAGTCGATCCAGTGGTAGAGGCAGCGCCGCTTGAGGGCGTCGTGCAGATCACGGGTGCGGTTCGAGGTGAGCACCACCACGGGCGGCACCACGGCACGGACGGTGCCGAACTCCGGGATCGTCACGGCCGACTCGGCGAGGACCTCCAGCAGGAAGGCCTCGAAGTCGTCGTCCGCCCGGTCGATCTCGTCGATCAGCAGCACCGCGGGCTCCGGGCCGGGATGGGTGAGCGCGGTCAGCACCGGGCGCCGCAGCAGGTACTCCTCCGTGAACAGGTCGGCCTCGGCGAGCCGTTCGCCGCGCGACTCGGCGAGCCGGATGCCCAGCAGCTGGCGCGCGTGGTTCCACTCGTACAGCGCTTCCGCCGCGTCGAGGCCGTCGTAGCACTGCAGCCGCACCAGCGGGCCGCCCAGCACACCGGCGAGCGCCTTCGCCGCCTCCGTCTTGCCGACCCCGGCCTCGCCTTCCAGCAGCAGCGGCTGCGGCAGCCGCAGCGCCAGGAACAGCGCGGTGACCAGCCCGGGGTCCGCGAGGTAGCCGCGCTCGTCGAGCGCCCGGCGCAGACCGGCGGGGTCGGGGACGCGCTCCTGCGTGAACGTGCTCACCGCGCCTCCGCGTAGCGGCCGGGGTCGGCCTCGAACGCCGTACGGCAGCCCGCGCAGCAGAACCAGCGGCGCTCGCCCCCAGCGTCGGAGTGCGGGGTGTCCGGTACGGCGGCCACCGTCATCCCGCAGACCGGGTCCGGCGCGGTGGGCGGTGCGGGGTCCCCCGCGGCGGGCGGCTCGCCCACCGGGGGTGCGACGTGCGCCTCGTCCCCGCCCCGTACCGAGGCGACCACCTCGGCGAGGATGGACAGCGCGATCTCGCCCGGCGTACGGGCGCCGATCCACAGGCCCGCGGGCGTACGGACCGCGTCCCGCTGCTCCCGCGTCAGGTCCAGCCCGGCGACCACCGCCGCCCCGCGCCGGGGACTGGCCACCAGCCCCACGTACGGCACGCCCGCGCGCACCGCCGCCGTCAGCGCGGCCTCCTCGTCACGCCCGTGCGAGGCCACCACGACCGCGTGGACCCCGGCCGGCGACTGCGCGGTGAACCCGCCCGCGGGCGGCCCCGCGACCTCGTAGCCGAGGGCGGGGCCGAAGCCGGTCAGGGCCCGGGCGATGGGCGTGTCGCCCAGCACCAGGACGCGCGGGACGGGGTGCCGCGGCTCGAGGAAGATCTCCAGCTCCCCGCCCGACAGGCACGGGTTGCGCAGGCTCAGTGCTCCGTCCTCCGCCTCGGGCTCCACTCCGGCGCCCTCGTCCGCCGCCTGCGGGGAGATCCGCAGCAGCAGCGCCTCGCCGCTGGCCAGCGTCCGCAGCGCCTGCGCGCGGACCGTGGCCTCCGCGCAGACGCCGCCGACGAACCCCTCGATCCGGCCGTCCTCCAGCACCACGGCGGTGTCGCCGGGGCGCGCGCTCGCCGGGCGGCGGGCGCGCACCACGGTCGCCCGGACGAACGGGACGTGGCGCGCGGTGAGTTCGGCGATCCGCGCGTCCAGCAGCGGGGCCTGGCTCATTGCGGCGCCTCGACCTGGCCGTGCCGCATCGCCTGCCACACCCGGCCGGGCGTGAGCGGCATGTCGGCGTGACGCACGCCGATCGCGTCGAGCACCGCGTTGACCACCGCGGGAGGCGAGCCGACGGTCGCGGACTCGCCGATGCCCTTGGCGCCGATCGGGTGGTGCGGGGACGGTGTGACGGTGTGCCCCAGCTCCCAGGCCGGCACCTCCAGCGCGGTCGGCAGCAGGTAGTCCATGAAGGAGCCGGACAGGCAGTTGCCGTCCTCGTCGAAGCCGATGAACTCCATCAGCGCCATGCCGACCCCGTCCGCGAGGCCGCCGTGCACCTGCCCCTCGATGATCATGGGGTTGATGCGCGTCCCGCAGTCGTCCACCGCGATGAAGCGCCGCACCTTCACCGCGCCCGTGCCCGGGTCGACGTCGACCACGCAGATGTACGCCCCGAACGGGTAGGTCAGGTTGGGCGGGTTGTAGACCGTGGTGGCCTCCAGATGGCCCTCCACGCCCTCCGGCAGCTCCAGGGCGCCGTGCGCGGCCAGCGCGATCTCCTGGATCGTCCTGGTCATCGCCGGGTCGCCCTTGACCGACCAGCGGCCCTTGGTCCACTCCAGGTCCTCGGGCGACACCTCCAGCATCGCCCCCGCGATGATCCGCGCCTTGTCCCGCACCTTGCGGGCCACCAGCGCGGCGGCCGCGCCGGACACGGGGGTGGAGCGGGAGCCGTAGGTGCCGAGCCCGAAGGGCGTCTGGTCGGTGTCGCCGTGCACCACGTCGATGTCCTCGGGCGGGATGCCCAGTTCCTCGGCGACGATCTGCGCGAACGTCGTCTCGTGGCCCTGCCCCTGCGTCTGCACGCTCAGCCGCACCACGGCCTTGCCCGTGGGGTGGACGCGCAGCTCGCAGCCGTCGGCCATGCCCAGGCCCAGGATGTCCATGTGCTTGCGCGGGCCCGCGCCCACCGTCTCGGTGAAGAACGACAGCCCGATGCCCATGAGTTCACCGCGCCCGCGCTTTTCCGCCTGCTCTCGGCGCAGCTCCTCGTAGCCGGCGAGGTCCATGGCCTTGCGCAGGCACGCCGGGTAGTCGCCCGAGTCGTACTCCCAGCCGGTCTTGTTCCGGTATGGGAACTGCTCGGGCCGCAGCAGGTTGAGCATCCGCAGTTCTGCGGGGTCGGCGCCGAGTTCGGCCGCGAGGCAGTCCACCATGCGCTCGATCAGGTACACCGCCTCGGTGACGCGGAAGGAGCAGGCGTAGGCGACGCCGCCCGGCGCCTTGTTGGTGTAGACGCCGGTGACCTCGCAGTGCGCCGCCTCGATGTCGTACGAGCCGGTGAAGATGTGGAAGAAGCCCGCCGGGTACTTCGTCGGCTGCGCCGTGGAGTTGAAGGCGCCGTGGTCGGCGAGGACCTTGACGCGCACACCGAGGATGCGGCCCTCGCGGGTCGCCGCGATCTGACCCGTCATGTGGTAGTCGCGGGCGAACGAGGTGCTCATCAGGTTCTCCGAGCGGTCCTCCACCCACTTGACCGGCTTGCCCGTGACGATCGAGCCGACGACCGCGCACACGTACCCGGGGTAGATGCCGACCTTGTTGCCGAAGCCGCCGCCGATGTCCGGGGAGATGACCCGGATCTTGTGCTCGGGCAGCCCCGCGACCATCGCGTACAGCGTGCGGTGCGCGTGCGGCGCCTGGGTGGTCGTCCAGAGCGTCAGCTTGCCGTCGACCGGGTCCATGGAGGCCACCGCGCCGCAGGTCTCCAGCGGCGCGGGGTGCACGCGCGGGTAGAGCATCGTCTGCTCGACGACGACGTCGGCACCGGCGAACACCTCGTCGGTGGCGGCCCGGTCGCCGGCCTCCCAGTCGAAGATGTGGTTGTCGGTACGGCCCTCCAGGTCGTCACGGATGACCGGAGCGGCCGGGTCGAGGGCGCGGCGGGCGTCGATGACGGGGTCGAGCGGCTCGTAGTCCACGTCGATCAGTTCGATCGCGTCGCGGGCCGCGTAGTGGTCCTCGGCCACGACGAAGGCGACCTCCTGGCCCTGGAAGCGGACCTTGTCGGTGGCGAGCACCGCCTGGGTGTCCATCGACAGCGTCGGCATCCACGCCAGCCCGAGCCCGGCCAGCGTCTCCCCGGTGATCACGGCCTTGACCTTGGGGTGCGCCTCGGCGGCGGAGGTGTCGATGGACACGATCCGGGCGTGTGCGAACGGGCTGCGCAGCACCGCGCCGTGCAGCATGCCCGGCAGCTTCACGTCGTCCACGTAACGGCCCTTGCCGCGGACGAAGCGCGGGTCCTCCTTGCGCTTCATCCGGCCGAAGCCGATCGGCCGCTCCTCGGCGGCGGGCGCGGCGGGTTCCTCGACGGTGGTCATGCCTGGCTCCCCGCTTCCGCACGGCTGCCGGCCTCGTGGGCGGCGGCCCACCGGATGGCCTTGACGATGTTGAGGTAGCCCGTGCACCGGCACAGCTGCCCCGAGATGGCCTCGCGGACCTCGTCCTCGGACGGGTCGGGGTTGCGGTCCAGCAGCGCCCGGCCGCTGAGCATCATCCCCGGGGTGCAGAAGCCGCACTGCAGCCCGTGCTCCTCGATGAAGCCCTGCTGCACCGGGTCGAGGCGGTCGCCGTCGGCCAGCCCCTCGACGGTGCGGATCTCATGACCCTCGGCCATGGCGGCCAGGACCGTGCAGCTCTTGACCGGCTCGCCGTCCATCAGCACCACGCAGGTGCCGCAGTTGCTGGTGTCGCAGCCCCAGTGCGTCCCGGTCAGCTCCAGGTCGTCGCGGAGGAACCGGACGAGCAGATGGCGGGCCTCCACCTCACGGGTGTGGTCCTCGCCGTTGACGTTCACCGTGATCCGCACGTCCGTCATCCCTCCTTCGCGGCCGCGGCCGGGGCGGTGGCCCGGGCGACGGCGCGCCGCAGGGCCCTCTTGGTCAGTTCTCCGGCCAGATGCCGCTTGTACTCGGCCGGTCCACGGCTGTCGGTGACGGGCGAGCAGCTCGCCGACGCCACGCGCCCGGCCTCCTCGACGAGCTCCGGCGACGGCTCACGGCCCTCCAGCAGCTCCTGTACCGCCTCCGCGTGCAGCCCGTCGGCGCCGACCGCCGCCAGACCCACCCCGACGTGCGTCATGCGACCGTCGTCGAGGGAGAGCGCCACCCCGGCCGCCGCCACCGCCCAGTCACCGGCCTTGCGCTCCAGCTTCTCGTAGGCGCTGCCGGAGTGGGCCAGGACCGGGAAGCGCACCTCGGTGAGCATCTCCCCGGCGCCGACCGCCGTCTCGTACGGTCCGCGGTGGAAGTCGGCCATGGCGACGGTGCGTTCGCCGTCCGAGCCGCGGATCACGGCGACCGCGTGCAGCGCCGCGCACACCGCCGACAGGTCCTCGGACGGGTCGGCCTGGCACAGCGAGCCGCCGATGGTGCCGCGGTTGCGGACCGGCGGGTCGGCGATCACCCGCTCGGCGTCGTGGATGATCGGGAAGTGCCGGCCGACCAGCGGCGACTCCAGCAGGGTGCGGTGCCGGGTGAGGGCGCCGACCCGCAGCTCGCCGGCGGTCTCGTCGATGTGGTCGAGTTCGGTGAGGTCGTTGATGTCGACGAGCACCTCCGGCCCGGCCAGACGCAGCTTCATCATGGGGAGCAGGCTGTGCCCTCCCGCGAGGACCCTGGCCTCCTCGCCGAAGCGCCCCAGCAGTTCCAGGGCCTCCTCCACGCTCTGCGCCCGTTGGTACTCGAACGAAGCGGGTACCTGCACGGCACCCTCCTTCCCTGCCCGGACGGTCGTCGGTGTGGGTCGATGCGGGGTGCATGTGGGGGGAACACTCGCGCCGCGGGCGGGGTCGGTCAACGGCAACTGAAGAGAATGGTTAATCCGGACTGAGACAGTTGACGCTCGAACAGATGTAATGTCCCCATGACGCTCACGCAGTTGAGGGCCTTCGTCGCCGTGGCCCGACTGGGATCGGTCAAGGCTGCCGCCGAGTCGCTGGGCGTCACCGAGCCCGCGGTGTCCGGGGCCGTCGCGGCGCTCCGCCGCGAGCTGGGCGACGTCCTCTTCATCCGCGCGGGCGGCGGCATCAGCCTCACCCCGGGCGGACAGCGCCTGGCCGCGGGAGCCGCCGAGATCGTCGGCCTGGCCGAGGAGACCCGCCACCGCGTACGGCAGGCCAGCGCCGGCACCGTGCAACTGCGCGTGGCGTCCACCGAGACCGGTGCCGAGCAGGTGCTGCCCGCCCTTCTCGCGTCCTTCGGACGGCGCCAGCCCGACCTGGACGCCGACACGCTGGCGGTCCCCGTCGGGGTCTTCGGCGAACTGCTCAGAGACCGCAGGGCCGACGTCACGATCGGGCCCGCGCCCGCCCCGCACCCGGCGATCGAGTCCGTGCCCTTCCTCCGCTTCCAGCTGGTCGTCGTCGCGGCGCCCGGTCACCCGTTGCGGCAGCACTCCCGTATCGCCCCCGGGCGGCTCGGTCGCGAGCCCTGGCTCTTCGGCCCCGCCGGCATGGACCCCGACACCCTCGCCGGTGCCTTCCTCGCCCGCATCGGCGTCGACCCCGCCAAGGCCACCGCCTTCCCGAGCGTGACCGCCTCGCTCAACGCCGTCGCCGCGGGCGACGGGGTGACGCTGGCCCTGCTGCACGTCGTGCGCGAGGAGTTGCGGCGCTCGCACCTCGTCGTCCTCGACGTCCTCGGCATGCCGATCAACGGGATGCTGTACGCGAGCACCCTCGCCTCCGACCGCCGCTCCGCGGTCGCCGCCGCCCTGTGCCGGTTCGTCACCACCCCCGCCGCCACGCAGGCCCTGCTCGCCCGCTCCAACGGCGTCCCGCTCACGGAGTTCCGGCCGCCCGTCCACGTCACGCTCTGGAGCTGACGACCCGGGCGTGCGGGTTCCCGGGCGGCCCCGCGACCGGCGTCTTAAGCGAACGCTGAACTGCGCGTTGACGGCCCGCGACGGCGGGCCCAAGGTGTGGGCACCGTCCGGGACCGCCGATGACGCCACGACCGGAAGAGAGGTCTGCCCTCGATGGACTTCACCAACGAGTTCCGAGTGAGCCTGCCGCCGGACCAGGCCTGGGCCCTGCTCACCGACGTCGAGCGGATCGCGCCGTGTATGCCGGGCGCCCAGCTCACCGGGCGGGACGGCGACACGTACAACGGCCTCGTGAAGGTGAAGGTCGGTCCGGTGACCGTCCAGTACAAGGGCACCGCCGCCTTCGAGGAGCAGGACGCCGCGAGCCGGACCGCTGTGCTGCGGGCGCGCGGTCGTGACGCCCGGGGCCAGGGCAACGCCGACGCGCGCATCACCGCGCGGCTGGTTCCCGAGGGCGAGGCGACGATGGTGACGGTGGAGACCCGGCTGACGGTCACCGGGAAGGTCGCGCAGTTCGGCAAGGGCATGATCGAAGAGGTCAGCAGGAAGCTGCTGGGCCAGTTCGTGGAGGCCCTGGAGCGGCAACTGGCGCAGGAGCGCGCTCCCGAGCCCGCCGCGGTCGGCGGGGGTGGCGGGAGCGGCGGGGACGCCACCGAGCCGTCGGCCGCGGCACCGGCGCCCTCGACGCCTCCGGCTGCGGAGAGCGCCGAGGCGGAACGGGAAGGAGGCGGGGAAGGGACTGCGGAGAGCCGCTCGCAAGGCGACGCCGAAGGCCCGGCACCCGCGCCCGGGCCGGCACCCGGCCCGGTGCGGCCCACGGCGGAACCCGAGCCGATCGACCTCATGGGCGTCGCCAAGGGCGCCGTGCTCAAGCGGGCGATCCCGGCCGCGGTCGCGGTCGTCGTGCTCGTCCTGCTCATCGTCTGGCTCGTCTGAGGCCCGCGGTGCGAGAGCTCGCGGACCCGCTCCGGGCCTGGTACGCGGCCGGACGCACGATCGGACTCGCCACCGTCGTCGCCGCCTACCGCAGCGCGCCCCGTCCCCCGGGCGCGGCGATGGCTGTGTCCGCCGAGGGCGACGTCGCCGGGAGCGTGTCCGGCGGATGCGTCGAGGCCGCCGTGTACGAGGTGGCGCGGGAGGTCGTCCGTACGATGACGCCGCAGCTGCACCAGTACGGGATCAGCGACGACGACGCCTTCGCCGTCGGCCTCACCTGCGGCGGCACCATCGACGTCTTCGTCGAGCCGGTCTCCCCGGCCACCTTCCCCGAACTGCCCGCCGTCCTCGACGACATGGCGGCGGGCCGGGCGGTCGCGGTGGCCACGGTCGTCGCCGGTCCGGGTGCCGGGACCCGCATGGTGGTGCGCCCCGGGGCACGCTCGGGCGGCCTCGGCTCCGCCGTCCTCGACGAGGCTGTGGCCGGGGACGCCCGCGCCATGCTGGCCCGCGGCACGAGCGCGCAGCGCCGCTACGGCGAACGGCGGGTCTTCGTCCGCTCCTACGCGCCGCCGCCCCGCCTGCTGGTCTTCGGCGCCACCGACTTCGCCGCCGCGCTCGCCCGTCAGGGCGCGCTCCTGGGCCACCGCGTCACCGTCTGCGACGCGCGCCCCGTGTTCACCACCGCGGCCCGCTTCCGCGACGCCCACGAGGTCGTCGTCGAATGGCCGCACCGTTACCTCGCCGCGGAGTCCGCCGCGGGCCGCGTCGACGCCCGGACGATGGTGGCCGTCCTCACCCACGACCCGAAGTTCGACGTGCCGCTGCTGGAGGTGGCCCTGCGCCTCCCCTTACTGGGTTTCGTCGGGGCGATGGGTTCCCGGCGCACCCACGAGGACCGCCTCGGACGACTCCGGCACGCGGGCCTGACCGACGCCGAACTCGCCCGCCTCAGCTCGCCGATCGGCCTCGACATAGGCGCCCTCACACCTCAGGAGACGGCGGTCTCCATCGCCGCCGAGATCATCGCCGGGAGGCGCGGCGGCTCCGGGTCCCCGCTCAGCGGCACGACGGGACCGATCCACGCCGCGGCGGTGCACGCGGGACACGGCGCCCGCTGACGGGCCATGATCTGGGGGGCGGCGGACGCCGGACGACGTCCGGCATCCGCCCTCATGGCCCATGAGGAAGAGCGGGCGCCCGGCCCCGGAGGGCTCAGGCCGTCCCGTCCGCGGCGAAGGAGACGTCCGCGGTACCGACGGTGCCGCCGCGGCGCCCGGGGGCGCTCTGGTGCTGCCAGTAGAGGTTGGTGTGCGCGATCACCAACTCCGGGGCCGGCGCCCCGTAGGCGCTGAGGTCCTCCGTGGTGTGCGCGTCGCCGACGAGCGTGACGTCGTAGCCCCGGACGAGCCCGCCGTGCAGGGTCGAGCGGACGCAGGCGTCGGTCTGGGCACCCGTGACGACGAGCCGGCCCACGCCGCGGTCGGCGAGCACCGCCTCCAGCTCGGTGTCCTCGAAGGAGTCCCCGTAGCGCTTGTGGATCAGCGGCTCCGGCTCCTCGCGCACGAGTTCCGGCACGTACTGCCAGCTCTCGCTGCCCTTCTGCAGGCCTTCGTCCGAGTGCTGCACCCAGATCACGGGAACGTCCTCCGCCCGCGCCTTGCCGAGCAGGGTGTTGATGTTGGCGATGACGTCGTCCCGGTTGTGGGAGCCGGCCACCACCCCGTTCTGCACGTCGATGACGAGCAGCGCGGTGTTCGGACGGTCGGAAAGGGTCGTCATGGGGACTTCCAGTCTCTCGTCGCGGGTGCCTGTGTCGTCCCCACCCTAGGCCGGGCCACCGACAATCGAGCCCGGCCGGCCCGGCCCCGGGTCGGCGGAGGACTAGGTTCTGTTTCTTGGATCATGTGCGGAGCCAGATCATCAGGGCTGCGACGGTGACGGTTCCGAGGTAGGTGTAGGCGCGTTTGTCGTAGCGG